>JAAFHW010000018.1 GCA_013298525.1 Flavobacteriia bacterium
CAGACGCTAAAGCCAGTAAGTCTGCATCACCTTGTATTGGATTAGCTGTTGCATCTGTTGCTCCTCCTTGATCATTTGGCCCTACTGCTAATTGAGCATCGCCAGTTGCTAGAATTATACCTGTGTTTAATCCAATATTTGTTGTGTTTCCTCCTGTAAAACTTCCAACTTGATCACGAACCAAGTTAGCGTTTAATGCTGAACCATTAAAAGTAACATTTGAGACAGTGATACCACCACCAAGTAAAACGTTTTGAACTAATTGATTTGGAGTTTGAGTTGTATTATTTACTACAAGCTGTGCAAAAGTTGTATTAAAAAAAGCAACTAAAAATATAAGTAGAATTTTTTTCATGTATTGAATAAACTAAAACGTTAATAAAAAACGTCACAAATGTTAATTAATTGTTTAAAAACTTCAAATATAAACATTCCCACAAAATAACTTTGTTAAATTTGTTGAAAATTACACGAATCACTATGAAAATTACTATAAAAGAAACACAAAATCCAACAATTCTAAAATTTGAATTCCCTGATTTTATAACTCAAAATGAAAACTTCGAATTCAAAAACATTGACGAAGCTAAAAACTCACCTCTAGCACAACAATTATTTTACCTTCCATTTGTAAAAACTGTTTACATTTCAGGAAATTTCATTGCCATCGAACGTTTCAGTATTGTAGATTGGAATGACGTCAAATATGATGTGGCTGAGCAAATTGAAGAATATGTAAAAAATGGCGGAAAAATAATAATTGAAGATCCGCTTAGACCAAAAAAATCAGCAATTACTGTCTATGGTGAAACTACTCCTAATCCTGCAACATTAAAATTTGTTGTCAACAAAAGAGTCACTAAAACTGCCGTTGAATTTAAAAATATCGACCAAACAATTGCATCACCTTTAGCAAAAGAACTTTTTGGTTTTCCGTTTGTAAAAGAAATTTTTATCGATGAAAATTACATCTCTGTCACCAAATTCGACATCGCATCTTGGGAAGAAATTACGCTTGAAATTCGCACTTTTATTAAACAATTCATTGAAAATGGTGGCATAGTTGTCGATGAAACTATGATTATTCAAGACACCAAACAAGAAAAACAACAAATCAATAATTTCGATAATCTTGATACTACTTCACAACAGATTATCAACATCTTAGAAGAATATGTTAAACCAGCCGTTGCAGCCGATGGCGGAAATATTTTGTTTGACTCCTTCGACCAAGATACAAAACGCGTAAAAGTTGTGCTTCAAGGTTCGTGCAATGGTTGTCCGTCATCAACATTCACTTTGAAAAACGGAATTGAAAATATGCTAAAAGATATGCTAAACGACCAAGACATTATCGTTGAAGCTTTAAACGCATAAATTAATTTAGGAGCGAATGGTTCGAGAATTTTTGTAACCCCTATTCCTGCTTTCCTCTCGTCCAAAAAGACGAGATACAATCAGGGCTAGATAGCAATTGTATTGAATAAATTCAGTAGTTTTAACCAACCAATAACCAAAATACGAATGAAAAATTTGAAAACAATTTTTTTCTTCATTTTACTTTCACTATTACTAGTAAATTGTAAATCGGGAGAAACATCAGTAGATTTCAAAAAATTAACCGAAAGTTATTTTGACGAAAAAAACATTCTAAATCCTTTAGAAGCAACAATAAATGGTCAAAACAAATACAACGACCAATTGCAGTTTGAAATGACGGATTCTTTCAGAAAAAAACAAGCTGAATTTTTCGACAAATACGAAACCGAACTTTCAAAAATCGATTTTGAATCACTTTCTGATGAAGAAAAAAACAGTTTCGACATCATTAAATGGGAAGTTGCTGTTGGAAAAGATTTACTTCAACAAAATGCTAATCTTACACCTATTCATCAATTTTGGGGAACACATTTAACTATGGCGCAATTAGCAGCAGGAGAAAGCGCACAACCATTCAAAACTGAGAAAGATTACAAAAACTTCTTGAAAAGAATGGATTTGTATGCTGTTTGGTTAGATTCTGCAATAGTTTATATGAAAAAAGGAATCGATAAAAATGTAGTTTTACCAAAAGTTTTGTCTTTCAAAGTATTAAATCAATTTGATGAAATGATTACTCAGAAAGCTGAAGACAATATTTTTTACACCACTATAAAATCAATACCTTCTGAAATTACCGAAGCTCAAAAAGAAACGCTAAAAAAAGAATACGCTTCAACAATCAACGAAAAACTGCTTCCGAGATTTAAGAAAATGACTGCTTTCATAAAATCTGAGTATCTTCCAAAATCTAGAAACACTAGCGGAATTGGAGCGTTACCAAATGGCGCTAATTTATATAAAGCCTATGTAAAACAATGGACTACAACCGAAATGACTCCAGAAGAAATTCATACTCTAGGACTTCAAGAAGTAGCTAGATTGAAATCAGAAATGGAAAAAGTGAAAACCGAAGTCGGATTTAAAGGAACCATAAAAGAGTTTTTCGATTACGTTAGAAACAAATCCGAATTAAAACCTTTCAAAAAACCGGAAGAAGTAATTGCCAATTTTGAAAAATACCACGAAACAATAAAACCAAACGTTGATAAATTATTTTCATTACAACCAAAAACGGCTTTTCAAATAAAAAGAACTGAAGCTTTTAGAGAAAAAACAGCTAGTGCCGAATATGTTCAAGGTGCAGCCGATGGTTCTCGCCCAGGAACTTTTTATGTTCCAATTCCAGATGTGAAAAATTATAATTATTATGCCGATGAGGATTTGTTTCTTCACGAAGCCATTCCAGGACATCATTTTCAAATTTCTTTACAACAAGAAAATGAAGCTTTGCCCGATTTTAGAAAATTCAATTGGTTTGGAGCTTATGGTGAAGGTTGGGCTTTATACACCGAAAGTTTAGGAAAAGAATTAGGTTTATACAAAGACCCATATCAATATTTCGGAATGTTAGGTAGCGAAATGCATCGAGCCATTCGTTTGGTGGTTGACACCGGAATGCATTCTAAAGGTTGGACACGCGAACAAGCCATTCAATATTCTATAGACAACGAGGCTGAAAGTGAAGCAAGTATTATTTCAGAAATTGAGCGTTATATGGCAGTTCCAGGACAAGCTTTATCGTATAAAATTGGTCAGTTAAAAATAATTGAACTCCGCAAAAAAGCCGAAAAAGAATTAGGTTCCAAATTTGACATCAAAAAATACCACCAAATTGTATTAGAATCAGGTGTAATGCCATTAGCTCTTCTTGAGAAAAAAGTAGATAATTGGATTAAAGCAAGTAAATAAAAAAAAGCCTTTCGTAACTGAAAGGCTTTTTTTTTAAGCAGTAACTTCTTCCGAAGATTTTAAGTTTATTGGTTTTCCGTCAACGTCATAAAATTGATAACGGTATTTCAATTTTCCGTTTACTTCTTCTATATCAACATGCATTTGGTAAAAACCATTATTCCATTCTACAATGATATCAAAATAGTAATCACCAACTCCAAAGCTCGTTGGCAAATTACTTACATAAACCAATTTTTTAGATTTTAAATTTAAAGTATTTACCTCTATATTATTGTACGCACCAACATCCTCGTTATCGAAAGTTCTTCCCATATAACTATATTCCTTGGCTTTCTTCTTGCTTTTACCTTCTTTCGGATCGTTATAAATATCCTTCACAGAAAAGATTACATCTTTCAATGAAAATTTTCCAACATTTACTAAAGAGAATTTCAATTGATGAATGTAGGTAATACGTTGTCCTTTTTTTCGTGGTTCATCATCAGTTAAATCAGAACTTTCGCCTAAATCAATATCTTTAATTTCAATGATAGGAATGTTCTGACCAGCAATTTGAGTCATTACTTCAGGTTTGGATTCATCTTTGTAATCTGCATCGACAAATTGCTCTTTAGTTTCTTGAATTTCGTCACTTAAAACATCAATTTTTTTATTGGCAATATCAATTTCAGTTTCACTTTTTTCTTCAATAGAAATCGCTTCGTTGCTTGAACGATACAGCGAAAACAATGCACCGGTTATCAATGCAAAACCAATAAAAGCTAAAATAAGTGCTGTCATAGACGGATTTCTTTTCATTCCAATAAATTGGTTAAAACTCAGACTTAGAGATTATACAAAAATACTCATTGAATAGGAATCAATTTTAGTTAAAAAAATAAGTTCTTAACATAGAAATTAACCGATTGTGTAGAAATAAAAAAAGTCCAAACTCTCGTTTGGACTTTTTGTGCGGATAATAGGACTTACTTCGACTTCGCTCAGCATAAACTTCTCGTCCTTTTTGCCCACAAAAAAAGTCCAAACTTTCATTTGGACGTTTTGTGCGGATAATAGGACTCGAACCTACACGCCTTGCGGCACCAGATCCTAAGTCTGGCATGTCTACCAATTTCACCATATCCGCGAAAATTGTGAGTGCAAATATAAGAATAATTCTTAATTACAAATTATGAAATAGGAATTTTTTTTAAAACTCTTTTTCGTACTTTTGAATTTCAAAATAAACCATTAAAAATGAATAATATAAAACAATACGTTCAAGAAAACAAAGAGCGTTTTCTAAACGAATTAATCGAATTATTAAAAATTCCTTCTGTAAGTGCGGATACGGCTTACTCTCAAGATGTGATTGATACTGCCAATGCTGTGAAAGTTTCACTAGAAAAAGCAGGTTGCAATCATGTTGAAATTTGTGAAACTCCAGGTTACCCAATTGTCTTTGGAGAACATATTATTGATAAAAATCTTCCAACGGTTTTGGTTTACGGACATTATGACGTTCAACCACCAGATCCAATGGAGCTTTGGACTTCTCCTCCATTTGAACCTGTAATAAAAACCACAGAAATTCATCCAGAAGGTGCTATTTTCGCTCGTGGTGCTTGTGACGATAAAGGTCAAATGTACATGCATGTGAAAGCATTTGAATACATGATTCAAAACAATTGCTTGCCTTGCAACGTAAAATTCATGATTGAAGGTGAGGAAGAAGTTGGTTCAAAAAGTTTATCATGGTTTGTCACTCAAAATCAAGAAAAACTAGCCAATGATGTTATTTTAATTTCGGATACCGGAATGATTTCTAACCAACAACCGTCAATTACAACAGGATTGCGTGGTTTAAGTTACGTTGAAGTGGAAGTTACAGGACCAAATCGTGACTTACATTCTGGACTTTATGGTGGCGCAGTTGCAAATCCAATAAATGTTTTGGCAAAAATGATTGCCTCACTTCATGACGAAAACAATCACATCACTATTCCAGGATTTTATGATAATGTAGAAGAATTATCGTTAGAAGAAAGAGCCGAAATGGCAAAAGCACCTTTCAATTTAGATAATTATAAAAAAGCATTGAACCTTAACGACATTTATGGTGAAAAAGGATATGTTACCAACGAAAGAAATTCCATTCGTCCAACGCTAGACGTAAACGGAATTTGGGGCGGATATACTGGCGAAGGTGCAAAAACTGTAATTGCAAGTCAGGCATTTGCTAAAATATCTATGCGTTTGGTACCAAATCAAGATTGGGAAGAAATTACTGAATTGTTTACTAAACACTTTGAAAGCATTGCTCCTTCTGGCGTAACAGTAAAAGTAAAACCTCATCATGGCGGACAAGGTTATGTAACTCCAATCGACAGTATTGGATATCAAGCTGCTAATAAAGCTTACACTGAAACTTTTGGAGTTCCTGCGATTCCTGTTCGTTCTGGTGGAAGTATTCCAATTGTTGCTTTATTCGAAAAAGAATTAAAATCAAAAACTATATTAATGGGATTCGGATTAGATTCTGATGCTATTCACTCACCAAACGAACATTTTGGAATTTTTAATTACTTAAAAGGTATTGAAACTATTCCTTTATTTTATAAGTATTTTGTGGAAATGAGTAAATAATTCAACCACAAACTCAAAATTTTAAATCCGTTCATTCTTAATTGAGTGAACGGATTTTTCTTTTAAAACAATCTGTGAATCAGTGGCTAACAAAAGTAATTTTCAACATTTTACAACATTATAAAATTTTTGGCGTTAAATTTGTATTACAATCATCAAATCAAAATCAATCAATCATGTTAAAACGTTTTTTTATTCTTTGTTCTGGTGTCGATACTGACATTGTGAACGGTTGTTCCAACGGCGAACAAAACAAATATGCTGGAATTGGAGCCACAGTGTTCTTCACAGCAATTATGGCTTTTATAGCCAGTAGTTATGCACTTTTCACGGTTTTTGACAATGTCTATACCGCAGTTTTCTTTGGTTTAGTTTGGGGATTTTTAATCTTCAATCTCGATAGATTTATTGTTTCAACCATCAAAAAACGTGATAATTTTCTTGACGAATTTATTCAGGCAACACCTCGAATTGCTTTGGCGATTATTATTGCAATTGTAATTTCAAAACCATTGGAAATCAAAATCTTTCAGAAAGAAATTGAAACCGTTTTGTTGAAAGAGAAAAACGAAATGGCAATGGCAAACAAAAAACAAGTGACCAACTATTTTCAAAGCGATGTTGATAAAAACAAAGCCGAAATCGATAGCCTGAAAAGTGATATTACCAAAAAAGAAAAAGAAGTAAACGATTTATATGCAACTTATATTACCGAAGCCGAAGGAACATCTGGAACTAAAAAGCTAGGTAAAGGTCCAGTTTATGCCGAAAAAAGATTGAAACACGATGCACAATTAAAGCAATTGGATTCGTTAAAAGCAATTAACGTACTAAAAATTACCGAAAAAGAAGCCAAAGCCAAAACGCTACAAGCTGATTTAGATAAAAAAGTAACCGAAACACAACCAATTATTGATGGTTTTGATGGATTAATGGCTCGAATTAATGCTTTGAATAAATTGCCTTGGTTGCCTTCATTTTTTATAATGCTTTTATTTTTAGCAATTGAAACTTCGCCAATTATTGCCAAATTACTTTCTCCAAGAGGCGAATACGATTTTAAGCAAGAAGATGCCGAAATGGGAATTAAAAATGTACTAGCACAAAATCGTTATCAAAGTGATTTGCAACGAAAAACCGATGCAGAAATTTACGATAAAGTCTATGCTGACATCAAAGACGACAAAGAATTATACAATTATAAGAAAAAAGGTGCATTGGAATTATTGAAGTTACAAGCCGATGGATTTGTTGAAAAACAGAAGAAGTCGATGTAGATATTCATAACCACAAAAGACACAAAAGGAAACCCGATAAAGTTAATTTATCGGGTTTCAATTTTTAAAAACTTAGTGGTTAAATTTTATGGTAAATAAGAATACCCATTTCTACTTTTCCACATGAAATATTTCTCCAAAATAACTTTGTTAAAATCATAAATCACGTTTGGAATCATAATGGCAAAATTTCGTGGTTTGAACAAATGGTCTGAGAAAATAATAACTTCTTTTTTACCACAATCCATAATACAAAGTCCCATAATTTTTCCCCATGCTTTTTTCTTCAAATCGGTTTTCCCTTGTGAAACTCTTATTATGTTTTCGGCAACAATTTTTCCGGTTTCATCTGATGGATAACCTGTTTTTGGTGAAGCAAAAGGAATTTTTTCTGGTGTAAATGGCAATACAACATTTACAGCAATTCCTGCAGCCCAAATATTTGGATAATCTACATGTCTGTAATCATCACCAACATTGATATAACCTGTTGGTGTAGCATGCAAATCTGGTGAATTAGTCACAAAATCAACTCCGATGAATGGTGGCATTAACATTGAAAATTTGAATGGTAATTCTTCATCAGAAGATAAAATTATTTTGTCTTCCTTAACTTCTTTTACACCAACTTGGGCTCTATAATGAATGTTAAACATTTTCATAAATGCTTTAAGCATACTTTCTCCCATTGGCATTCCGTCAATTCCGAAATGTCCTAAATAATCTTCTGGTGTAATCCAATATAAATCTACTTTTTTACGAATATTTTGTTCACGAAGCCATTTTTCTATATTGAATAAAAACTCATAAGCTGCGCCCATACAACCTGCATTTTGAGTAGCACCTATCACAATTGGACCAGGATTTTTCTTAAACTCTTCTAAAGCTTTTCTGGCTTTCATGGCTCCGTTTGGAGTTCCAATATAATGAGTATATTCTTCTACACCTGGCGCAACATCATATTTCACTTTTGGACCGGTCGCAATTACTAAATTATCATATTTAAAATCGCCTTTATCGGTAGTTACAATTTGAGTTGTAGGATTTACTGTTAAAGCTTCTGCGTGTACAAAATCAACACCTTTCTTAGTTAGAATTCCTTCTTTTTTAAAAGATATATCTTTCATGTCTCTTCTTCCAAAAGGAATCCAAATTAAAGATGGAATGAATAAAAAAAGTGGTGATTTATCAATCAATATTACTTTGTGTTCGTTTTTACCTTTTCTCTTTATTTCGAGTGCTGCGGTCATACCTGCAAAACTTCCTCCTATTACTACTGTTGTTGTCATGATTTTTTGATTTTAACAGTATAAAATTACTTCACTTTAACCAATTAAAAAGTCACAAATGTTACATAAGGACATAAAAAAAACCGACTGAATTTTATTTCAATCGGTCATATGAATTTTTACTTTGAAATTTACAAATAACTTAAAATTTCATTTTTCAATTTATCGTATTCTCCTTGCAGAATTAAACCATTATCCAACAACTTTTTATAGTTCTGAAGTTTTTCAAATAATTGATCTTGGGTTAAACTTGCTAAACCACTTTCTGCATTTAATTTTTCATCAGGAAATTGTTTTTCATCTCTGTAACCTGATTGTTCTACTGGAATAATTTCGGCAAAATTAGTAACTTCTTCTGTTGCAACTTCTTCTACTTCTTCAACCACTTCATCATAAACTGGTGCAATTTCTTCAACTATTGTAACAGTTGGAGCTGAAACTGGATTTTTCAATAAGTCCAATTGCTCTTTAGCATAAGTATATAATTTTCGTGCTTGATTTTTTGGTAAATAATCAACCGTATGTGTCAATTCTGATTTAGTAGTAAAAGTGAAATCGGCACCAAGAATTCCTTCTTTTACAAAACTTGCCGCAACATCATCCCAATCATAATCTACAAATTCCATTGATAAACCAAGATTTTTTGGTTTACAAAGAATTATTCTTTTATTGGTAACTACAATACTATCTGGCAAAATTGTCACAGCTGGTTTTTTTTGTACAGCAATGTATCCAATTTCTTCGTTAGACATTAAAAGATTCTCCAATTTAGCAGTTATTTTTTCAATCGCTTTTGGATCTTGATCTTCGTTTAATATTTTCTTTAAATTATCAATCATATTGAAAGTTTATAAGTTTGTGAGTTTAATATTTTATCAAAAGTAATGCCTAATTTTATAAAAATAAAATATTTGGTTAAGACAATAAGTTTAAATTTATTTTGAGATAAAAATTCATCAAATTGTATCCTATTTTTATATTGATTTAAAACAGTTCATATACATTGTAATTATCTTATCCATTGAAAGTGCACTTGCTGCCTCAAAATTAGTTTTGGCAATTTCTTTTCGATAATCATCATCTGATAATATTTTGTCGATTGCAGTTGCTAATGATTGCGCACTTTCGGGATTGAAAAATTCTCCTTTGTAACCTTCATCTTTTACTAATAAAGCTAAATCACCCAAATCGGGCATGATAACTGCTTTTCCATAACTTCCTGCTTGATGCAAAACTCCAGAACTTCCTGTGGTTGATGTATAAGGAAAAACAACAATTGTACTGTCTGTAAAAATTCTTTCTACGTCGTTTTCTTCAACATATCCTGTGAAAACAATTCCTTTTACATCTTTGTATTTTTCTTGAACTCCATCTAAATAACCTGGTGTATTTGGACTGTCGGTTCCTGCAATTACAACTTCCAACTCATCTGAATTGGTTTTTCTAACAATTTCTATGGCTTCAATTAGAATTTCGACTTTCTTATAAGTACCAAATTTTCCAAAAGCCATTATTTGTTTTGGTCCAGATTTAAGTTCAAAATTGGGTTCTTTTACGGTTTCAAAAGTTCCGTGTGGAATTAAAATTACATTTTTTGTTTTATATTTTGCATTTAAAATATCAACATATTTATGAATTGTTACGGCTACTTTATTAGCCTTCAAAAGGCATCTTGTAATGTTTGTACCTATAAAATTATAGATGGTTTGCATAATTTTACTTTCTGTAAAACCTGCTTTCTCTAAATCTACTTGCTCTAAAATGTTGTGCAATAAAACAACCGTTTTAAATCCGAATAGCCTTAAAAACATTGGCAATAATAAACCCAATGCAGAAGGAATTTTCTTATCTCCAAATTTTACAAATTGCAAATTGAATAAAATTACATCTGGTTTTTCTTGTCTGGCAGCTTTAATTATAGAGAAAAAGGTGGTGTAACTATTAAATTCCCAACACTCTTTAATCTTTATTTTTTCTTTTTTATCAAAATCTAATTGTTTGGGCTCGTTAGTTTTATCTGACATCAAAATTAATTCAGAAACCTCATCATTCTGTACAAAGTTTTTTACCAAATGATAACCGTATTCATTTAGTGTTACTTTACTTGGTGGAAATGCTGTTACAACTGCTACTTTCATAGTTTTATAAAATTAATTAAGAGTACTTTTCACTTTTATATTTCTGTTTATTAAGAAATAACTCAATTGGAATGCTAACAATATAATCATTGCTATAATCTGCATTATTACAACTTGTTCTAATGATTTATGAAATAATACTATCAATATTATTTGAGTTAGACCTAAAATAGCCGATATTATTACTGGAACATATTTATTGATAGACAAAAAATAATACGCAAAGATATTTGCTACTGCAAAAATTGAAGTTGCTAAAGCATATTTCCATAATAAAAATGCAATTGGTAAATATTTTTCGCCAAACATTATTTTTACAACTAACTCAGGAAACAAAAAAGCACCCAAAACAATAATTGTCGATAATAAAACTATATAAAAAACATATTTTAGAAGTATTGGCAAAGTATCGGCGCCGTCTTTTTTTAATTGAATTACTTTGGGCAAAAGCAACATTACAAACATCCAAGCTACAAAATAAACTACTCTACCAATAAGTGCTAATGATGCATATAAACCAGCTTGTTCATTATCGAAGTAATGTTTTACAAGTAAAATATCACTATTATTTATAATGATTTGTGTGAGTTCGTAAAAGGCTGTTAATGCAAAAAATGTGATGATTGGTTTTGTATCTAATTGCTCATTTTGATTGCCATTGTCTTTATTAAAAATTGATTTTTGAAAAGGAATTAGTCCAAAGATAAAAGATATCAATATGCCAAAAGCAATTACTAATGATGATTGAATTGAGGGAAAAAGTAGAATAATTGCAATTGTTAGAATCAATCTGCAAAGCATTTCAAAATAATAAGTTTTTGATAAATCTTTTAAATTATTTTTACCTTGATATAACCCACGATTTATGCTCATTACAAAATAGAGTGGCAATCCTATACCAAAAATCACAAACATTAATGCCGTTTTTGTATGAAAAATTTGTTGCAATTGTTGGTTAAAAATAATTACTAAAAACCCAAACAACAACCCAAAGGCAAGTGCATTTTTAAAAATAAATTTTAAAAACTGATTTAGAATTCCATCCTCGAATAACACTGCATATTTTGCCGTGACCACTTGAAAAGTCATTCCTACAAAAGATAAAACAAGAAGTAAAGTTATTAGTATCGCAGCATCAGCAAATTGTGCTGGACCAAGAATTCTTCCTAACAATAAATTGTACAAATAATTACCTGCATTTACAAACAGAATGGTAATCATAAAAAACTGCTCAGGACCAATTTTTTTATAGGCTTCTTTTAAGTTCATTATTTAGTTTAAAGTTTATTTAATAAACAACTTAACTTAGGTAATCATTATTCAAATGACTAATTTAAATGCAGTTAATTTTCAAATATAGAAAAAAATACAATTTTAACCAATGAAAAAGAGGTTGATAAAAAAACAACCTCTTTTTTTTGAAAAATAAAAAATAAAAAATAAAAAACTATCTATAATGTATAGCTATTTGACCTATTTGTCCTAAAATTTTAAAGGAATCTTTAAATGATAATTTTGAACCATCCATGTGAACCCATCTGTTTAGTGGTTTTTCACACAATAAAGTTTTGGCTTTTTCTAAACCATATTTTTGTCTCATTCTCATGAAAATTTCAACATCAAACAACCACTTAGTTAAAAATTTAGTTTGAAATGTATCTTCAACAACGTCTTTAGTCATGATTTTTGCACCACATTGTGTGTCTTTAAAATCCATTCCTAATGTTTTTCTAATAATAAAATTTATAGTTTTACTAATTATTGCTCTCGCTGATTCTTTTTCAATATCAGCACCCATTCTTGTTATTCTAGAACCACTTACAATTTTAAAATCTGAATTTTTTATGGTATCAACCAAGGTGTCAAAATCTTCAAAATTGGTAGATAAATCGGCATCTAAAAAACCTATATAATCAAACTGTTGTTGTTTTGCTAAATGCAACATTCCCAAACGAACAGCTTCTGCTTTTCCGCCATTTTGAGCACAATCATAAACACTAATTCTGCCTTCGTTTTGATTCTTTAAACTATATAAAACCTCTAAAGTGTTATCTTTACTTCCATCATTTACAAAACATAAATGATAGCTTAAATTAGAATTTACAAATTTTTGAAATTCTTCACTCATTAATCTTTTCTCTTCATTGTAACAAGGAATTACAACTCCAATCACTTTGTCCTGAATAAATTTATTTTTGTTTGCTGGATAAGTTATGTTACTTGCTCCAATTAATCGTTTAACTCTTATGCCTATTTCGTTTAAACTTAAAGGCTTTTTCATATAATCTGTTGCGCCTAAAGCAAAACCTCTTTCAATTACATCTTCATTACTATTTCCTGATAAAATCATAACAGGAGTTTCGTCCTTTTTAATAACTTTTATATATTTAACAACATCCAATCCAGAGCTTTTATTTTCAGAATTATCATGATTATCAATGATTATTTCTCCTGCATATTCAGGCATATTTATATCAGCTATAACTAAATTTGGCATATAGGAATCATACTTTTCTATAGCGTCATTTACTGAATTTGAAGTCATTACTTCATAACCTAAATCGGTTAAACATTTTTTCAAAGAAAGTAATACTAATTCTTGGTCGTCTACAATTAATATTTTCATGTTTTGTGTTTTTTTATTTTTATTTTTCATGTCAAAAGTACAATAAAACTTCAATTCCAATTTATATTTTAGACCAAAGAATTAATTAGTGTCGACGAATGGTTTTTTTCTATAGACATATAATATTCATCAATATGATGTTTATTACTATATTTACATCATCAAGAAAGCACTTATAGTTTGTGAGAGAAAAATCGAATAAATATTTATTGGCTGCATTATTAATTGGACTGGTTTTCCATGGAAGTGCTATTTTCTTCACTTTAGAAAACACTTATGATGCTTTAATCCATTTATTCTTTGGTAATCATTATGCTAATAGTTGGTTTGAACCATGGAATTATAGTTGGTACACCGGATTTACAGTCATGGGTTATCCGCCATTAGTACATCAATGTATTGGATTGTTGTCTTTTATTGGTGGATTAAAATTCGGATTATTTACCGTTGCTCTTATTGCAATTCTTCTTTTTATCACTGGTGTTTTCAGATTTTCGCTTTTAATTACAGGCAATCGAAATGTAGCAGGATATGCTGCTTTACTAGCTGTTTTTTCCTCTTCATTTGTTGAAACACTTCATATTTTTGGTCAATTGCCAAGTATTGTCGGGATTTCTATCTTGATGCATGCGTTGCCAGAAATTTATCTTTGGATAAAAACCGGACAAAAGAAATATTACTTCACTTCCATTTCATTAATTGCTGTAACTGTTTGTTCGCATCATGTTACGCCTTTATTCGGAATGATATTCTTCATATTTCCGTTAATCGGAATGACGGTGATGGATGTTGCTCGTGAAAAAGTGAATTCGTACAAAGAAGTAACAATGAAATTATTTGTACAAACTACTATTTCATTACTAAAGCGAATCATTGCATTTGGATTTACTTCTGTCTTTTTAATTGTTTTTTGCATTTTCCCCTATTGGATTAATTCGAAAAACAATCCAATTACACAAGTGCCAATTCCGCATGGAAGTCGCGATAATTTTCTAGAAGTAACTTCGTCTGGATTGATGTTTTTTGTTATTCCTTGGGGAATTTTATTGTTTTTATTACCTTATATATTTTATAGATATTACAGCAAACGCTATATTTTCTTTGGTTTATCAATAACATTATTAACCGTTTTAGGAACTGGCGGAACTACTCCAATTCCGTTAAAGGTTTTAGGTGCCAATGCCTTCAATATTTTAACACTCGACCGATTTACACTTTGGGCTGCAATAATGAGTTTACCAATGTTTGGCGAATTTGCCTACCGATTAGTGGAAGGCGATTTAAGAACTAACTTGCAAGAACGATTTGGCTCGGTATATTATAAAATTCTTTCCGGATTGTTTGCTGGTTCGTTTTTATTCATGGCGATTTTTACGATTACATTAGGTTATTTTCGTCCGTTTCAACCACAAAAAATCAATACGTTACCTATTATCAATTTCTTAAACCAAGACCAACACGATCAATGGCGATATTTGCCTTTGGGTTTTGGCGATCAAATGGCAACATTGTCTTATCAAACCAAAGCATTGACTGTTGACGGAAATTATCATTCTGCACGAAGATTACCCGAATTAACTTCGAGAGCTGTTGAACGTTTGGAAAATTCAAAATTTAGAGGTTTGGAAGGCATTGGTTCGCTGCAACAATTTTTAACGGTTCCAGAAAAATACAATCTGAAATATGTTTTTTCTAATGATAAATTCTACGATCCAATATTATATTTCTGTGGTTGGCATCGATTAACGCAATTGGAAAATGGTATTATGGTTTGGGAAAAACTAAACGTTCCGCCATTATCCAAAATTCTTCCTTTTGAAGATATTCCGCTGTATCAAAAATTGATGTGGGGAATTATTCCAATTTTAACTGTGGTTATTGCTTTTGTTTTGAACGTTCAAATGATTTTATATCAAGCTTTAAAACTGAAACCAATTACTCAACCCGATTTTTTCAAATTTGCTGTTGATTATAAAAAGTTTCCAAGAAAGCTGGTTACTCTACTTCATATTTGGACTGGAATGGTATTATTAATCATCTTTTATTTTGTTTATCAATTTTATGTCAACAATTCGTCGCAATTAAGTCCGAAAAATGTTATAAAAGCTTATTATGATGCGATTGATTTTAAAGAATTTGAAAAAGCACATTCCTATTTAGATCCAAAAGGAAACAAATCGCTATCGCAATTTATGTTGGAAACAGCGGTACAAGATGGTATTTTAAATTCGTATGCCAAAATGGATGCGATTGATATTCAAATTGTAAAGCAAACCGAAAATTCAGCCAAAATCATTGCTAAAACTAAATGGGTAACGCCTTTGGAAATCATTGAAAAAAACTATACGCATGAAGTTATAAAAGAAAAAGGCAAATGGTTTATTGTTCCAAATAAAATAGATTTGGATATTCCACCAGATCAATTTCTTGCCAATAATGGAACCGAATATTTCAAACATGGAAGACGCGCTGTTTCAACACAAATGACTTATCACGATGATGTTTTGAAACAACCTGTTTTAGAAATTTTATCGGCAAAACTCATTCAATACAACAATCAATACATTATAATTGGTGAAGTTCAAAATGTCGATAATGTTCCAGCTGATGTAGTTTTGAAGGCTACTTTATATGATAAAAACGCCAAGAAATTAGCGTCATTCAATTCGAAATACGAAATCAAGCATAAATTGATGCCCAAAGAAATTACTAGTTTTAAAGTTAATTTTGAAGACATTGCTTGGGCAAAAAACTCTGATGTAAAACCAAAAACATTCAATCCAAACGAATTCGCTCCATTAGAGATTAAAGATAATCCTATAACATTCGATATTCAATGTGCTGGAAATGTTGCCATAACCGATTTGTACACACAAGTGGCGCTTTCTGATTTTGCTATCGAAAACAATCATATCAAAGGAACTTTATTTAACTTCGGAATTCAAGAAAGTACGATTCCGGAAATTTTAGTATCGTATTATAATGCCAAAAAAGAACTTGTTTATGTCGATCATTTCTTTATGCGTGAAGGCGTTCGTGTGCAACGCAAGAATTATTTTGATTACGAATTGCTGAATTTAAAAAATTGTAAAACACTAAAATCATCGTTAGAAAATTGTTTTGTAAACGGTTTGGCTAATGCGTCAATATCGAAAGCAGTAGTTCCAAATAGAAAAGCTTCTCAAAATGAGGAACAATTACAAAAAGTAAAAGGTAACGGATTTGATTTCATCAAAATCGAAATTAATAATTATATAGGAAATCCAAGATAATGAAAAAAGCAATTAACATATTGTTTTTATTGAGTGCTTTGCTCCTTTTGGCATTCGGAACTACTTTGGTTTCGGATAAAAAAGTATCTTTTGAATTGGTTTCAAATATTAAAACTTTCACTGCTGGAAATTCAATTGAATTAGAATTTCATTCCAAATCTGAAAATGAAAAACCGCAACTTTTCATAATTCATTCCTACGGAAAAACAGTACTTGATGCATCCGTTGAAAAAGGAAATTACATTTTTAAAATTCCTGAAAATTATTGTAAAAAAACAGGTGAAGTTTCTTGGTTTTTAATCCACAAAAATGAAACAAGAAATTCAGGAACTTTTGAAATTCTGCCAAATAATGCAACCAAAACTGTTGTTGAAAATTATCTTGGTCCAAGAACTATTTTAGCTGGGGGAAAAGAATTCACCATGATGGTTGCGGTTCCAACCGATGGTTTTGACAATCCTAAAAAAGAAAACACCAATGTGATTTTGAAACATCAGTTTTTACAAAATGTTACCAATCTCAATTTAAAAACGAAAGACTTTATTGCTTGGTATGATATTTTTTCACCAACAAAATCGGGCAAATTATTAGTTTCTAGCGAATGTGACAACATTGCAACCAAAGAAATCGAAACCGAAATTTATCCCAATATTGCAACTAATTTTACCATCAATTATTCAAGAAATCATGAGTTTGCCGATGGTAATCAGATTACGCATTTTTCTACTTCTATCATAAAAGATCAATATGGAAATGTGGTTAGCGATGGAACTTTGGTATCATTCCTTATCAAAACTAAAAACAATTTGATATTGAAAACTTTTGGAGCAACGATAAACGGAATTGCTTCAGCTCAACTATTGCATCCTGATCATCAAGAAGTATATACTATAAAAGGATTTGTAACCGGAATTGCCGAAAGTAATTCGCTTACCATCAATTACAAACCTATTATTTCAACATTCAATTATTCGTTTCCAAACAAAAATAGAACACTTACTGTTGGACCAATAAAAAGTTTTATGAATCAGTTGGTTCCTGATGGAATAAAAGTAATTGTAAAGGTTTTTCATAAAGACAACTTAGTGACAACTTTGCAAGAAGATACATCAAAAGGAATAGCAACTTTTGAACTTTCAGAAGATTTTTATAAAGAAAAAAGCTATCGTTTTGAAATCACAACATTAGGCATTACCAAACAAACAGAAACACTAGACTATGAGCTTCATAAATAATAAAAACACGATTCGTACGGTCTTGATTAGCTCATTTATTTTACTAAATGTGCTGTTGCTTTTTGGATTGAGCAGTATTTTAGAATATTTGAATTCTGGTGCTGATAGAACTTCGATGTTGCATTTGGAAAAAGAAACTGTGAATACTTATTTACCAAAAGTTATTTGGGAAGAATTGAATAATGTAGGCAGAGAAATGGAGCCAAATACCTTAAAAACCATTGAAAAAGACTATTTATTTTCATGGTACATCAAAAATAAATCGCTAGAAAACAATAAAAAACAAGGCATAGAAGATTATTACACACAAAATGCTCGAGTGAATTTGTACAACAGCATTGATTATAATTTGAAAAACAAAATCACAATTGAAAGTACTACTTTAAAACACAATCCGAAATTAGAATTTTATAGTGAAGACGGTCAGCAAGTGGTTTTTACCGATAAAAATGTCATTGAATTTCAAAAAGTTTTTAAAGACAAAAAATTAATTTCAGAAGTTCAAGATACGGCAACCTACAAAGTTATGATGTTGTTGGAAGATGGTTTTTGGCGCATTCGTCACATTCAAAAAATGAAACCAGAACCAATTGAAAAAGACACTTTGAAAGCCAATCCAGAATTTAAAGTTATTGGTAAAAAGATAAAATATAACAATGTCGATTTTATAAGTAAAGGAATTAATTATTATCCTAAAAATTCGGCTTGGGATACTTTTGGCGACTTATTTAACAAAGATACTATTGCAAAAGATTTTGATATTATTAAAAAAGCAAAGTTGAATTCAATTCGTATTTTTATTCAATATGAGGATTTTGGCAAAGCTGATATCAAACCAGAAAAACTGGAAAAACTGAAAACTTTATTGGATTTAGCAGAAGCAAAAAAACTGAAAGTTGTTGTGACTTTATTTGACTTTTACAGTGATTATACGTTAGAAAGTTGGACATTAACCAGCAGACATGCTGAAAAAATTGTTTCAACATTCAAAAATCATAAAGCTATTTTAGCTTGGGATATTAAAAACGAACCGAATTTAGATTTTGAAAATCGCGACAAAAACAATGTATTGAATTGGTTGCAACAAATGATTACGGTTGTAAAAGAAAACGATGCTAATCATTTGGTAACAATTGGATGGTCGAATTCGTATGAAGCAACCAATTTAGAAGATAAAGTTGATTTTGTTTCCTATCATTTTTACAATGCCATTGACGATTTTGAAACGGAATACACAACTTTAGATAAAGCAACTAAAAAACCAATAGTAATTCAGGAATTTGGAGTTCCATCGTACAGAGGAATTTGGAATTGGACAGGAAAGAATGCTGATGGTCAAGCCGAATACCACAAAAAAATGCAAGAATTATTCAAAAAGAACAATCTTGCATTTATGTCGTGGACTTTGTATGATTTTCCTGCTGTGCCAAATCAAGTTGCCGGAAAATGGCCTTGGCAGAAAAACAGACAGAAAAAATTTGGTTTTATTGATGAAAAAGGAAAAGAAAAACCTGCCTTTTTATACATTTCTAACTAAAGTATTTACCATTTTATTAATTTCAATTTCTTTAAATTTTTGAAGGTACATTTCAACAATTTTATCCATTGAAAGTGCGCAAGCAGCTTTGTAATTAGTTTTTGCAATGCGTCTTCTGTAATTATCATCTTCAAGAATAGTACTGATAGCTTTTGCTAATGAAGAAGCACTTTCTGGATTAAAGAATTCACCTTTGTAACCTTCCTCTTCAACTAATAAAGCTAGATCACCTAAATCAGGCATAACAACTGCTTTTCCGTAACTTCCTGCTTGATGTAAAACTCCAGAACTTCCTGTTGTTGATGTATAAGGAAATGCAACTATAGTACTTTCAGTAAAGATTCGTTCTACATCATTTTCTTCTACATATCCAGTAAAAGTAATTCCTTCAACATGTGCGTATTTTTCTTTAACCGATTGCAAATATCCTGGTGTATTTGGACTATCAGTTCCAGCAATAACAATTTCAATTTTTTCGTTATTATTCTTGCGAATTAATTCAACTGCATCAATTAGAATTTCAACTTTTTTGTACGTTCCGAACTTTCCAAAAGCCATTACTTTTTTTGGCCCAGCTGGTAAATCAAAACTAACATTTTTTGGAGTTTCAAAAGAACCATGAGGAATCAACGCAACATTATTAGTTTTATATTTTGCATTTAAAACGTCAACATATTTATTGATGGTTACTGCAACTGTATCTGCTTTTAATATGCAACTTGTAAGTGTAGTTCCAATAAAATTATAGATTTTTTGAGCGATTTTATTTGAAGTAAATCCAGCATTGGCTAAATCAACTTGTTCTAAGATGTTGTGCAATAAAACCACTGTGTTGCATCCTAACATTTTTAAAATCATTGGTAATAATAATCCTAAAGCAGCAGGAATTTTTTTATCGCCAAATTTTACAAATTGTAAATTGAACAAAACAACATCTGGTTTTTCTTTTAAAACCGCTTTTACTATTGTAAAAATGTTAGCATAGCTATTAAATTCCCAACATTCTTTAACGGAAACTTTATTGCTGTTTTCAAAATCCAATTGTTTTGGTTCTGAGGTTCTATCGGTAATTAAAACCAATTCTGAAACTTCTTCTTTTTGAACAAAGTTTTTTACTAAATGGTAACCGTATTCGTTTAAAGTTACTTTACTTGGAGGAAATGCTGTTACTACTGCTATTTTCATTTTTTTAATTTTTATGTTATTTTTATTTTTCATGACAAAAATCCTATAAAAACAGTGGTCAATTTTTTAAATTCGACGAATGGAAATTTAGTTTAGACGAACATTCTTTTTATTCTGATAAAAGAAATAAGCTAATTGAAAAAACAATAAGATTACCATTGAAATAATTTGCATTTCAACCACTTGTTCTAGTGATTTATGAAACATCACAATTAAGATTATTTGGGTTAATCCTAAAAGTGCTGAAATTACAACTGGTGTATATTTATTAATAGAAAGAAAATAGTAGGCGAAGATATTGGCAATGGCAAAAATCGATGTTGCTAAAGCATACTTCCATAATAAAAAAGCTATGGAAAGGTAATTTTCACCAAACATTAAAAACACAACTTGTTTTGGAAAAAAATAGGTTGTCAATACAATCAAAGAAGATAAAGCGGCAATATAACCCACATATTTCATTAAAATGGGTTGCGTATTTTTTCCTTCTTTTTTTAGTGTAAGTACTTTGGGCAAAAGTAGCATTACAAACATCCAAGCTACAAAATAAACTACTCTTCCAATCAAGGCAAGAGAAGCATACAATCCGGCTTCTTGGTTGTTAAAAAAGTGCTTCACAAGAATTACATCGCTATTGTTAATTATGATTTGGGTTAACTCATAAAAAGCGGTTAGGGCAAAAAAGGTGGCGATGTTTTGGACGCTTATCATTTCTCTTTTTTCAAGCGTAGGGTTCTTGAAAAAGATTTTTTGAAAAGGTTGTAATCCAAAAATAAAAGACAATGTAATTCCTGAAGCGACAATAATAGTAGTAGGTAGATTTGGGACAAAAAGGATGACGACGATAGTTAACAATAAGCGACTAATCATTTCTGAAGTGTAGGTTTTCGACAGATTGAAAAGGTTGTTTTTTCCTTGGTAAATTCCTCGATTCACACTCATTAAAAAGTAAAGTGGAATTCCGGCACCAAACAGAACAAACATAAACGCTGATTGTGTATGAAAGGCTTTTTGTAGTAGGTTACAAGAAGCCATAATGATTGAGCCTAAAACAATTCCAGACAAAAGAGCGGATTTAGTCATCAATCGGACAAAAGCAATTTGTTTTTTTAAATTGTATATCACCATATATTTGGTTGTAACAATTTGAAATGTCATTCCGACAAAAGAAAGAATTAATAAAAAAGTAATTAAAATTGCAGCATCTGCAAAAGCTTCTGGACCTAAAAATCGTCCTAAAACTAAATTGTAAAGATAATTTCCGCCATTTACCAACAACATCGTAACCATAAACATTTGTTCAGCGCTGAACTGTTTAGATATGAATGGCATTGTAAATTGGACTGTTTTTATCATTTTAACCTTTTCTTTCTTTATTGGATTTATTTTAAATTATGCTGCGTTACTGTTTAGTAAAAAACTTAATTTTTCATTTTTAAATAATTCAACTACTTTTTGATTTTGATGACCAACTATATAAAATGCTTTGTTTTTTGAAAGTGCTTTTTTGTATAAGTTAATAATTGTTTGAAAAGCTGTTTTGTCAATATCAATTGTATTATTAAGTGAAATCATTATAAAACCAGATTCATTCATTAATGCTTCAAAATAATTTTTTAATGAATTGGTGTTTTGAGAATTTAAACTTCCGTTGATTTCAAAAATTCCTGCGTTGTTTGTAATTTGTAAAGCCATGATAATTTTATTTTTTTGTTGTTTTATTTTATTTTTCTGATGCAAATATCTAACCTTTAGCTACGAGACATTGATATTATTCGACGAATGGTAAGTTGCTGTAGATGAAATATCAAAGGTTTATGACTAACTTGCACTCATTAATAATCACACTATCGACGAATGACATTATTTAAAAAAATAACCCTACTTTTCCTTTTTACTTATAGCTTTATAGGTCAAGCTCAAAACATGAGTGAAGGTTTCTCTAATCTTGAAAAAGGAGAATTTGATAAAGCCGAAGTTTTCTTTACTTCTATATTAAAGGACTATCCTCAAAAAAAAACGGCACGACTTTGTTATGCTCGTGCAGTTGGATTGAACAAGCAACCTGAAAAAGCTTTAACATTATTCACAACATTAAAAACTGAATATCCAGATGATTTAGAAATAAAATTGAATTATGCTGAATCCTTATTATGGAATAAAAAGTTTGATGATGCAAAAATCTATTACACTACTTTAGTTGCTGACAATCCAACCAACTTTGTAGCACATCTTGGTTTTGCCAATACGTTATCCAATTTAAAAGAATTTAAAGATGCTCTGTATAATGTAAACAAAGCTTTAGAACTATCTCCAGGAAATGGCGGAGCTTTGGTTTCTAGAAAGTACATAAAACTAGGTTATGCAAACGAAATGGTTTCTTCAAAAAAATATACAGAAGCCGAAACTTTTTACAATGAAATATTAGCAGATTTTCCAAATGATAAAGAAACGTTATTGAATAAAGCCAATTTGTATCTGATTACTAAAAATAGTGTGAAAGGAAGAGAAACCTATAATTTATTATCTACTTCAGATCCGATTTTGGCACTTAACGGATTGTCTTTAGTAGAACATATCGCTGGAAAAGAAAGCAAAGCTCTTGAGATTTCTGAACAAGCAATGGCTAAAATTGGTGAAACCAAAGATGAAAAACTAATCAAACAAACACAAGAACGCTATGTTCAAGCGCTTATTTGGAACAAAAAATACAAATTAGCAGAATCTAAAATTTTAGAATTAAACAAACTTTATGCAAACGAAAATTGGTTATTAGCATTATCAGCAACATTAGCGATTTACAAAAGTGATTTTAAAGATAGTATTAAATATTACGAAAGTATTTTGGTAAACGATTCAAAATCTTTTGATGGAAATTTAGGTATTGCCAATGCTTATAATGCTTCAGGAGAAATTGACAACGCCTACAAAGCCGTTTATCAAACTTTAGAAATCTTCAAAAATCAGAATGACGCAACGAATTTCTTGAGAAAATTAAACGAAGAACACACACCAACTTTGGAAGAAAAATTGAGTTATTCGTTTGATAATGGTAACAATACTGCCATTACTTCAAGAACGTTGATTACTTTTCCACTTTCTACTAAATGGTCTGTGAATACCACATACCAATATAGAAAAACTGAAAATTCAGTTACCAATGTAAGTGCCAATGCCAATGATTTCTTGGTTGGTGCTTCGTATAAATTTCATCCGAAAATAAGTTTTAATGTTGAAAGCGGGATTACTTCAGCAAGTTCATCAACAGCAAGTTATACATCATTGTTGTTTAATTCGTATTTTAAGATAAAACCAATGAAATTGCAAGATCTAGAAATTGGATACAAACGCGATTTGCAAAATTTTAATACCGATTTGATTGACAAACAAATTTCAGCTGACAACTATTATTTTAATTATAATATTGGATCAAACTTTAAATTGGGTTGGTTTACACAATATTTTTACACAACACAATCTGATAATAATACTAGAAATTTATTGTTTACATCATTGTATTATAGCTTTTTGTCAAAGCCTGTTTTAAAAGGTGGATTCAATTATCAATTCATTTCATTTAAAGACCAAGTGCCAACGGTTTATTTTAGTCCGAGTCAATTTAATGCGTATGAAGTTTTTGTAGAATTATTGAAAGATGAAAAAATTGCAGAAAAAGGTTCCTTCTTTTATAATTTGAACGCTGCAACTGGATTTCAATACATCGAAAAATTAGACAAGCAATCAACTTATAGAATTCAAGCTAAATTGGGTTATAAATTTTCAGACCGATTGTTAGCTAATGTTTACGGATTGAAAAGTAATATTGCCTCTGCCGCTGTTTCTGGATTTACTTATACCGAATTTGGATTTCGTTTAAAGTGGTTGTTTTTAAGCAAACCAATATTTAATTTGAAACCAAATAAATAATCACACATTTTTTAAAAATACAAATAAGACTTTCAGAAATGAAGGTCTTATTTTATTAGTAATTTTTCATGATAGATTGATATTCTATTTATTAATTCTCATTTCATTGCTTGCAATTAAAATCTATATTTGCTGAAAAATAATGCCATGAATATCAATTCCAAAAGAGTCAGTTTATTTATTTCTTATAGTATTGGTTTGCCTTTGGGATTGGCTTTTTCGCTTTTATGCTTTGTTTTACCAACTTATTTATCTGGAGAAGGACTTGCTACGATGGCTTTGGTTGCCATTTATGGAAAAGCTATCATTGGATTAATTATTGCTTTTGTTTTCGGATTAGGAATTGGCAGTTTAGTTGCACATAAGAGTTTTTTGAATGAATTCTCCTTACTTAAAACATCATTTCAATATTCATTAATTGTTAATTGTATTATTTGGATTTCATTTATTGTAATTACAATTATATCCAATTTTGAAAACTTTAGTCTTCTTTATATAATTCCTCCAGCAATAGCTTTTGTATTAAGCACTTTGCTTACAACATTTACCATCGGATTATTAATTTGCTATTTAATTCGAAGAAGCATTTTAAAAACAAATTACAACTAAAAAAAGCTGTCATTTCTGACAGCTCTTTTATAATAAAAATAGATTTAGGTGTTATTTAACTACAAATTTGGTTTGTAGTTTTTCGTTTTCATTAGTAGTAACTTCAAAAATGTAAATTCCTTTTGATAATTCGTTTACATCTATGTTAATACTATTTGAATTGACACTATACTTTTTATTTTGTATTACTTTTCCAAAAACATCAACAATTTTCACTTCAGCACTTTCTGTAATTTTTGGCAAAACGATTGTTGTATTATTTTGACATGGATTTGGATAGTTATACATTTTATTAGATACTAAATTTTCAAAATTTTGATTGCTTAAAGCTGTATTATTTCCTAATTTTAAATTTGAAACTGCAATGTTAAACGGTTGAAATGATGTGTAATTTCCAATTGTTGAAAACACAAAACCTTTAATTTTTTCATTTGCAAAAGTTTGACCTAAAGCATTAGTGAAATCTGAAAATGCAATTGTAACATCAGCATTTGTAGCATTTGCTGGAAGTTGAATTCGCAATCTGTTGTTCCAATCTGTAGTGTTTTCTGTTACCAAAATTACTTCAACAGGAAGTGAATTTTGAATTGAAAAACTTACAGCAGCATAATCTGTAGCATCAAAAGTTAATTCACCAGGTAGAATGTTTCTGAAAACATTTGCCGTTCCATAAACTTCTCCAGATACTGTAACGTTTCTTTCAATTGAATATTCATTAGCATTGACAGTATTCGTACTATTTTGAATTGTATAATTAGCAATTGTAGTTTCAGTAGTAACATAATCAATTCCCCAAGGCCCATCTGCCATATACAAAGCATCAATTTGAGGTGAATTATTTCCGTTTATTGAAAATCCAATGTCAAAAATTCCTCCAGTATTTATAACTAAATCTTGCTCGTATGCGCTAGTTAAACTTACATTTTGAGATATTGACTCTAATGCTGCTAATTCAGTTGCCTTTTTATTTCCAGAAAAAGAAATCGAAGAAGCATTTGATTTATTGATTAATTTCAAATATAAATTTCCATTACTATAAGAACCTTTTTTTACAAAAACTGTTGGAATTCTATTACTTACGGCATCTTCTGTTAATGTAGATTGCGATTGAAATTGGTTTAAAATATAATTTGTGATACTAGAAACTTGTCCCATTGATGAACCCCAAACTTGAAAATTTAAATAATCTCCAGAAGGATATTGATTGATGTTCCAATAGCTATGTAATTTGTTTTCTGAAGCTAATTGTTGAACAGAGAAGTTCAAAGCAAATTCAACTGCTCCATTGGCTCTTTTGATTTTAACCATAATGATTTCATAACCATTCAATTGAATAGTTCTAACATCTTCTAAGGTTGAGTTATTTAAACGATCACAAATTGCTTTTGAATGTCCGTAAATTCCGTTAGTTGTAGATGTAGCTAAAACTGCTGCAACTCTAGTACTATTTTGATAATAATCTACCGAATATACTTCCAATGCATTCGTAATTCCTAATAAATCGGCTGGAGTAGATACATATGAAGTTTCTGTACCAAACATACCTGTAGTAGGAATCAAAGTAGAAAAATCTACCGTTGCATTTGATTTAGAAAATGAAGGAATAGTATTTGAAAAAACAATTTGTTTCTCTTTTGTATCGGCAAAACTATTGGTTTTGATTCGGTTAAAATTTCTTTTAGCAATTAAGGTTGCTAAATCGCCTTTGCTTTCTAATCCGCCATTATTTCCCGAAGAAACATCGGTTGCTGAGCTTATGTCGGCCAAATTTGAAGAGCGCATTGCTACATATGGATTTGCAGAAACATAAAAAACAGCATCATTAAAATCGTTATCACAACTGGCGTTATCTCTTCTAATATCTTCAAATCCTAAAATTACTCTCTGATTATCTGGATCATTTAATAATACATTATGTTGTCTTAAAGAAGGATTAGATTCTGGATTAAAGTTTGGGTTAGAAAACAATCTCCATAAACCATTCGTTACAGATGAGCCATTCCATGCGTTGGCTAAAAGTACCCAGCCAATTCCAGTTCCAGCTGGAAACGTACCGATTTTTACTTTATTTCCTGCAACTAATGAACCTCCACTTCCTTGAGCTGAAACATTAGGAAACACAATTGTAATTTGACTAGCTGTTGGAGCTGTAGTAGGTGGATTATTTATGTCATAAGTATAAAAACCTAAAACATTTTTGTAACCAGCACCTTCACTTACAAAAGTTACCCATACATCAGCTAAACTATCAATAATAATATCTGTTTCGTAGCCTGAAGATATATACTGTGGATTGTAGGTAGGCACAGGATAATTTTCGGGCAACGAATTGCTTATTAGAGACATAGTTTGAGGAGTTATTACATCACTTGTGACAAAATAAAGTGGCGTTCCATCTGATGTATATGGTCCTAAAAACTGATAACCTTGGGCAAAAAGGGTAAAGTTTGAAAATAATGTGATTAAAAGTACTATTCGTTTCATAATGTTTATATTAAATTATGAGTCAAAAGTAGTACTATGTGTGAAGCGAAATTTCTTTATTAGTTAATACAAAAATTTGTATAGTTAAACAACAATAAAGTGTAGACGAACTGTTTTATAACAAATTCAATCGTTTCATCAATTCAGGACGATTGGCACGACTTACCGGAATAACATCTTTGGCAATAAGTACCGAATTGTCTTCAATATCAATGATTTTTTTGGTATTGATAATGAATGAACGATGTACTTTTAGAAATAAATCTTTAGGTAATTTATCTTCTATTTTCTTTAAAGTAGAATGTACTACGTAGTTTTTTACGTCTGTTTTTATATGAATATAATCGCCTTTGGCTTCAACAACCGTAACCGAATCGAATTCGATTTTAATTAAACGTCTGTCAATATTTATATAGAATTCTTTGCTGTTATCTTCTGCAGTTAACTTAACTTCTTTAGACGAAGTTGAACTAGGAATTTGAGCTGCATTAGCTTTTACAATAGCTTTTTGAAAACGTTCTTCAGTAATTGGTTTTACTAAGTAATCAACAATACATTCGTATTCAAAAGCTTCGATGGCAAAGTTTTTATCTGAAGTTACCAAAATAACTTTTGGTGGGTTTTTTATGGTTTGAATAAAATCAAATCCTGTAAAATCGGGCATATGAATGTCTAAAAATATCAAATCAACATCGTTTTGATTCAAATATTTGATGGCTTGCATGGCATTTGAAAATTCCTGAACTAAATTAAGTTCTTTATTTATAGAAATCATCTGAGCAATAATTGCTCTAGCCATTTCTTCATCATCTATAATAATGCAATTCATTACCAAAAAAGTTTTATAATGTATCTACAAAGTCTTGCATTGCTTTTAAAATAGATTCAAATTCAGATTGCAGTTCTGTAGATTGTTCTTTTAAATTATCTTCATATTCTTCGGCAATATAGTAACTTTTTTCTAGACCAAGAATAGAAACTTTATGTTTCAGTTTGTGAACGCTTTCTGCAGCCAATTTATAGTTTTTAGATTGAATTTGATTTTCATAAAAAGCTACCTCTTCAGGCAATTCTCTTTTTAAAATTCCGATTACTTTGGCTTTAAATTCTTCGTTATCACCTGATAGCTGATTAATGTATTCTGAATTAGGCTGTTCCATTAGTTTTTTGGTATTGTAAAATAAAATGTTGAACCACTATTTTCTTCACTTTCGACCCAAATTCTTCCTCCTCTAGATTCTATAATTCGTTTTGCTATTGGCAATCCTAGACCAGCCGAATTAAAGTTGTTGTGTAATTTCATAAAGGAATCAAAAATTCTGTCGATGTATTCTTTTTTTATTCCTATTCCGTTATCTTTAATTTTAATAGTGTGAAACTCTTCGTTTTCAGTACTATCAATTTCGATTAATGGAGATTCACTTTTATTAAAATCGATTGCATTTTGGATTAGATTTTGAAAAACCTGTGTCATTCGTTGTTTGTTGCCATGAACATTTGGTAATGCATCTGAAACAATAATTTTAAAATTAGAAGGTATTTCTATCTTTTTTAAACAATCGTTTACAACGTCATTTAAATTAAAATTTGAAGCAACGGTATCAATTTTATCAATTGACGAGTAATCTAAAATGGTAATAATAAGATGATCCATTTTTTCTAGATTTTGCAACACAATATCAAATGAGTTTAATGTTTGATCATCAAATTTATCGAGATTATCTTCTTTTACCCAATTAATTAACGCGTTAATATTTCGTAAAGGAGCTTTTAAATCGTGAGAAACCGCGTGAGCATAATCGCTCAATTCTTTGTTTTGCTTTTCTAGATTTTGTAATAGTATTTCTTTTTTTTCTTCTTGTTCTTTTATTCGTTCCTCATTTTCTTTTCGCTGTCTAACATTTACAAGCATATTAGCAAAAACAAAGAGAATATTTTTTTCGTTTTCTGAGTAATCAAATAATTTTTTAACCGAATCAAAACCAACAAAACCAATAAGTTCTCCGGTTTTAATCATTGGAATTGCTATTAAACTTTGTATTCCTTGTGGTTCTAAAATTGCTTTTAGTCCAAATTCACCATCATCTGGTAACTTACTTACATCTTGAATATAAAAAGCTTCATTTTTTTTATGTGCTTCTAGCCATTGAGGAATATAATCTATCGGAATATTTTGCAGATTTTGTATTTCTGGCTCAATTCCTGGAGCGCACCATTCGTGTGTATTGTTTGTAGTATTGTCTGTTAAATTATAGGAAAAAATATAACTTCTGTCTGCCTCAACAAATTCACCCATTTTTTGCAATGAATTACCTATCAATCCATCAATATCTTGTACATCTGCATTGATATATTCTGTAGATATACTAATTAATAGTTGTTGCAATCGCAACTGTTGATTAATAATTTGATCTTTATCCATTTGATTAGAATGACTCATTGTTATTGTTTAAAAGAAGTTACTTTGGTATTGTAAAATAAAATGTTGAACCCATTTCTTCTTGGCTTTCTAACCAAATTTTTCCTTCATATAAATCAATGATTTTTTTTACTATTGAAAGTCCAATTCCTGATGATTGATCAACATTTTCTAACTTAGAAAACAAATCAAATATTTTAGATTGGTAGCGTTCTTTGATTCCGATTCCGTTATCTTTTATATAAAATTCAATTTCATTTTCGTTTTCTTTGCTTCCAATTTCAACAAATCCATTTTCTTTATCGTTGTATTTGATTGCATTTTGAATTAAATTTTGAAACAATTGTTTGAATCTAAAATCGTTTCCAAACACTTTTGGCATTTCATTTTTGAAAACTATTTCAATATGTTTTGGGACATGAAGAGTTCTAATAACTTCGTCTATTAAAATGTTCAAATCAATGGTTCGATTTTCTGTTTCTAGTTTATCAATAGACGAATAATCTAGAATTCCTTTGATTAATAAGTCCATTTTCTCAACATTTGACAAAATTAAATCAAGTGATTTTTGATTTTTTTCATCTAATATTTCGGCATTGTCTTCTTTGAACCAATTAATTAAAGTATCTATACTTCGCAAAGGCGCTTTTAAATCGTGCGAAACTACGTGAGCATATTCATTCAACGCTTGATTTTGCTTTTCTAAATTTTGAAGTAATTCTTCACGTTGTTTATTGATTCGTACAATTTCTAAAGATTGCTCTTTAACATAATCAGCCGAATTCAATTGCGTTGAATTGGCTAAAAAATTATTTTCTAAATTCATCGAATTCAGAATAGCTTCTAAATTTTTATTGACTTCTTTTAAACTTTTAGCTTCGTCTCTTAGTTTTTGATTGGCATCAAACAATTCGTCGGAACTTATCTTCATTGCGCGTTGCAACAAGGAAATTTGGCTTTCAAAGTTGTTGTAAGAATCATCTACAGCATTAAAAAATTGATCAATATCATTCAACCCATTCTTTAATTTTTTTTCAATTTGTCTTTTTAAAAGTGAATTCATTATTCGCTTATCAAAGTTAACGTCATGGTTTGATTGTGCAATTCGCAAGAAGAATCGCCGTTAAATGGCGCCATTTCTCCGTAAGAGTAAAATCCGGCGATTGGAATATTTTCGCCAATAATTTCTCTTACTTGTTCAATTTCTTCCTCAACTCTTTGGTTCATGACTAATTTACGACCAACGCAACTTACAATAAGAGCAATTTGAGGTGCATTTTTTCTTTTTTCCATTGCAATTTCAGCTGCATGTTGTGCTCCTTCAGCAATTCCGTCAATAGAAGCCATCATTAATTGTACTCTTGAATTTACAGGAACATCACCAGCCAAAACCATGGAATTATTTTCGTTGTTGATGCTTAATATTGTTCGAACAACTGGATCAGTTTTCCCTTCTGGAGTTACGTTTAATGGATATAACAATGATGCTTGAGGCAATTCTTCTGCTTTGTCACCAAGGTATTTTTTATATAAATCTAAAGCTGGAATATCGTCAATTTCAAAAAGTATATTAGATTTTGATTTGGTGATTTTTCGTTCTGGTCCAAACGGAATCCATCCACCAAAACTAGCAAACGAAATGTCTAAGGTTTCGCCATAAAATCCGATTAAAACCACTTCGCCTTCTTTTGGATTTTCTTTGTATGAAGCTAAGGTTTTTTCAAATCGTGCATCGTCGCCACACATTCCACCAGTTAGTGAAATCAAGGAAGATTTATTGATTTCTATTCCATTGATTAACGAGCTTCCATTTACAAAACTACCTTCAGAAACCACAAAAAGATGTTTTAAATTTTCTTTTGGCATTTCATTAAACAAAGCTTCACCAAGTGGTTTTGCTTTTTTATCGTAATCTAAAATATTACCATTTTTTACAACAAAAGAACTTTTTTCAAATTCGATTGCCGTTACTGAAATGGAATTATCATTAACATTACAACAGATTATTTCGCCAGAAGTAGAACCAAAAACGATATGCTCATAAGGAAATTGATTGCGAATATCTGCAATAACATTTTCATCTTCTAACAAAAAGCGATTGGCAAAGACCAATACTAATGGATTTTTTAACTCGATTTTATCTTGTAAGAATTTCCAATCTTGATTTTCTAGTTTTGAGGCTTGAACTATTTTCATTTAAGAAGATTTTATTTATTTAGTTGTACAAAAAAAGTAGTTCCTTTTCCGATTTCACTTTCTATCCAAATTTTACCATTGTAATTATCAACGATTTTTTTAACGATTGAAAGCCCTAAACCAGTGGATTTTTCTGATTTTTCCAACGATTGAAATATTTTAAATATTTTTTCTTGATTTTCTTGAGCAATTCCTGGACCATTATCTTTAATTGAAAAAATAAAATGTTTCGGTTCTTCTGAACAACTCACTTTAACAGTTCCAATTGGTTTATCAATATAATTTACAGCGTTACTTATTAAATTCTGAAACAATTGTTGCACTCTAAATCGATCGGCATCAACAATAGGTAAGTTATTAGTTATAGTAACTGAAATATGATTAGGAATATGAATAATATTAATAATGTTTTGGATGACTTCATGTGTGTTTACCTTTTCGGAAACCACATCAACTTTGTCAATTTTTGCATAAGTCAAAATACCTTCAATTAAATGATCCATTTTTTCAACTTTGCCTTCAATCATCGAAAGGTATTGCGTTGTTTGCTCGTTGAATTCTTTGTCGTTATCTTCTTTAATCCAAGATATCAAAGAATGTATACTTCGCAATGGCGATTTTAAATCGTGTGAAACAATGGCAGCATAATCTTCAAGTTCTTTGTTGCTTTTTGCCAAACTATCTACTAAAAATTCGCGTTGTTGTTCGAGCTCTTTTTTCTTAGTAACGTTTTCTTCAATGGCGAAGAATTTTATAATTTCTCCTTTTTTATTGTATAATGCTTGACCTTGAATACCAACCCAATATTTTTTACCATGCTTAGAATAATTAATGATTTCACAGTTAAAAGGCAATCCTTTAGCAATTCTGTCTCTCATATATTTAATCGTTTCTAGATTGGTTTCTTCACCTTGTAATAGATGTCCAGGTTTTTGACCTATAATCTCTTCCATTGAATAACCTGACATATCAATAAAACTTTTATTTGCCCATTCTATTTTACCATGAGCATCAGCAATAATTACTGCATTTATATTTTTTTCTGCAATTAATGAAAGTAAATATAATTGTTCTTCTTGTTCTTTTTGTTCAGTAATATCAAGGTGGATACCAATTGAACCAACTACTTTTCCGCTAATATCATAATTTGGAGCACCACTAATTAACCAATTACGCTTTTTACCCAACTTATCGATTACTTTCACTTCATAGGAATCGGTTTTACCTTCTTCACGAATAGCGTTTTTACTTTTTACCAATTCTTTACTTTCATTTGTCAGAAATAAATCGGATGCCTTTTTACCAATTAATTCATCTAAAGTGTAACCACTTATATCTGTAAAACTTTGATTAGCTAAGGTAATTACATCATTTTTATCAACTTCTAAAAGTCCGAGATTCATATTAGCAATAATGCTTCTGTATTTTTCTTTTTCGATTTGCAGACTTTCGTCGTAGCGCTTTTGTAAAGTAACATCATCATACGTCCAAAGATGTCCATCATATTTATCATCTTTTATGATAGGGATGAAACTTCTTTCAAAAACTCTACCATCAACTAATTCTAATTCTTCATTATAAACAGGTTCTTTTTTCTCTAAAATGGCCGTAATTCGTTTAACAAAAGTATCAGGTAATTTAAAAAATCTTTTAGATTCCTCAGCTGAATTAGAGCAATCCATTCCTTTTAATTCGCTTGGATCAATTTCCATTCCGAACATAGAACAAAATTTCTTGTTGGCTAATAATATTTTTCTATTTTCATCTTCTAAAAGTATTGCGGTTTCCAGGTTTACAATTAGAGAAGAAAGACGGTTTTCAGATTCAATTAATTTAGTACTTGATTGCTTTTCTTTCGTAATATCTTCAATCATAGCAAAGAATTGTATCACTTTGCCATTTTGATCAAAAATTGGTTGTCCTTTGGTTTTTGACCAAAAGCTACTTCCATCTTTTCGTCCGTGTTTTAATTCAACATCAAAAGGTTGACCTTTAAAAAATGAACTCGTCATTTTCCTTAGCTCGTCTCTATCCGTTTCTTCAACAAACCCAATTTCAATTGGTGTTTTACCAAGAATTTCTTTTTTAGAATATCCTGAATGTTTAGTATAAGCTTCGTTACACCAAAATATTTTTCCATCTGGTTGCGTAAATACTATTCCGTTTTCATTAGAACTTGCAACTAATGATAGTCGATTTAGCTCTTCTTGTGCTTTTTTCTGTTCAGTAATGTCTCTTCCGTAAATATTAACATAGCCATCATCTTTTAGACTTTTACAAACAAAAGAAAAATCTTTTCCATCGGTTTGTGTTTCAAAAATAAAGCGTTCTTTATCTAAGTCGATTTTTGTAATTATGAATTTAAAGAAATCCTCTGTTTCATAATGAATTCCATCATAAACAAAGGAAGAAAGTTTTTCGGCTGCAGGATTTCTTTTTAATAAATTTCCATTTATATCAATACGAATTAATGGATCGGGATTTTGAGTTGGGAAAAGCGCAATATCATGAATTTCTTTATTGGCTTGTTTTAATTTATTTTTTTGATTGTTAATTGTAGTTAACAATTCTTTCAATTCTTTGGATGTATTTTCTTGATTGTTTAAAACATGAAGTAAGTCTAAAAGCGGATCATGTAAAGCAAAATCGTGCAATGTCAGTTTTTTTTCAACTACTTCAGTCATAGACTGGAACCAAGGCGAACCAACAAATAACAAACAATTATCTATCAATTCGAATTGACCACGAAGCGACATATCACTTTTTTTACATTTAATAACACTAAGTTGGTTACTATTAAAAACCAATTCCTGAAAGGTTGGGTTTTCTAAATGAGGTCTGCTAATTTCAAAACAGTCTACAAAAGAGAATGAGTTTTGAATTTCGGGACAAATTTTACTTAAACTTTTACCAAATTCTTTTATTTTTAAAGTATCATCAATTAAAATATAAAAAGGGAATAATCGATTAAAACTATCTTCGCTAAAATTAAATTTTAATCTATTCATCTTACCACTTTATTTTGAAAATTTCATGTGTGCTACCTTCATCACGTGTTTGAATTAATTCTAGAGCAACAGGTGTATTGAACATTTTTCCTAAACCTTGAATTAAACCACGAACAAATTCCTGCAATCCTTGTCTTTGAGAGAAATAATGCAAATTCAATCCGTGTTCCGTTATATCACTTACTTTAAATTCGGGTGGCGTTAATTTTGGATAAATTAACATTACACGATTATGAAAGTTGGGTAAATTTACTAAAAAATCTCTTAAGTTATCTCCTCCTGAATCCATTAAACCAGGATATTTTTCAGATGTTGTTTTGATAACCCACCATTCTCCAAAAGCAACCAATACGTCGCCAACCGACATGTTCATTTCTTCCGAAACAGCAACAGCTAATTTAAAAGTAACATCATCATCATAAGGTTCGCTGCTTATAAAAAAGTCTATATCAACTCCACTTCGTTCTTTTATTGCTTCCCATTTTTCTTCACCAAAATTGGCAATTACTAAATCTTCAATTGCTTTGTTTACTATTCCGTACATATTATTGTGAGATTAATTCGTTAGCACTCCAATATTCGAGCATTTTTCTAATTCTTTCTACGTAATCGTCGTATTTTAATGGTTTTAAAACATAACCTGCTATACCTATTTTGTAACACTCTAATACGTCTTTGTGATTATTAGATGTTGTTAATATAATAGCTGGAATGTATTTTAAATAATCATCCGCCTTTAGTATTTGCAAAAATTCGATACCGTTTATTTTTGGCATATTCAAATCTAAAAAAATAACATCAGGAATGATTTCTTTATCTTTTAATATAGACAAAGCTTCTTCGCCATTATTAGCCTCAATGATTTTATGATTCAGTCCAAGTGTTTTTAATACTCGATTGAATTTCATTACCTCGATAATATCGTCTTCTATTAGAAGAATGTTTAATGATTTGGCCATTTTTACTTAATTGTGTATTTATCCAATTTCAAAAGTAATTTAAACCACATCGATTTACTTTTTATTTTCGTTCGTCTAACTATAAGTGTAGACGAATGGTAAAAAAGTATAGACGAATGGTTTTTAATAAATAGTTAACTATGAAACCATTAATTAATAACAAAATTGAAGTAATAACTTTTGTCGAATTATGTCTACATTAGCGAAAACAACACTTTTAAAGAAATCAGATGAAGTGTAAAAAAATACGCTTATAAACCTATGAAATTTAAAAATATAAGAATTATCTTATTTAAAAATTTATTGTTTTATTTCACTTTGTGCTTTTTTTGTCAAACTTGCAAACACCAAATCGTAAGAATGATTTATAAGTTCCAACATCATTTTATTGGAAACATCACTATTAAAATCGATAGTATTCCAATGAATTTTACTCATGTGATAACCCGGATTTATGGCTTCGTATTCGGCACGAAGTTCTAATGCCTTTTCTGGATCACATTTTAAATTTAATGATGGCATTCCTTTTTCCCATTCTTTTAAAGAAGTAAGACAAAACATTTTTCCACCAACTTTAAATACTAAAGTATCTTCATCAAAAGGAAAGTGCTCGGTTACACCTTTTTTGGACAAACAGAATTCGTAGAGTTGTTGAATATTCATATTTTTTAGTTTTCAGTCACAGTTTTCAGTCACAGTTCTGATTACTGAGACTGAAAACCGAATACTATTTAATTTTTTCCATCATTTTTTCAGGATGAGCTAATGAATTGAATCCGAATTTTTCATATAAAAAATGTGCGTCTGATGTTGCTAATCGCCAAATTTTGACTTGTTGTAATTTGGGTTCGGTCATCATTGCGTTTATTAAAATAGACGAATAGCCTTTTCCTCGATGTTCATCAATTATAAAAACATCCATGACATAAGCAAAAACTACATAATCAGTGATTACGCGGCAAAAGCCTATTTGCTTTTCGTCTAAAAAAATTCCGAAGCAAAACGAACTGTCAATTGTAGTTTGAACATCTTCCATTGTTCGACCTGCAGCCCAATAAACGTCTTTCAAAAAGTTTTGAATGAATGGAATATCGAGTTTGGATTTGTCTGTTGAAATTGAAATCATATTTTAAACAAAATAGGTTTTGATGGCGAAGCATCATTTTCAAACGAAGCAATTTGTAGATTTAGTATATAACTTCCATCTTGAATTTTATCTTCTACAAAAATCATTTCGGTTATGGTACAATTCAATCGTGCATCGTCGTTTAAATTATTTACATTTTTTACATTCCAAAATGCTTTATGCGCCAATAATTTTCCTTCATCTTCTTCTCTATCCACACTTGGCAAATCGATTAATAAATGTTGAATTCCAATTTCTCGGATGTAAATTGCTGCTTCTTCAGATAAATATGGCGGATTGGTTTTGGAATAATTTTTATGTTTTTTCGATTCTGAATTTGGTAATGTTCTGATGATAATTGCTTCTGGAGTTTTTCCGTTTAATGCTCTTTCTATTTGATTTTTTGTAATTACCAAATCACCATTTATATCTTCTGGTGTAATCGAAATCAATTCGGCTGTAAAGAAAAATTGTTTCAAGCATTGATTTATACTATAAAATTCTCGTGTAATGTGTCCGAGACATTCGGTGTGTGTACCGTGTCCGTGCGGATTGAAGAAAATATTGTTGAAATTAGTTGAACTTCCTTCGGAAACTTTCCCTATCCAATCGCCAAAAACCACTGGTTCGATTTCTGGCTTTTCGATGTACCACGCAATTGGGTTTTCATCAGTATTTGATAATGGAATGGAAATATCAATTGGTTTTGATAGGTCGATTTGATATTTATTGTCAATGAATGCAATCATAATGGAACGCGAATTTAACGGATTTTCAAACGCGGATTTAACGGATTTTTCTGCGTTACTTTTACTCCAAATTTAATAAAAACAAATCACTTGCAATTCCGTCACTTAAAAATTTACCTTTTTTGGTAGTTCGTAAAATGTTTTCATCTACAAATAACAAATGATCTTCAATATATTTCGCTGCTTGTTGGTTGAGATAATCTAAATAAGTTGTGCCAAATTCAGTTTCAATTCGGTCTAAAGAAATTCCCCAAATAGTTCGCAAACCTGTCATAATATATTCGTTATATCTATCAGTTTTGGATAATATTTCGGTTTCTGATGGTAGTTTATTTTCTTGAATGGATTTCAAATACAAAGTATTATTTGACACATTCCAACTACGTTTTTCTCCATCATAACTATGAGCCGAAGGTCCAATTCCGATGTATTTTTTTCCCAACCAATAACTTGAATTGTTTTTAGAGAAATAATTTTCTTTTCCGAAATTTGATAATTCGTAGTGAATAAAATCATTTTCAGATAGTTTATCTACCAAAATCTGAAAATGTTCTTGAGCAACTTCATCGTCTGGTTGTGGAATTATTCCTTTTTGGATAAAGGTATGCAAAGCCGTTTTGTGTTCAACTGTCAAGGCATAACTGGAAATATGTGGAATATTAAAAGACAAAGCGGTTTCAATATTCTGAAGCCATTTTTCGCTGCTCATTTCTGGAATCCCGTAAATCAAATCGACAGAAATATTATCAAAATATTGTGTTGCAAATTCGAGACATTCTTTAGCTTCTTCCGAATTATGAGCGCGATTCATCATTTTCAAATCGTCTTCAAAAAACGATTGAATTCCGATAGAAAGGCGATTGATTTTGTTGTTTGACAATTCGATAATTCGTTCTTTCGATAAATCATCTGGATTGGCTTCAACCGTAATTTCAGGATTTTCAGTTACATTATAATTAAAATAAACTGCATCAATTAACAATTTCAAATCAGAAATTTCTAAAATACTTGGCGTTCCTCCACCAAAATAAATGGTTTCTACAACTTTGTCTTGAAACTCACTTTTACGCATTTCAATTTCTTTAGCCAATGCCAAAACCATCTCATCCTTTTTCTTCATAGAAGTAGAAAAATGAAAGTCGCAGTAGTGACAGGCTTGCTTGCAAAAAGGGATGTGGATATAGATTCCGGACATTTTTAGTAATTGAATATTAAAATCATCGGCAATAAAATACTTAAAAGAAAGAAAATAAATCCAAATAAATTATCAGCAAATAAACTTACATCGCCTGAATAAAATAATTCTCTGGGAGGAATTTTTGGATCTCTTTTTTTTCTTTTCCAAAAAGGTATTAACATTAATCTATATAACAACAGAGAATATAATGGACTATACCAAAACAACAAAAAATTGGGTTTTGAGAATTCATTTACACTTATTTTATAAGTTGTGATTAAAGCAAAAATGATTGTAATTAAAAAAAATATCATAAATGACTTTTTTTCCCTTAATGCC
>JAAFHW010000180.1 GCA_013298525.1 Flavobacteriia bacterium
AACATTAGTTTCAACACCATTAACTCCGTTAGAAAGATTTACTTCAATTTTTTGTTCACTAACTTTTATCACTTTTCCTTCCACTTGAGAATAGTCGGATTTATTGATTGTTACTTTATGGCCAATTAAATCATTAGTATCTACTTCTACCACTTCTAAATCACCTAATCTGACTGTATTAATAGGTGGAAAAGATAATCCAGTATTTAAAGCTTGAATATCTGCTCTAGGTCTTTCATCATCTGCAATCACTTCCAAAACAACATACAACTGATTTGGATTTTCTTCTGATAGCGGAGTGTGGAACTTAACAATATTTCCTTTTGAAATTGACTTCATATTTTAACCTTTATAATTAGACAAGCTAGTTTTGTAAGAAACAAATATAATAAAATTAGCGCAATTAAGTGCAATATATTGAACAAAATGTTAACAATTTATTTTATCATATTAACAATTTGAAGAAGGGTAAGGTGGGTAAGCAAATTTTGACTGAAAGAAATATTATTTATTTTATTTTCTAACTAACGGATTTATTGGCTAAAAACAATGCAAACCAAAACTAACGTTTTACTAATTTGCTTTATTATCAACTAATGTTGCCCGATTTTAATTTTTGAAAAAAAATGAAAAAAGTTTCAACGCTTTTTGCTTACCCACCTTACCCTAGTTTTTAAAGATTGAATATATTATTTAAAACTATACCACTTTGTTGTTGTTATCTACTTCTTCATAAGTTTTTTCAAGCATTGCATAAACATAAATACCTTCCTTTTTCAATCTTATAAAATTGTGCTTCTTTAACGCTTTGCCTAATTTATTTATAGTCGCATCATTAAGATTTAATTTTGACCTTTCAGCTAATTTTGAAGCTATTTGTGAAGCATTTAAAAAAACTGTTGCATCTTCTTTTTTGCAAGTCTCAAACCATGTTAACAACAATTCTTCTTCTGGACTATGCAATTGGTATTGTTCATTATTGGTTGTAATGTTCTTGATTTCTTCTTGGTCAAACCAAAATCTAAATCCACTTTTGAAGAGAAACAACGCTTGGGAAAAAGCCATATTAATATCTACATCGTGTTGGTATTTTATGCCTTCCAATTCAAAACAAAGAAATCTTCTGCTTCCTGTACTGTCGTTTAAGAACTGAGCTGTGTTGACACTACCGGCAAATGATGCGCGTCTTGGCATTGTTTCGTTGTTGTGTCCGTAGGCTTTTCTCATTCTGATTTGGGTTTTTGTAATGATTTCTTTTAAGCTGCCGATTTCTGAACGATTAAGATTTTCTAATTCATCTAAATTGATTAACATACATTCCGCTAGCTGCACTAACGTATCTTTATTGTTTGGGTTTATGGTACCTGAAAATAAATACTCTTTCAATTGCTTTGGAACTAGCTTTTCCACCCAAGTTGTTTTTCCTAATCCTTGTTTGCCGCTAAATACAATTACCGTGTGATTTATTACTTTATCATCAAGCACACAACCAACCATTGCAACCAACCATTTTTTAAAACATTGCTGCCAAAGGTCTTGTTTTGTGGTTGTTATTGTATTCGCTAATTCGGTAATATAATCGGTCTTTTCATCATAGGTTGGTAAATTGAAAAAGTAATCTTCAAATGGATTGAAAAGCTCACAAAAATCAGAATACAATAAGTTTCTTAATGACGAAAGGTTTGTTTTAATTCGACCTTTTAGACATTCTCGAAGCATTGAATTTTCTATAAAATCATTCATCACATTCCACTTCTTTTTACCGAAATATTGGAACTCTAGTTTACCAGAAACTATATTATGACGAAACACATATCTTGTTGATAAAAACAGCTCTAAACGGTCTATTTGTGTTGGTTTTGGTTTGTCTTCATCGTCTTCATCAGTTGTATCTGTTATTGAAAAGTTTTCTTTCTTTTTGGGTTTATTAGGTAGTTCAAATTTATCATTTTTGCCAAACTCGTGAATGTTTCCATAGGCACTATTGACAGCTTGTGTTACTTCTTTTTCATCATAGCCAAAATCTGTTAGAATATATCCTAGTGCTTGTTGTAATGCAATACCTTTTCTGTTTAGGTTACACGCTAGTTGGTT
>JAAFHW010000181.1 GCA_013298525.1 Flavobacteriia bacterium
TTTTGCAGTCCATCATACCTGCACCTGTGATTGTTCTTAATTTATTTACGTCTGCAGCAGTAATTGTTGCCATTTTGTTTTTTATTTTAAGATTAAAAATAATTTGTGTAAAAAAAGAAATTCCAATTTACAAATCCCAAATTCCAATTTTAATAAATCATCAAATAATTGATAATTTCTTGGAATTTGGAATTTATATTTTGGAATTTTCTGTGTTTTATTCTTCAGTACTTGTTTCAGTAGCTTCTACTTCTGGAGCAGCAGTTTCAACAACAGCAGCTTCTGGAGCAGCAACAGCTTCAACAGTTTCTACTTCAGTAGCATCATCAGCTTCTTTATCAGAAGTTCTGTTTGCTAATCCGTCTTTAACTGCGTCAGTAACTAAAGTTAAAATTTTGTCAATTGATTTAGAAGCATCATCATTTGCTGGAATAACATAATCTACCTCACGTGGGTCAGAGTTTGTATCAACCATTGCGAAAACTGGAATGTTTAATTTTTGTGCTTCTTTTATTGCGATGTGTTCAGCTTTGATATCTACTACGAAAAGTGCAGCAGGTAATCTAGACATGTCAGCGATAGAACCTAAGTTTTTCTCTAATTTCGCACGAAGACGATCAACTTGAAGTCTTTCTTTTTTAGAAAGCGTCATGAATGTTCCGTCTTTTTTCATTCTATCGATTGTTGCCATTTTTTTAACAGCTTTACGGATAGTAACGAAGTTTGTTAACATACCACCAGGCCATCTTTCTGTGATGTAAGGCATGTTACAAGCTAATGCTTTTTCTGAAACGATATCTTTTGCTTGTTTTTTGGTAGCTACGAAAAGTATTTTTCTACCAGATGCTGCAATTTTTTTCATAGCTTCACCAGCTTCTTCAATTTTTGCAGCAGTTTTATATAGGTTAATGATATGAATACCATTACGCTCCATATAAATGTAAGGAGCCATGTTTGGATCCCATTTACGAGTCATGTGTCCGAAGTGAACACCTGCTTCTAATAATTCTTTAACGTCAATTTTGTTTGCCATTGTGTAATAGTTTACGTTCCGTGTTATAGCAATTTTCAAGTAGTCACTTTCGGTATGTCTTGAAAATTTAGATGCTAAACTAATTCCCTTTTTATAAGGAATATCGACAACTTTGTTTTAAATTCAATTTTAATTGTAAAAATGTATCTGAAAAAATATTCTGATAAATATCGAATATTAACGTTTCGAGAATTGGAATCTCTTTCTCGCTTTTTTCTGACCGAATTTTTTACGTTCTACCATTCTTGGATCTCTTGTAAGTAATCCTTCTGGTTTTAAGATAGCTCTGTTTCCTTCGCCAACTTCACACATTACTCTTGCTAAAGCCATTCTTACAGCTTCTGCTTGTCCTGTTGAACCACCACCGTAAACATTTACTTTTACGTCAAAGTTGTTTACATTTTCTGTCATAGACATTGGTTGTAATACTTTGTACTGTAAAGTAGCTGTTGGGAAGTAAGTTGCAAATTCTTTTTTGTTTACAGTGATTTTACCTGTACCTTCAGTAACATAAACACGTGCAACTGCACATTTTCTTCTACCGATTTTGTGAATAACTCCCATTACTTTAAGTCGTTAAGGTTAACGGTTTTTGGTTGTTGAGCGCCATGTTTGTGCTCAGTACCAACATTTACATCTAAATTACGGAATAATTGTGCTCCTAATTTGTTTTTAGGCAACATTCCTTTTACAGCTTTTTCTACTAATAATGCAGGGTTTTTTTGTTGCATTACTTTAGCAGTTAAACTTCTTTGTCCTCCTGGATAACCCGTGTGTCTGATGTACGTTTTGTCATCTAACTTGTTTCCAGTTAAATTAATTTTCTCTGCGTTGATAACAATTACGTTATCTCCACAGTCAACGTGTGGTGAATAACTTGGCTTGTATTTACCTCTTAAAAGCATCGCGACTTTTGAAGCAAAACGACCTAAGTTATGACCTTCAGCGTCTACAACAATCCACTGTTTTTCAGCTGTGGCTTTGTTGGCAGAAACTGTTT
>JAAFHW010000019.1:0-38062 GCA_013298525.1 Flavobacteriia bacterium
GTACGGTTGATGTAGATCGTTCATCCTATTATATGTATGACAACAAAAAATACAATGTTAAACTTGATGCTAATGGTTATAGAATAATAGGTGATGATACTAAAAAAGGTGCTTTACTAAGAAAAACTTCTACTAATAGTTTTATTTATTACAATGGTAAAGAAACATCAATTGGTTATTTTGATACTGATGGAAATTTAGTTTTAGAAACCTATAATTCCAAAACCGATACTGTTACTTATAAAACTTATGTTATTGTGAAACAATAGAAAAAAAAGCGAATCAAAAACTATTTAAGAATTAGTTTTTGATTCGCTCTATTTTAATCATCAATACTCAAAATTATCTTTTCCTCTTCTTCTGTAGCAACCATTCCAGAGATTTCCCAATAATTACTTAGGATTGTATTTTTCTTATTGAATAAGGTTTTATCTTTAAAAACCTCACTTTCCTTAAAGCTATAATTTTGGTTACTGAAATTAGTAGTTATAAAGTAATTCCTAACTTCAATATCTGTCGTTTTATTCTTAACAACTTTTTCATATCCGATTTCCTCTTTTGAACCTATTAAATAATAATTATTGGAGTCAAATCGATACATAGTTTTAAAAAAGGATTTATAAACATGCTTCCCATTTTTTCCTGTTTTATCTTTTGCTTTTGCAAATGAAGTTGGAGAAATCTCAGAACTAACTTCAATAATTATCTTTCTCTTCCTATCATAAGTTATAGAATAGTCGTCTAACATTGCTGAACTATTATCTGCTGGTATAGCAGTCATAACATAGTAATCTTCATTGACTGGATGTGCTTTTACTAAAAAATCGTACTCTTTCTTAGCTCTCGGTTCCAAAAGCGGATTCAAATATTTGAAATTGTAATAGTTTTGCATAATATTATTCAAATTGTATCCTACAAGTTCATCCATTATATAATCTTCAACCAATCCGAAAGACCTATTTTGCTCTACCAAAATTGTTGTACTAAAATCATTTGGCTTTCCAGAAAGTTGAAAATTCATGAGTCCATCATTATAATTTGAATAAACTCCGTTAAGTTTAAAAAACTCTCTAGAATATACTTTCAATCTTGCTGGAACTGTAAGTTTTTTGGAAGAATTTTCTATTAAAGAAGCAAGTATTTTTTGTGGATGTTGCTTTGTTAAAATTATTTCATCTAATTTATTAAAACTACTTTTAAGAAAGATTACAGTTTCACTTTCTTTTAATATTGTAGACCTAATTGTTTGAGAAACATAGGAAGTATGCGTTATTTGTATATTGGAAATTCCTTTTAGAAGAAAACTGACTTTTCCTTCAGCATTGCTTAAATTAAGTTGCTTTGTTTTTAAGACTAAAACAGTAGCATCTTCAATAGCTAAATTAGTATCTGCATCTTTAAGAATTATAGATTTTTCTACCTCTTGTGAATAAAGATGACTTGAAAAAAATAAAAAAACAAATGCAATAAAACACTTCATACTTGAATTAGTTTATTAACAAATATATAAATTCTTTTAAAACATTGATAAATAATAGATTAAATATGTTTTCAAAAATCATAACCTATTTAATTAAAAACAAAAAAACCACCAACTATAACAACAATTGGTGGTTTACTTTTTATTTCACAAAAAATTAAGTTACTCGTTATGTAAAAACGATTGTCTGTTTAAAAGTGTTTCTTCACTTTCCACATGATTGTCATCAGGAATACAACAATCCACCGGACAAACTGCTGCACATTGAGGTTCTTCATGAAAACCTTTACATTCTGTACATTTCCCAGGTACAATGTAGTAAACATCATCAGATACTGGCGTTTGAGCCGCATCAGCATCCACTTCAGTTCCATCTGGAAGAATTACTTTTCCTCTTAACTTTGTACCGTCTTTGTATCTCCAATCATCTGCACCTTCATAGATTGCAGTATTTGGACATTCTGGCTCACATGCACCACAATTGATACATTCGTCTGTTATTATGATTGCCATCTTTACTTTTAGATATTAAATTTAAGATATTAGATTTAAAAAATCCTTAATCCTAAATGATTTGTTTAATTTTGTGCAAAATTACAATCAAAACCATTCATAAACAAGTTACAAATGTTACAAAAAGAAAAAATTAACGCTTTTGTAGAATTAGGAAAGTTTTTAAGCCAATTTTCGTTGGATAATAACACCAAAAATGAAGCTGTTCTAAATAATAATTTGTTCTATGATGATTTTATAAATTTGATTGAATTATCACAATCACATAATGGTTGGTTTACACCTGAACAAGTTTATTTTGCTATAAATTCTTGGGCAGAAGCTTTGACAGAAGAAAATTTAGACAAATGGTTATCGAGCTATGATTTTTCAAATGTGAAACCAAAAACGATTGGACTAATCCTTGCCGGAAACATTCCATTAGTTGGTTTTCATGATTTTTTATCGGTAGTGGTTTCTGGTCATAAAGTTTTGGTAAAGACCTCTTCCAACGATCAAAAATTATTGCCTTTCCTTGCTAACTATTTAATCTCTGTAAATTCTGAATTAGAAAATTACATCAAATTTACAGAAGGAAAATTAGAAAATTTTGATGCAGTAATTGCGACTGGAAGTAATAATACAGCAAGATATTTCGAATTTTATTTCAAAGACAAGCCAAGTATTATTCGTAAAAACAGAAATTCAGTTGCCATTTTAACTGGTAGTGAATCACATGAAGATTTAGTAAATTTAGGTGAAGATATTTTTAGATATTTTGGTTTAGGTTGTCGCAATGTTTCAAAAATTTTTGTTCCAAAAGACTACAATTTTGAAAATTTCTTTAAAGCCATTTATGAATATAAGGATGTGATTTTTTACGAAAAATATTCTAACAACTACGATTATAACAAAGCCGTTTTCTTGATGAGTAATTTCAAATTGTTGGATAATGAATTTCTAACAATCAAAGAAGACACAAGTTACTCCTCACCTATTTCATCTGTTTTTTATGAATATTATGAGGACTTGAATGAAATAAAATCACGTTTAGAAAACGATGCCGACCAAATTCAATGCATTGTTTCAAAAGATGCAATAGAAAATTCAATACTATTTGGACAAACCCAAAAACCAAATCTTTGGGATTATGCTGATAACGTTGACACTTTAGCATTTCTAAAGGAAATTTGATTGCATTTTTCTCAAAAATTGTTATAAACTATAACGATTTCGTTAATAACAAGGGCTGATTATTGTCAAATTCTAACCGCTTTTTCGTAGGCTATTTACGAAATTTGCGCTTTAAAATTTGCATTAACTTAACAATGAAAAAACACAACTACAGCGCCGGACCATGTATTCTTCCTCAAGAAGTATTTGAAAAATCTGCACAAGCCATTTTAAATTTTAATAATTCTGATTTATCTATTTTAGAAATTTCGCACAGAAGTAAAGATTTTGTTGCCGTAATGGACGAAGCAAGAGCTTTAGTTTTAGAACTTTTAGGATTGGAAGGAAAAGGATATCAAGCCTTATTTTTAGCTGGTGGAGCTAGCTTAGAATTCTTGATGGTTCCATACAATTTAATGAAAACGGATGGAAAAGCAGCTTATTTAGACACTGGAACTTGGGCAAGTAATGCTATAAAAGAAGCCAAACATTTTGGAGAAACTCTAATAGTAGGTTCATCTAAAGAGCAAAATTACAATCACATTCCAAAAGGGTATTCAATTCCTGAGGATGCTTCCTATTTTCATTGTACAAGCAACAATACCATTTTTGGAACGCAAATGAAATCGTTTCCGCAAACAAATGTTCCAGTAGTTTGTGATATGAGTTCTGATATTTTTTCAAGAACATTAGATTTTTCAAAATTTGATTTGATTTATGCTGGAGCTCAAAAAAACATGGGTCCTGCTGGAGCAACTTTAGTAGTCATAAAAGAAGAAATTTTAGGAAAATCTGGAAGATATATTCCAAGTATGTTGGATTATACAAAACATATCAAAGCAGAAAGTATGTACAATACACCACCTGTTTTTCCTATTTATGCATCGCTTTTAACTTTACAATGGTTAAAAAACCTTGGCGGAATTGCTGCTATTGAAAAAATTAATGAAGCTAAAGCCAACTTATTATATACAGAAATCGATAGAAATCCATTATTTAAAGGAACTGCAGTCGTTGAAGATAGAAGTATCATGAATACAACGTTTTTATTAAACGATGAAAACCACGCTCCTATTTTTGACAAAATGTGGAAAGAAGCAGGGATTTCAGGATTACCTGGACATCGCTCTGTTGGAGGATATCGTGCTTCAATGTACAATGCTTTGCCATTAGAAAGTGTGCAAGTTTTGGTAGATGTAATGAAAAATTTGGAATCACAAGTTTAAGTTTCATGCATGGATTTCAATTTCAAAGAAGATTATATTTTAGAAAATGATGTAGTGCGTTTGCAACCATTAGAAGCTTCTGATTATGAAAAATTAGTTGCATTTTCTATAAACGAACCCGATCTTTGGAGTTTCAATGCAAATCCACCAGATTCGCCAGAAAATTTGAAGATTTACATTGAAAAAGCATTATCGCAAAAGGAAAAATTAACTGAATATCCATTCATTGTTTTTGACAAGGTAAATCAAAAATATGCTGGATGTACAAGATTTTATGCAATAAGCCTTGAATTCAAGTTTTTAGAAATTGGTTACACTTGGTACGGAAAAGAGTTTCAAGGAACCAAATTAAATAAAAACTGTAAGTACTTACTTTTAGAGTTCGCTTTTGAAAAAATGAAAATGGAGCGAGTTGCATTTGCTGCAAATAGTAAAAACGAAAGAAGTATAAATGCAATGAAAAGCATAGGTTGTGTTGTTGAAGGCATCTCGAGAAATATAAGTACTGATGCTTTTGGAAATAGAATTGATGCCATTAGATTAAGTATAATAAAAAATGAATGGTTTGATTCGGTCAAACAAAATTTAAAAAATAGAATATAAATTATAAATGAGTTTTAAATTTTAAACTCATAAACCTTTAAACTCATAAACTCAAATTATGAAAGTATTAGCTAACGACGGAATTTCAAAAAGCGGAATCAAAGCTTTAGAAAAAGGTGGATTTGAAGTAATTACAACCAAAGTAGCTCAAGAACAAGTTGCCAATTTCATCAATTCAAATAATGTTGATGTAATTTTAGTTAGAAGTGCAACCAAAGTTCGTAAAGATATTATTGATGCCTGTCCAAATTTAAAAATCATTGGTCGCGGTGGAGTTGGAATGGATAATATTGATGTAGAATATGCTCGCAGCAAAGGAATTCATGTAATCAACACGCCAGCATCTTCCTCTGAAAGTGTGGCAGAATTAGTATTTGCGCACTTATTTACTGGAGTTCGTTTCTTACATGATTCAAACAGAAATATGCCTCTTGAAGGTGATACTAATTTTGAAGGTTTGAAAAAAGCTTACGCAAATGGTATCGAACTTCGTGGCAAAACATTAGGAATTATCGGTTTTGGACGAATTGGTCAAGCGGTTGCAAAAATGGCTCTTGGACTTGGAATGAAAGTAATTGCTGCAGATAAGTTTTTAAGCAACGCCGAAATTAGAGTTGATTTTTACACTGGTCAATTCATAAATGTTGATATTATTACAGAACCGCTTGAAGATTTATTCAAACATTCTGATTTTATTACACTTCACGTTCCTGCGCAAGAAGGTTATGTAATTGATGCCGATGAAATTGCACAAATGAAAGACAATGTAGGAATAGTAAATTGTGCTCGTGGTGGCGTGATTAATGAAGTTGCTTTAATTGAAGCTTTAGAAAGCGATAAAGTTCTTTTTGCAGGATTAGACGTTTTTGAAAAAGAACCAACGCCAGAAATTCAAATTTTGATGCATCCAAGGATTTCGTTAACGCCTCATATTGGTGCAGCAACTTTAGAAGCTCAAGACAGAATCGGAACCGAATTAGCCGAACAAATTATTGGTCTATTAAAGAAGTAATCAACTTCAAAAAAAATAGAATCCAAATCTGAAGTAAAATTTAGATTTGGATTTTTTTTGTAGAATAAATTTGACGTTTTATAAATTTGCTTTTAAACTTTTATACCTTTGTTAAAACTAAAAACAAAAAACTATGTTTGAACAACTTACAGAATTAGTAAAACAATTTGGTGGTGATGCAGTAGTAAACAATCCTGCAGTGCCAAACGAACAAAATGAAGCCGTAATGGAAGAAGCTGGAGGTTCAATACTTTCAGGTTTAAAAGATATGGTTGCTAGTGGAAATGTTGGTGATTTAGCAGGATTACTTTCTGGTAAAACTCCAATTGATATGAACAATCCAGTAGTTCAAGAATTAACAGGAAAAGTAACAGGAAACCTTGGAGAAAAATTCGGTTTATCTTCAGAAGCTGCTGGAAGTGTAGCTGGTGGTTTAATTCCTCAAATATTAGGTGGATTGATCAATAAAGCTAAAGATCCAAACCAACCTGGATTTAATATTACAGATTTGATTAGCTCAATTTCAGGTGGAAATGGTGGTGGATTAATGGATGCTGTTACTAAATACGGTGGTCAATTTGGTTTAGACCAAGATGGTGACGGACAAGTTGGAATGAGTGACGCAATTTCTGCTGTGACTAAAAAATCTGGTGGACTTGGAGGTTTACTAGGAAAACTTTTTGGAAAATAATTTAAAGAAATTCTTTTCAATAATAACCATCACTTTTACAGTGGTGGTTTTTTTATGGCTAAATGTGAGAATCATGTAATCATTATCCTCATTTTTGTAACATAAAAGCTTGAATTTCTTCTCAATTTTGTTGTTGATATTAATTAAAACATTAATAATAAAACAATGAAATCATCAAAAAAACTAGGAATTTGGATGGATCATTCTAATGCCTATTTAATCGAATTTCCTTCAGAGGTAAAAGAAACCAAAACAATAACTTCCGATTTTACTTATGAAGATAAGGTAGAAACTTTAAAACGAAGTGAAAATGAAATGCACAACAAAGAGCAGCAAAAACATACAACTTTTTACAAAAATATTGCTGCTGAAATTGAAAAATATGATGAAGTCCTTCTATTTGGTCCAACGGATGCTAAAGCAGAATTATTCAATATTTTAAAATCCAATTCAAAATTCAGCAAAGTCAAAATTAAAGTCAAAAATGCTGATAAAATGAGTGATATAGAGCAACATCATTTCATTAGAGATTATTTCAACCGTTTAGAATTCAAAATGTAAATTAAACAAAATGAAAGATACTCAAAAAAAAGACCACGAGAAATTAGATAAATTTCCTGGTTATCCTCATTATCCTGCCAATGAAGATATTTATAACCAACTTGAAAAAAAAATTGATATAAATCCTGAAGATATTTCTAAAAAGAAACCATTCATCCAAATTGATAATACTTCTGAATTAAATGAAAAAGATTTCGATCAAGATCAAACTGGTGAAGATTTAGACATTCCAGGAACTGAACTTGATGACGAGCAAGAAGAAGTTGGTAGCGAAGATGAAGAAAACAACTATTACAGCATTGGTGGTGACAATCATAACGATTTGGACGAAGATAAAGGATAATATTATGAAAACACATTTTTTTACACTGCTCTTTTTTATTTCTGCAATAAATTTTTCATTAGCACAGAAAACTGATTTCAGAATTTTTAATTGGGGAACTTCCTTAGAAAAAGTAAAATCTGAAGAAAAAGCAAGCTTTTATTCGGCTAAAAATGGAGATGAATTAATCTTTAAAGATAAGCTTGGAAGTAAAAGTGTTTTGGTTATGTATATTTTTAATGAAAATAACAAACTGATTAGCGGCATCTATATTTATTCAAAAGAATATAGCAATGCCGAACTTTACTATTATGATTATAGTGTTTTATTGAAATTATTGAAAGAAAAATATGGAATGCCCACAAATGAAAAAGAAACGTGGAATACGGTCGATAAATCATATGATAAAACAAATAAAAAACTAGCAATAGCAGACAAAAATCTAAATCTTTATGCTGTTTGGAATACAGAAAGGACTACTATAAAAATCACTTTAATATCCATTGGAAATACAATTCCAAGTATTCAGATTCATTACACGTCAAATTCTATAGAAGACCAAGACAACCCTGAAGATTTAAAAGATGCTTTGAATAAATTATAGCAATAAAAACTAAATAATAACTTTACCAATGAAAAGTATCTCAATTATTGAGGTACTTTTTTTTGTTAAAACAGTAATAAATCAAATCACAATAGATTGAATTTTAGTAACTTTATAAAAAAATATATTGTGAAAAATCTAATTTACATTTTTGTAATACTCCTTTTTATAATTGGATGCTCTTCAACAAATAAATCTATTTCAACAATTAATGAGAATTCGACAAAAGCATCCGACACTATTAGAATTGCAAATGACTCTTTAGAATATGAAGTAATAATTATTGATGGTGGATTTACTTATTGGCTAAATTCTCAAGCAAGACAAAGAGGTTATTATTCGGAAAGCTATTTGGAAAACCGAAATAGAATCTATGTAAATGAATGGAATAATCGTGCAAGACTACCACAAAAATACAGTTCTAATTTATATGAAATGCAAATAAATTACGATTCTAATATTCACTATGGTTATGAAGTAAACTACTTGATTTATAATTATTTCATTTATTTTCAAATAACATACAAACAACAACTCGCCGGATTTGTACCACGTCCATAAATTGAGTAAATTTGCACTTTATTTTAGAAAATGGGAAGTTTTAAAGAACGTTGGAACATAACATCAGATTGGCAAGTAGTTGTTATACTTGTTGTATTTGCAATTACAGGTTCTACTTCTGCACTTATTGCAAAACCCATTTTAGCCCTTTTCGGAATTACAAAAGAAAGTGTTTCCTTGTGGCTTTATTATCCATTATATATTGTAATGATTTTTCCTGTTTACCAAGTTCTTCTAGTAAGTTTCGGATTCTTGTTCGGTCAATTCAAATTCTTTTGGGCTTTTGAAAAGAAAATGCTTCGCAGTATGAAACTTGGATTTATTGCCGATTTTTTTGAGAAATAAAAAAAGGAACTATTGAAGTTCCTTTAAATTATTATCCTCTTGATTTTTAATCACATAAGTGTAAATCCATGTCAGCGTAAATGTTGGTATAAAATCACTAAAAGGTAATATCTCTTCTAAAAACTCTATTATTCCACCCACTTTACCAATGGAACCTTTATACATATAAGATAACATAAATGCGGCTAATGGTGCCCAAATGGTATCTGCAAGTTCTCCGAAAAACGGAACTAAATAGGTTAACATACCAACCAAATCAAGAAAAATACCTAAAAATAAATTTCTTTGTTTGTTACTTAAGTTGGTCAATGTATCCGATTGTAATATCATTTCTAATTAAATTTATAATTTGAATGTGATATTACAAATCTAATGCCAAACTATTTAGGCTGATTAATCATATTGAAAAAGTCGTTTCTGTTTTCTTTTTCATTAAAAATTCCACCGTATTGAATGGTTGAAGTATAACTCGATTCGTCTTTAATTCCGCGACTTGATACACACAAATGTGTAGCTTCCATCACAACAATTACGTTATCAGTTTCTAAAACTGTTTTCAATTCATTGTAAATCTGCATAATCAAACGCTCTTGCACTTGCGGACGACGCGAATAATAATCAACAATTCTGTTTAATTTTGACAATCCAATAACTTTTCCGCTTGATACATATCCAATATGTGCTTTCCCAACTATTGGTAAAAAGTGATGTTCGCAAGTTGAGTTGAAACTGATATTAGCTTCTACCAACATCTTGTCATAATTATAACTGTTGTCAAAAACAGATATTTTTGGTTTGTTCGCTGGATTCAATCCAGAAAATATTTCTTGAATAAACATTTTAGCAACTCTGTGAGGTGTTCCTTGAAGACTATCATCAGTCATGTCTAATCCCATTTCTTCCATGATTATATGGAAATGCTTTTCGATGGTATGCATTTTGTCAGCATCCGATTTGTCAAATGCATCAGGACGCAAAGGAGTTTCTGCTGATGTCATCTGATGATTATCGCCAATCAATTCGTAAATTTCTTTTTCAATTAATGTGTTCATGGCTATTTTATTTTGGGTTTATTTTGTTTAACAAATTTACGATAATTTTAAACAAAAAGTTTTCTTTAACTTTTATTTATTATTTATTCAACGATAAAAAAAATCTATATCACTCATTTTTTATAAAATACTTTGTTACTTTGTGAAAAATTGAAGCATGATTACAGCCAAAAATATTCACAAGTTTTATGATAGTTTACAAGTCTTAAAAGGTGTTGATTTGGTGCATCTGGTGCAGGAAAAACAACGCTATTGCAAATCCTAGGAACGTTAGACAAACCTTCTTTAGAAAATGGAACTTCATTAACCATAAATGATGAAGACATTTTAAAAATGAACGATAAATTGTTATCTAAATTTAGAAACCAACATTTGGGATTTATTTTTCAATTTCATCAGTTATTACCTGAATTTACAGCTTTAGAAAACGTTTGTATTCCAGCATTTATTGGTGGAAAAGAAAAAAAAGAAACCGAAACAGAAGCAAAAAGATTATTAGAATACTTAGGATTATCTCACAGAATTGATCACAAACCCAACGAACTTTCTGGCGGTGAACAACAAAGAGTTGCAGTTGCAAGAGCTTTAATCAACAAACCGGCTGTGATTTTCGCCGATGAACCTTCAGGAAATTTAGATACGGCTTCGGCAGAAAATTTACATCAATTGTTTTTCAAACTTCGTGATGAATTTGGACAAACCTTCGTAATTGTAACTCATAATGAAGAATTAGCCAACATGGCAGACCGAAAACTGGTGATGGTTGATGGATTGATATCAAAATAAAATTTATGGTTCTAATACTTCTATCATGGATTTATATTCTCTTCACCACAATCAATCTTGGTTTTGGTTTTGATAGATGTATTGGATTGAAAAATAAAAATTTCGCGATTACATCCATTCTAGGATTGTTTTCTGTTACTATTCTTGCTAGCATTTGGGCAATTTTTGGTAGAATCAACATTGAATTTCATGGTGTACTTTTAGTTCTAAATCTTTTACTATTTTTCAAATTCCAAAAAGAGATTATTGAAAACTATAAAAGCTTTTGGATTGAACTATATTCACTATCAAAAACGCTAAAAATCTTTTTATTTACAATTACTTTAATGATTGTTGCTCAATGCAGCTCTATTCCGTATGTAATTGATAATGAATCTTATTACATTCAAACCATCAAATGGATTAATGAATACGGATTTGTAAAAGGAATTGTGAATTTGCATTTTTTTCTTGGTCAAACAAGTGGTTGGCACATTACACAAAGTGTTTTTAATTTTTCGTTTCTGTATTCCAATTTCAATGATTTAAGTGGATTTGTAATGCTTTTGGGTACTGTTTTTTCTATTCAAAAACTTCAAGAATTTTACCAAAATAAGAACTCCAATTATCTTTTGATAGGATTATTTCCGATAACGAGTATTTTTCTTTTTCAATTTATTAGCGCGCCATCGCCTGATATTCCAGTTTATGTTTTGTCATTTATCATCTTTTTTTACTTTTTAGAAAATTTCAAAAAATGTACTCTTGAAGTTTTTAATTTGATTGTAATTCTGATACTTTTTACACTTTATATTAAAAATACCACTTTAACTTTTGTTATAATTCCAATCGTATTATTGATTCAAAATTTCAAAATTCTATCAAAAAATTTATCAAAATCGTTTCTATTGGCAACTATTGTTTTGATACTTTTTATAACGAAAAACATGATTATTTGTGGTTCGCCAGTTTTTCCATCCAAATTATTTTCATCCTTTACTATGGATTATGCGATTCCTGATAGTATTGAAAGTTTTTATTACGACCAATTAAAATATTATGGTTACTTCGTCGATTTGCAACAATACAATTCTATGTCGGCTTTCGATTTATTTTTAAGATGGTTGTCACTTCCAAAACTAAATGGATTATTCAATAAATTGAGTGTTTTACTAATTATAATTACACCCTTTTTTATCTATAAATTTCAAAACAAGAAAGCAGTTTGGATACTTTATATTTTGATGGTTTTGCAATTAATCATCCTTTTCGCAACATCGCCTCAATATCGATTTTTCATGAATTTTATCTTATTCTTTTCGCTGTTTTGCTTCATTTGTTTGTTTCAAAATAAAAGAATAATCAATGCTGTTTTATTGCTTTCGTTAGTTCCAACACTACTAATTCTATTTCTTCCTGTCAATTTAAATCGTTTTTCAAATTACAAATTCATGATGGAACTCAGTAATTTCTCAACAGAAAATATCATTTTTCCTCATGAAAACTCCAAAAACAACACCACATTTGAAGTTATTCAATTAGGTAATATAAACTACAACTCACCTATCCAAAACGATTTCTTTTGGGCAAGCGGAAATGGCGCGCTTCCTTGCGTAAATAAAGACCAAATTGCTTATTTCAAGAAATACTTTTATATCGTTCCACAACAAAGAACCAAAGATTTAAAAGACGGATTTTATGCCAAAAAAATCAATGAAAATGACTAATTCCGAATTAAAATCCTTCCTTGACGATAAAGTAGAATTATACAACAATCCGAAATTTATTGAAAGCGATCCAATACAAATTCCGCATCAATTTTCATTAAAAGAAGACATTGAAATTGCAGGATTTTTATCAGCGACAATCGCTTGGGGAAACCGTAAAATGATAATCAATAATGCTAAGAAAATGATGGATTTCATGGGAAATTCGCCTTACGATTTTGTCATAAATCATCAAGAATATCAACTTGAAAAATTAGAGAATTTTGTTCATAGAACCTTCAATGGTGGCGATATGATTACGTTTGTCAAAGGATTGCAAAATATTTACACCAATCATAATGGTTTGGAAGCTGTTTTCGCAAATAACATTGAGAAAGATTCCATGCAAAAAAGTATTTCTGAATTTAAGAAAGTGTTTTTCGAAATCAATCATCAAAATCGCACCCAAAAACACATTTCTGATCCTTTAAATAATTCGGCTGCCAAAAGAATCAATATGTTTCTTCGATGGATGGTTCGAAACGATAAAAAAGGAGTTGATTTTGGAATTTGGAAAACCATTCATACGTCCGCATTATCTTGTCCGCTTGACGTTCATTCCGGAAATGTAGCTCGAAAATTAGAACTACTTTCTAGAAAACAAAACGATGCAAAAGCACTTTCAGAATTAGACACCAACCTCAGAAAATTAGACCCAAATGATCCTGTAAAATATGATTTTGCATTATTTGGTTTGGGAGTTTTCGAGAAGTTTTGACATTGATAAATCCTAATTTTTAATTCGTAATTCGTAATTTTTTATCTATTTTTGTCCAAATAATAACACAACAACACAACTATGCTTATCATCGGAATTGCAGGCGGAACAGGTTCAGGAAAAACAACTGTTGTTCACCAAATTATGAACGAACTTCCAGAAACTGAAGTCGGAATTATTTCTCAAGACTCTTACTACAAACAAAATGTAGGCATGAGTTATGAAGAAAGAAGCAACATCAATTTTGACCATCCACGTGCCATTGACTTTGAACTTTTAGTACAACATTTAAAAGAGTTAAAAGCCGGAAAAACAATTGATCAACCTGTTTATTCCTTCGTAACGCACAACAGAACCGACGATACCATTTCAACGCATCCAAGAAAAGTAATGATTGTAGAAGGAATTCTTATACTTACCAATCCAGAACTTCGTGAGATGTTTGATGTAAAAGTTTTTGTTCACGCTGATTCAGACGAGCGATTAATTCGTCGTTTAAAACGTGATATTGCAGAGCGTGGTCGTGATATGGAAGAAGTTTTAAACCGTTACCAAACGACACTAAAACCAATGCACCAACAATTCATCGAACCAACAAAAGCTTTTGCAGACATCATCATTCCAAACGACAAATACAATACCGTTGCCATCGATGTAGTTCGTGCCGTAATCAACCAACGCTTAGTCTAATTTTATATCTGAAATAAATGAAAAATTGGTTTCAAAACCTTATTAGTGATTTTCCGTTTCTTAAATTTTTAGGAAGCAAATACACTTTGGTTTCCTTATTTTTCATCGTTTGGATGCTTTTTCTTGACAACTATTCTTATATGGATAGTGTTTTAGATAAAGAAATCAACGAATTAGAAGACAATAAAAGATACTACCAAGAAGAAATCGCTAAGGACAAACAAAGCATTAAAAACCTAAACAATCCTGGTCAAACCGAAAAATATGCTCGCGAGAAATACTACATGAAAAAAGACAGCGAAGACATATACATCATTGACATCGAAGAAGATAGGATTAAAGATAGTTTAGAAGGAGCAAAACAGTAGGCATTTTTATTATGGCAATTCCTGCTTTCCGTTCTACTTCGTGCCACTGCAATCAGGGCTAGATTGTGAACTTTAAACTAGATATCACGATTTTAAAGAAACTCATTCGAAAAAACAAATTTATCATTTATCATTATTAGAATTTAACCATCGAAAAAGTATATACCTATTTTGCAAAAAATCAAATTTAAATCTTCAAAAAAAGATAATTTTTGACTAAATTTGAAGTATCAAAAAGCAAAATACTTGTGAGCACAAATAAACCTCTTTTTACAGATTTTGAAAGCGTAAGTTCCAAACAATGGAAACAGCAAATTCAATACGAACTCAAAGGCGCCGATTATAACGAAACGCTAGTTTGGGAAAGCCCAGAAGGCATCAAAGTAAAACCATTTTATCACAATGATGAAGTGGAAGAAACAGATTCTAAAATTTCAATAAATTCTCCAGAAAAAGCCTTTGAAATTCTTCAAAATATCTTCGTTCACGACGTAAAAAAATCCAACGAACGTGCATTAGATACCCTTAACCGCGGAGCAGAAAGCATTCGTTTTACCATAGAAAACGATACTATTTCTATCGCAGATTTGATGCAAAATCTTCCTTTAGAAAAAACAACTTATTATTTTTATTTACCATTTCTATCGGTAGATTTCGCAACTAAAATAAGTGATTATGCAGCCAAAAATCATGCAAAATTCGTAATCCAAATTGATCCAATTGGTCAACTTACTAAAGACGGAAATTGGTTTGAAAACCTAGAAAGTGATTTTGAAAAACTAAATACTATTGCAAGTTCATCAGCAATTAATTATCTAAATATTAGTTCGGGAATTTACCAAAATGCTGGAGCGAATATGGTGCAACAATTAGCTTACACTTTGGCTCATGCCAATGAATATTTCAATAGAATTCCAGCATTAAAACATCCCATAACAATTGAAGTCGCAGTTGGAACCAACTACTTTTTTGAAATTGCAAAACTTAGAGCTTTACGACTTTTATTCAACACTTTAGCTAAAGAATATCATCATAATTTTGATTGTAACATCATTGTAACACCAACTCGCAGAAACAAAACCATCTACGATTACAACGTAAACATGCTACGAACTACAACCGAATGTATGTCGGCAATTCTTGGTGGCGCTAATGTTGTAGCAAATTTGCCTTATGATGCATTGTATCATAAAGACAATGAATTTGGCGATAGAATTGCTAGAAACCAACTTTTGGTTTTAAAACACGAAAGTTATTTTGATAAAGTAAATAATCCTGCCGATGGCGCTTATTATATTGAAAATCTAACGCAACAATTAGCAGAAAAAGCATTAGAATTATTCAAAGACATTGAGAAAAATGGTGGTTTGATAACCCAATTAATCGAAGGAACTATTCAACGAAAAATCAGTGAAAGTGCCAATAAAGAGCAAGAGTTGTTCGACAATGGTAAAGAAATTTTATTAGGAACTAACAAATATCCAAACAAAAACGATAGCATGAAAAACGATTTGGAATTGTATCCTTTTGTAAAACAAAATCCGCGCAAAACCCTAATCACTCCTATCATTGAAAAAAGATTGGCAGAGAAATTAGAGCAAGAGCGATTATCTCAAGAATCATAACCATGAGAAAAAATATACAACACATCACTTTGGAAAATTCCAAAAAGGAAACTCCAAATAACAATACTACAACTTTTCACACTGCTGAAAATATTGAAGTAAAACCAACTTATTCTAAAGAAGACATTGAAAATTTGGAGCACATTGGTTTTGGAGCTGGATTTGCACCAAATCTTCGTGGACCTTATGCTACCATGTACGTTCGTCGTCCTTGGACCATTCGTCAATATGCCGGATTTTCAACTGCTGAGGAAAGTAATGCTTTCTACAGAAGAAATCTTGCCGCAGGACAAAAAGGACTTTCTGTAGCTTTTGATTTAGCCACACACAGAGGTTATGATTCCGACCATGAACGCGTTTTTGGAGACGTTGGAAAAGCTGGAGTTGCTATCGATTCTGTTGAAGATATGAAAATTCTTTTCGACCAAATTCCTCTTGGTGAAATGTCGGTTTCTATGACTATGAATGGTGCTGTTTTACCTATTATGGCATTTTATATTGTGGCTGCAGAAGAACAAGGTGTTGCTCCTGTATTACTTTCAGGAACGATTCAAAATGATATTTTGAAGGAGTTTATGGTTAGAAATACCTACATCTATCCGCCAACGCCTTCGATGAAAATCATTGCTGATATTTTTGAATATACGAGCAAAAAAATGCCAAAATTCAACTCGATTTCAATTTCGGGTTACCACATGCAAGAAGCTGGAGCAACAGCCGATATTGAATTGGCCTACACTTTAGCAGATGGTTTAGAATACATTAGAACAGGTTTAGCGACCGGAATGAAAATCGATGAGTTCGCTCCTCGCCTATCTTTTTTCTGGGCAATTGGTATGAACCATTTTATGGAAATCGCCAAAATGCGTGCCGGAAGAATGTTGTGGGCAAAATTGCTAAAACAATTCCATCCACAAGATGAAAAGTCATTGGCTTTGAGAACGCATTGTCAAACATCAGGTTGGAGTTTAACCGAGCAAGATCCTTTTAATAATGTGGCTAGAACTGCTATTGAAGCTACTGCTGCGGCATTTGGCGGAACACAATCGTTACACACCAACGCACTGGACGAAGCGATTGCATTACCAACCGATTTCTCTGCTAGAATTGCTAGAAATACCCAAATATTTTTACAAGAAGAAACCAAAATTTGCAAAACGGTCGATCCTTGGGCTGGAAGTTATTATGTAGAAAGTTTGACCAATGAAATTGCACAAAACGCTTGGAAACTTATTGAAGAAGTTGAAGAATTAGGCGGAATGACGAAAGCCATCGAAGCTGGTATTCCGAAATTGCGTATTGAAGAAGCTGCCGCTCGAAAACAAGCCAGAATTGACAGTAGTCAAGATATTATTGTTGGTGTAAACAAATTTAGATTAGAAAAAGAAGATCCATTACAGATTTTGGATGTCGATAACGATATGGTGCGCAAGCAACAAATTGAGCGTTTGACACAAATAAAAGCTACTCGTGACAACACTAAAGTTGCCGAATGTTTAGCAAAATTAACTGATTGTGCTAAAAACTCTAATGGAAATTTATTAGATTTGGCAGTAGAAGCAGCAAGAAATAGAGCAACATTAGGTGAAATTAGTGATGCTTTGGAAGCAGTTTTCGGAAGATATAAAGCACAAATTAGAAGTTTTAGCGGCGTGTACAGTAAAGAAATAAAAAACGACGAAAGTTTTGAAAAAGCAAAACAACTAGCCGATGCCTTCGCCAAAAAAGAAGGTCGTCGTCCTAGAATTATGATTGCTAAAATGGGACAAGACGGACACGATCGTGGTGCGAAAGTAGTTGCCACAGGTTATGCCGACGTAGGTTTTGACGTAGATATTGGACCATTATTTCAAACGCCACAAGAAGCTGCTAAACAAGCAGTAGAAAACGATGTTCACATTCTTGGAGTTTCTTCTCTTGCAGCCGGACACAAAACTTTAGTACCACAAGTTATTGAAGAACTAAAAAAATACGGTCGCGAAGATATTATGGTAATAGTTGGTGGGGTTATTCCTGCGCAAGATTACCAATTCCTTTTTGACGCTGGTGCCGTTGCTGTTTTTGGTCCTGGAACTAAAATTAGTGAAGCTGCGATAAGTATTTTAGAGGTACTTTTGGAAGAGTAGAATAATAAAATTTGTATATAAAATAATATCGTATTTAATGAAAAGAAAGTTCCTATTTATATTTATTTTTTTGATTTCATTATCAGTTAAAGCTCAAGATTATTCCAAATTTTTGCCTTATTTTTCAAATAATTTATATGGCTTAGTTAATGACAAACAAGAGCAAATTGTTGAACCAAAATACAAAGAATTAGAAATTATAAATGAGTTTTCCTTTGTTATATTTGATAAAATTCATTGTTATGATTTGTTCAATGGAAAATATGTAAACATTCCCTATTCTAAAGAAAATTCTTTTGTAGTGATTAGTAATGAACTTTTTGTTTTTAATTCAAAAGGCAATACTTTAATAAATCCTTACACTAAGGAAAAAATTCCTTTAAAATTGAAATACAAATTCATGTACAACAGAACTTTTTATGATTTTAAATCTAAAAAGAGTTATGATATGATTTTTGCTTACACCAATGATGAAAAACAATTATTTCTTAAAAATGATAAAACTTTAAGTCTTGCTATCAATGGGAAATTTCCATATAAAAATTTTAAAATTACCCAATGTCCGGTTGACAATTTTGAACAAAATGTAGGAATCCTGATTTTGAACAATGATAAATCTTTAAGCTGCTATAACTTTGACGGAACCAAATCGTTTAAAATTGAAACTAATGAAATAGAAAAAACAACGGAATATGCTATTGAGTTTAAAAAAAGTGTGCGTCAAAAGTTTGTAGATTTCTACGGATTTGAATCAATCTTTTTTCCTGAATCTTTCTCGTTAAGTGATTTGGTTGGTGCTAGTTCTGGAAAGTTTTTCAATCGATTAATAAACAATATTCAACTTGGAAATGGATATACTTTAAAAATCAACGATTACAACTATGACTTAAATTCACCAAATAAATCGTATTTCAAAGACACAAAATACAACAATATTTACCATTTCAATTATACTGAAAATCAATACTATATAAAATTTACTAAAAAATCTAATACAGATGAATTGCAACTATTTGTTAATCATCCAAAAATAAATCCCAACATTTTAATGTGTCCAAAAGAGGAATTAATAAAATTTGAATTAATGAAATAATTGAATTCAAAATTTTATTAAAACTAACTTAAAAAAACACCTATCCTGTGGTATTTTCTATTTTTTAGGATTCAACAATCCGAAGATGATTATGGCACCAAATACTACGTAGCCAATATATCCGTACCATTTGTGATGTATGTCATTCATCATTTCATCCACTTTTCCTTGAATCGGCATGGGTAAATATTTATAATTTGGAAAAGCTCTTTTGCATTCTGAACAATCTACTTTAGCCGTTTTTCCATATACAAATGGAAACAATTTTAAAATAAATATCTTAGAATAAACCGAAGCTGTCAAAGAATTTGGTGCTTGACACTCGGGACAATTAGCATTTCTTATTTTATCGCCTTTTATTAATTTTTCTACAGAACCTATCATATTTTATAGTGTTATCCTTTACTATATTTAACTTTGAATAAAGCTACAAAAAACAATACTAAAATTAAAAAAAACAGCGCTAAAATTACAAAACACCCTAAAGAATGCCAAATTGGTCGCTTGGTTTCATTCAAAATTGTCTTTCTCTGAACTGCTTCTGAAAGCGTTGGACTTAAATACTGTCCGTCATAAATCTTTTGACAATACAAACACTGTACTTCTAATGAACTTCCTACAGGAATAATTGGAACAAAAAAGACATGAAAATAGCTTCCATACTTAGTCACCATCATGTTATTGTCCTTATGACAATTTGGACATTCACAGGTGTCTAATAAATCTCTAACTAATAAATTACGTTTAATTCCAAATAGAAAAATCATAAATCAATTATTATTTTTCCAAATATAAAATTTTATTCCTAAACCCAAACCTCATTTTTAACCTTGATTTTCTCTGCTAATTTTAGAATGTCTGACAAAACTCCTCTTGCAGTTACCGCTTTTCCAGCACCAGCTCCTTGAATTACTATTGGAATTTCACCATACGATTTAGTGTAAATTTCTACTAAATTATCGGCTCCTTTCAATTGACCTAATGCAGTAGTTTTTGGTACAGAAATTAGTTTCACTTCTAATTGGTTTTTCTCTAAATCCAATTCACCAACATAGCGCAACACGTGATTGTCGGATTGCGTGATTTTGGCAATATTAAAGGGTTTATCAAATAGAGATTTGTTAATTGCATATTGGGCTTTCGAATGTTTTTCATTCAATTCTGGTAACAATAATGACGCAACTTTTATATCCGACAATTCTACTTTTTGCTCTAATTCACGAGCTAAAATCAATAATTTTCTAGCCACATCGTTTCCTGATAAATCTTCTCTTGAGTCGGGTTCGGTTAATCCGAGTTTTTCGGCATCAATTAAAATTTTTGAAAAAGACTCATTTTCTGATGAAAACTTGTTAAAAATATAACTCAACGAACCAGAAAATACGCCTCTAATCTTAGTGATTTTCTCACCAGAATAATACAAATCACTAATGGTTTGAATCACTGGTAATCCAGCTCCAACATTGGTTTCATACAAAAATGATTTGTCAAATTTCTTAGCTATTCTTCTCAAATCGTTGTAAAAATCTAAATGTTGCGTATTCGCTTTTTTATTGGCTGCCACAATATTAAATCCGTTTTGAAGTAAAGGAATGTAACTTTTTAAAATATCGGAACTTGCTGTTGCATCAACTGCAATTAAGTTTTCTAATTCTAATTCTTTCACATAATCAATAATATCTTCTACTTTGAATGGAATTGCCGATTGCGCAAAATTGGCTTCCCACTGATTTTTAACTCCATCTTTTTCAAAAAAAGCTAAAGTTGAATTGGTAATTATTGGAAATCGCAATTCAATATTTTTCTTTTCTAAAAAGAATTTCTGACTTTCTAAAACTTGATTCACTAACGTACTTCCTACGTTTCCGATTCCGAAAAGGACTATATTTATTCTAAGCGTTGACATAATTTTGTTGTTTTTGTTTATTAAAAATAGGTTTCAAAAATTGTTCTAATTGGGCATATTCTATTAAAAAAGCATCATGACCGTGAATGGATTCAATTTCATGATAGTGAACATTGTCTTTTACAGATTTTAATGCTTCGAAATCTCTCCTATTTTCGTCAGCAATAAAAAAATAATCGGTATCGACTGCAACGATATGAATATGGGCTTGAATCGAACTTGCCACAGCAAAAAAATCGCCTCTGTTTCTAGTAATATCATTAGTTTTTAAAAGATGATTCATGAGTTTGTAAGCCGATAATCGAAAACGATTCTTCAGTTTGATTCCGTGATTTAACAACCAATTTTCAATTTGAAAAACCGCTAATTTATCGTTTTGAGCTCTTTTAAATCGTTGATTAATAGATTGTGGCGTTCGATACAAAAGCATGGCATGCAAACGAGCATCTGCAATAGGATCATCAGAGTTGTTCAAAATTTGATCTTGAATCAACACATTGGCAATCACCCAATCGGTAGCCTTCCAATCGGTAGCAATTGGAATAAGATTTTGAATTTTATTAGGTTGAAACACCGCCATTTCCCATGCAATTGCACCTCCAAGACTTCCGCCAATGACTGCAAAAACCTCTGAAATATCTAGAGAAAACAAACCTTCCCAAAAAATATTGGCAATATCACGAATAGTAAATTGTTTGTAATCTGAAATCAAGTTTCCAAAATTGTTATCAAAACCATTTCCGGGAATATTGAAAGCGATGATGGTAAAAGAATTGGTATCTATCGTTTTTCCTAATCCTATCAAGTCGTCCCACCAACCATTTTCACCAGAAACATTGGAGTTTCCTGTCAAAGCATGATTTACCACCACAATTGGTGCTTCATCCAAAGGTTGCCCAAATAATTGATAACTCAACGGAAGATATGGTTTTGTAGTTCCGTTTTCTAAAGTGAAATTAAATACGTCTATTTTTTCTAATTTTTTTTTCATATGTTCAGATTTTATTTTTAAGCGGTAACATATGGTATCGCCTTTTTTATAATATGTGTTTGCTTTTGCAAACGTCTTGTAAGTGGCGATTTCATAACAATTTTTTTAAAAAAACTGCCTCCAACCGCGAAATCAGAGGCAGTTCAAAACAAACAAAAACCTAAATCAATTTTTCTACTGGAAGCTTTACAAAAACCGACTTTAAATCGGATTTCAAATCTTCAATATCTTCTAAACCTACCGACAAACGAATCAAATCTTTAGTTACGCCAGTAGTAAGTTGTTGCTCTTCTGAAAGTTGCTGGTGTGTTGTACTTGCTGGATGAATAATCAATGATTTGGTGTCACCAATATTGGCTAATAATGAAAACAAGTTGGTTTCATCGGCTACTTTTTTGGCAGCTTCAAATCCTCCTTTCAAACCGAAGGTTACGATACCACTTTTACCTTCTGGCAAATATTTATCGGCTAAAGTTTTATATTTTGAAGTCTCTAAACCTGGATAATTTACCCAAGCAACTTCGTCTTGTTCCTCCAACCATTGCGCCAAAGCCAAAGCATTCTCACTGTGTTTTTTAATACGAATTTCTAAAGTTTCCAAACCCTGAATCGTTTGAAAAGCATTGAAAGGACTTAAAGCCGCGCCAAAATCACGCAATCCTTCAATTCTAACTTTAGCAATAAATGAGGCTGCTCCAAGAGCTTCGTAATATTTTAATCCGTGATAACCTGCAGAAGGTTCGGTGAATTCTGGAAATTTTCCGTTGCTCCAATCAAAATTTCCTGCATCAATGATGACACCTCCAAGAGAAGTTCCGTTGCCTGTGATGTATTTGGTAAGAGAGTGAATAACAATATCAGCACCGTATTGAATTGGGTTAAGTAAATAAGGCGTTGCAACAGTATTGTCAACAATAAATGGTACTTTGAAAGATTTTGCCTCGTTGGCAATAGCTTCCAAATCTAAGACATCAAGTTTTGGATTTCCTAGACTTTCTGCAAAGAATACTCTGGTATTTTCTTGCGCCACTTTGGTAAAGTTTTCAGGGTTTGATGGATCAACAAATGTAGTTGTGATTCCGAGTCTTGGGAGTGTTACATTCAATAAATTGTAGGTTCCGCCATACAAACTATTGGATGCTACAATGTGGTCGCCAGCTTTTAGTAATGTTAGAAAAGTGGTTGCAATTGCCGATGTTCCTGAAGCGGTAACCACTGCTCCTATTCCACCTTCTAGTTTTGCCAAACGTTGCTCCAAAATATCGTTGGTTGGGTTATTTAATCTTGTGTAAATGAATCCAGCTTCTGCCAAACCAAATAAATTGGCTGCATGTTGCGAATCATTAAAAACGTAAGATGTGGTTTGATAAATTGGAACAGCTCTAGTTCCTGCATTTTTAGTTACGTCGTGTCCTGCGTGTAAAGCGTTGGTTGCAAATTTTTGTGTGCTCATGATTTTTAATTTTAGATGTTAGATATTAAATTTTAGATTTTACTTTTGATAAGAATCTGAAATGAAATCAGATTAAATAAAAAAAGTCCCTTTGGATGGCATACCAAAAGGACTTTTACACTAGAAATATATATTTCTTTTACGTTTTCCGTTTTTGGTAATAGCAAATGCCGATACAACACATCATCATGTGCATCATCATACAAGACATCATATTTTTTGCTATTACGTTCATTTTAGAATTATTATTTTTTGAAATTAGTTGAAATAAAAAAACCCCTGCTATTTGCAGAGGTTTGATTGTATATATTTTAAAAACTTAAAATTATGCAATAAATGTCCTCTGCGGAAACTTCCACATCATACAACACATATTGCAAATAATTAAATTCATTTTTTCTTCTTTTTGATGACGCAAACTTCTGAACTATTTTTCAATTGACCAAATGAAATTTGAAAATTTAACATTTGAAGAAGTAAAAACTGAATATATAATACTACGTATTATGTTTTTAAAAAGTCTTTTTATTTTAACATAAAGGTTAAAAAAAACAGCCTTGAACTTACTTCAAAGCTGCTTTCACAATTAACCTCAACTAATTAACTAATCTATTGTAATTTCTGCTAAATTTTGGTTTTCTTTTACTTTTCCTAATTGGATTGTTTGCAATTTTCTTTCAATACTACCATTTCCTTTTCTAGTGTAAACTTCAACCATTACAGTAGCTGGTCCATTTTCTGTTAATGCACTTTCACCAAAATAATTGGTTTTAATAATGTATTTTCCTTTTACAGCATTACGCAATAAATATTGCTCTGGTCCATAACCTTGGGTAAAATCTTTAGAAAATCTTGCACCAGCTTGTGTATCTCTGTGACCATAATAACATTCTTCGCCTGTTGGCTCAATAATATGCAAATCGATATCAGTATCCATTTGATTCCAGTTTAAGATTATTCTGATTTCTATTGGCATTTTATCTAGATATTTTTTTTCTAATTTATCTGTTTTAATGATTTTGTGTTCTTGCATCATTCGGTTTAAATCCATTAAAATAATATCTTCAACACCTGCATATTGTCCGCTCATTTCACCATAATAATTGACTTCCAATCCTTTTATCAATTCATCAAAAGCCGCTTGAAACTGTCCATTATCTTCTAAAGTCAAAGCTAAATCACGATGTGCTTGTGGCTCTTGTTCTCTCCATACTGCAACTTGTTTTGCTGTATGCAATGCATCTTCATAAGCTTCCCATTGGCGCAAAACATAAGTCAAGGATTTATATAATTGATGATTTTCTAATCCTAAATCGGCAATGGAACTAACAATCAATAATGCTGTTGCTTTATCTCCAGAATCATAAAAATGATTAGCTACATCAAAATAAAAACTCGGATTGGTTTCTTGACCTTCACGCAATTCCAAATACAAACCATATTTTTTAGCTGCCGGAGCATTAGCTAAAGCTTTAAGATAAATTCTATCTGGATTCCATTTACTTATTTTAGTTCTATCATTGTTTACAAAACCATTTTGATACGTTCCATTAGTATCTGAATCGTTTGACCAAGCTGTATTTGTTTGAACATTTAATCCAGATACTTGACCTGATAATGTTCTTACAGCATTTGGATTAGAAGCCACCGATATTTCTTCAGATTTGACTACACTGTAAGCACTAGTTATACTTCTTTTTTCTCTTACATTTTCTTTTTCATCATCTTCATCATCTTGACTTGAATCTCTCCTTATGCCTACAGCTTGCACAACAACTTCATTTAATTGAACATTAGATTCTCTCAAAGTAACATCAATTCGTTTATTATTTCCAACTATAAAAGTAGTGCTTTGCATGCCAACAAATTGATAAACAAGTACATCTCCAACTTTAGCATCTAGAGAATATTTTCCGTCAATATCAGTACTCACTCCTCTATTTGTACCTCTCACCATAACAACTGCACCAGGTAATGGGCCTTGGTTATCGTAAACTAAACCTCTAACAAAACTTGGATTTATTCCAGTAAAACTGACATTTCTTGGAGGAGTTACCACAACTGGTTTTGGCTTAGGTATTTTCACTGGTTTAGGTTTAAAATACTTGGTATTATTATCCCACCACAATTTTAATGCTTCGTAATATTGAGCAACATTTTGCCAATTGTTGTATTTTTTTGCCTCTGCATTGGCGATTTGCTGTTTCATCATTCTATCAAATTCAGGACGCAATTCAGCAGGTGGAACAATATCATATTGAATATAATCGGATAAATTTTCTAAAACAATTAGGGATGTGTTATTCGTTACAATTCCATATTTCTTTCCTAAAGTTTCAATCTCTTCTGCATTCTGTTTGTATTGGATTTCTAAGTTGGCAATTTTCTTCTGAGCCCATAATTTTTCTATACTAACATCTGTTGAAGCTTTTGTTGAAGCATTGATAACTATAGTTTTTTCTATAGTTGGAGTGTCTCCATAACCAAACAATAAAACAACTTGATTTTGTTCTTTCAATGAAATTCCGGCTACGCTAAAACTTCCTGAAACTGGTGTTCCAACCATAGGATATAAATCGGTAACCATATAATTCTCTTTTACTCCCAAAAACTTAAGACTTTGATTAACCAATTTAACTAAAGCATCTTCTACTTTTAATTGATTCAAATTGATAAAATTACCACCAGTTTTAATAGCATTATAGTTCAAAAAAGCATAATCAGAAGAAGGCAATGAAGTAATGGTATATACTGGTTTTTTAGTTGATGGCAAAACATTAGAACTCAATGAAGATAATCCATCAGTGAAGTACAAATACTCATCATGAACCGGTAATTTGATTTTAGAAAAACGTGTTCCTCCATCGTATTTTACTTGTTTTAATGCTGCATTCAATTCACTCCAATCACCATTTTTAATTTGGTAAGTCGCTTTTTTATCAAAATTATATCCTGAAAAATAAAGTGCAACTTCTACTGTATTTAATCCCTTAAAATAAGCATCCAATAAGGCTAATTCTTTTATCAAATCGCGTTTTCTACAACTTAAAGAAACGTCCCAAATTAATCCGATTGAGTTTGGGTTTTTCTTTTTTATGTTGGCACCATCTAAAACCGTATTTGCATAAAAATAATGTTGTCCATCAACAGATTGAACGACAACACTAGGAATGTCTTGACGAATTGGAATAGAAATCAAGAGCTTGTCTTTAGGTTTGTAGTTATTTTTGGTCAACGAAGTTTGATAACTTTGATTCAAATTTTCTAAAGCTAAAACACCTTCATCATTCGTAACCGTTGGAGTAGCTGATGCTCCTAAAACTGCTACAGTCAATTCGAAAACATCTAATGCATAAGGATAACTACTCAACATTTGATATCCTAAATGGGTTGCATCTATACTACTTAATTCTTGTTCATAGCCAATAATCACAATTCGTTTTCCATTTGGTGGTAAAGGATAAATGCGTGTACGAAAATTATTTCCTTCTACTTTTTCCAACAATCCTGGATCTACACGACGGTGTTCTATGGCTTCAAAAACTTGCTTTCCTTTATTCTTATTTACTGGAACAGCTTCACGCATTTTACCGTTAATATCAATTGCATATCGCGAAACTGATACGCCTTCTGGCAAAGGAAACAAAAGCTCTGCTTCCATTTGACGATTGGTTCCATTAAAAAAGTGCATCTCTGTAGTAGTATAGGCAATATTTCCGACAACTTTTACATTTACTTTTAACTGACTCAATCGCACCAACGACGAATCTTTACCTTTAACATTCAACTGAGGATTTTGAGCTTGAACCCAACTTCCAAAAAACAAAAGCGAGATTAGAATTAGATTTTTCATGTAGATATTTATTTGTTTTCTTTCAAAACGTGTTACAATGTTATAGAGTAGTTATTTTATAAAAAGGTTGGGATAGAAAATATATTTATTTACTTTTATGCATAAAATAATTGTTCAGCATGTCCAAACTACCTCATATTACCACTAGTATTTTCAGTATAATGTCGCAACTGGCAGCAGATTATAAAGCCATAAATTTATCGCAAGGCTTTCCTAATTTTCCTGTCGATGAACGTTTAAAAAACTTAGTTGCTCAATGGTCAAAAAAAGAAATTCATCAATATTTACCGATGGCTGGTTTTCCTCCACTACTTGAGAAAATCGCGACACTTACCCAAAATTCTTATGGTAGAAAAGTGAATCCGAGAACTGATATTTTGATTACTGCAGGCGCTACAGAAGGTATATTTGCAAGCATACAAACATTAGTGGAACCAAATGAAGAGGTTATCATTTTGGATCCTAGTTATGATTGCTATGAAACACCTATTTTACTTTGTAATGCTATTCCAAAACGCATCAATTTAAACAATGATTTCTCTCCAAATTGGGAACTTATTGGAGCTACTATGAATAGTAAAACCAAAATGATTATCATTAATAATCCTCATAATCCTACTGGAAAAACTTGGATCGAAAACGACTTTGTACAACTCGAAAAATTATTAGAATTGTATCCAAAAGTTTTAGTTCTTTCCGATGAAGTTTATGAATACATCACTTTTGAAAACAAACATATTTCGATACATCATAGAGAAAAACTGAGAGACAGAAGTGTTAGCGTTTCCTCATTTGGTAAATCATTTCACATCACAGGTTGGAAAATTGGCTATTTAATTGCTCCTGAAGATTTAATGATAGAAATTAAAAAAGTACATCAATTTTTAGTGTTCAGTGTCAATAGTATTGCTCAATATGCCATCAATGATTATATGGATTTGGTGCAAGTTTCTGAACTTGGAAATTTTTACCAACAAAAGAGAGATTTATTTAGAAACTTAATGCAAAACTCTAAATTTGAACTACTTTCATGTGAGGGTTCTTATTTTCAGATAGCTTCTTATGCTGCTATTTCTGATGAAACTGATTTAGATTTTACTAAGCTCTTGGTTACAGAATTTGGAGTGGCTACCATTCCTCTTTCTCCATTTTATGCTGATGGAAAACAAACACAATGCATTCGCTTTTGTTTTGCCAAAGAAGATAACACTTTGATAGAAGCAACGAATCTATTGTTAAAATTATAATATTATGCGTGCATAATAAATTATTTTCTATATTTACACTTCTAAAACAAACTAAACTATGGATTTTTCAGCAAAAATGCTTCGTGACGATGCACTAAAAGGTAAAACAATTGTAGTAACAGGTGGCGGAAGTGGCTTGGGAAAAGCAATGACAAAATATTTTCTAGAATTAGGTGCTAATGTTGCAATTTCTTCAAGAGATTTGGAAAAATTAAAAACTACAGCATCAGAATTAGAAAAAGAAACTGGTAGTAAATGCTTACCCATTCAATGTGATGTAAGACATTATGACCAAGTAGAAGCTATGCTTGCAGAAGTTTTAAAAACTTTTGGAAAGGTAGATGTTCTTCTAAACAATGCAGCAGGAAATTTTATTTCTCCTACTGAAAGATTATCTGCAAATGCTTTTGATACTATTATTGATATCGTTTTGAAAGGTTCAAAAAACTGCACTTTAGCTTTTGGAAAGCATTGGATTGAAACCAAGCAAACCAATTGCAATGTTTTAAATATTGTAACAACTTATGCCTGGACAGGTTCTGGTTATGTGGTTCCGAGTGCTACAGCAAAAGCTGGAGTTTTAGCTATGACAAGAAGTTTAGCAGTAGAATGGGCAAAATATGGTATTCGCATGAATGCTATTGCTCCTGGTCCATTTCCTACCAAAGGTGCTTGGGACAGACTATTGCCAGGTGACTTAGCAGAAAAATTTGACATGGCTAAAAAAGTGCCATTAAGAAGAGTTGGTGATCACCAAGAATTAGCAAATCTTGCTGCTTATTTAGTTTCGGATTTTTCAGCTTACATTAATGGAGAAGTTGTCACTATTGATGGTGGCGAATGGTTGCAAGGCGCAGGACAATTCAATATTCTAGAAAAAATTCCTCAAGAAATGTGGGATATGCTTGAAGCAATGATAAAAAATAAAGGAAGTAAGTAATAGTATTCAGTGATCAATATTCAGTGGTCAGTAAAATACCTTTTCAAAAAAGTCAGTTAGAATTTTCTATCTGACTTTTTTATTTGAAAAAGAATTATTGTCTAACAATTTAGTACTGAACACTGAAAACTAAATTTTACAAGATTGTTAACAAATAACACTTTTATAAACCATAAAAAATTGTATTTTTACCACTCAAAATTTGAATCAAATAAATGGGTAAAATCATTGCAATCGCCAACCAAAAAGGTGGTGTAGGAAAAACGACTACTTCGGTTAATTTAGCGGCATCACTAGGAGTTTTAGAAAAGAAAGTTTTATTAATCGACGCCGATCCGCAAGCCAACGCGAGTTCGGGTTTAGGCATTGATGTAGAAAGTGTAGAAATTGGAACGTATCAAATTATTGAACAAAGTAATATTCCTGAAGAAGCAATTGTAAAATCTACTTCTCCAAATGTTGATATAATTCCTGCGCACATTGACCTTGTTGCCATCGAAATTGAATTGGTTGACAAAGAAAATCGTGAGTATATGCTTAAACAAGCTTTAGAAAGCATTAAAGATAAATACGATTATATTTTAATTGATTGTGCACCATCACTAGGATTACTAACATTAAATGCTTTAACAGCAGCCGATTCTGTAGTAATTCCTATTCAATGCGAATATTTTGCATTAGAAGGTTTAGGAAAATTATTGAATACAATAAAAAGTGTTCAAAAAATTCATAATCCAAACTTAGATATTGAAGGATTGCTTTTAACAATGTATGATTCGCGTTTACGCCTTTCAAATCAAGTTGTGGAAGAAGTTCAAAAACATTTTAACGATATGGTTTTCAAAACTATAATTCAAAGAAATGTAAAATTAAGCGAGGCACCAAGTTTTGGAGAAAGTATCATTGCTTTTGATGCAACTAGTAAAGGAGCGATGAATTACTTGAGTTTGGCAGAAGAAATTATTAAAAAAAACAGTAACTAATTTATGGCGAAGGCACTAAAAAAACAAGCTTTAGGAAGAGGATTGTCTGCTTTGTTAAAAGATCCTGATAACGATATTAAATCAATTGATGATAAAAATGCTGACAAAGTTGTTGGTAACATTCTTGAAATTGAAATTGATTCTATTGAAATAAATCCGTTTCAACCTAGATCTAATTTTAATGAAGAAGCATTAAAAGAATTAGCTTCATCAATCAAGGAACTTGGTGTTATTCAGCCTATTACTGTAAGAAAATTAGATTTCAATAAATACCAATTAATTTCTGGTGAACGCCGTTTACGTGCTTCCAAATTAGTTGGAATGACAACAATTCCTGCCTACATCAGAATTGCTAATGATAACGAATCATTGGTAATGGCATTGGTTGAAAACATTCAACGTCACGATTTAGATCCAATCGAGATTGCTTTATCATACCAACGTTTGATTGAAGAAATTCAACTAACTCAAGAACAAATGAGTGAACGAGTTGGAAAAAAACGTTCTACAATAACAAATTATTTACGACTTTTAAAGTTAGATCCGATTATTCAAACAGGAATTCGTGATGGTTTTATTAGTATGGGACATGGTCGTGCAATGATTAATATAGATGACCAAGATGTTCAAACTGATATTTATCAAAAAATTGTAAGCCAAAACCTTTCTGTTCGTGATACAGAAGCTTTGGTAAAAAAACATCAAGACGGATTAAAACCTACTACACCGAAAGCAAAAAAAGCAAGTTCATTTTCTATTGCTGACGACCAAAAGAAAGCCTTTACTAATTTCTTTGGAGCAAAAGTTGATGTAAAAGTTGACGGAAAAGGAAAAGGTAAAATTGCAATTCCATTCCATTCAGAAGAGGATTTTAATAGAATTGTAAAATTAATCAACGGTTAGTGATTAAGTCGATTTACATATCATTATTCTTACTTCTTTTGGGAAGTAATTTGTCATTTAGCCAAACTGAATTGGGTAAAGATTTAGTAGCTTTAGATACTATTAGCAAATCTCAAATCAATCCGCTTGCACCTGCAAAAGCAGCATTTTATTCGGCTGTTCTTCCCGGGTTAGGACAAGCCTATAATAAGAAATATTGGAAAATTCCTATTGTTTATGGAGCTATGGGAACTAGTATTTATTTCTATATTAGTAATAATAAAAAATACCATCAATATCGCGATGCCTACAAAAGTCGATTAGAAGGTTATACTGGAGATGAATTCTCTTACTTAGATGATTCACGACTTATTGCCGCACAAAAATTCTATCAAAGAAATCGAGATTTATCAATGCTCATCACTGGATTGTTTTACATTTTAAATATTGTCGATGCTAACGTTGATGCTCACTTAATGCAATTCAACGTAAATGAAAAACTTACTGTAAAACCAGATATTTACAGAAATGACTTCACTTCAAGACAAAATCTTGGCATTTCTGTAACTTTAAAATTATAAAGTTTTCTTAAAACTGTAACAAACAACATCACAAGCTAACTAACTCATCATGAAAATAGCACTTCTTGGATACGGAAAAATGGGTAAAGTAATTGAACGAATTGCTTTAGAAAGAGGTCATGAAATCGTACTAAGAAAATCAAGTGCTTCTTCTTTTGATGGATTAGATAATGCTGATGTTGCCATAGATTTTAGTGTACCAAATTCTGCTGTCACAAATATTTCTGAGTGTTTGAATAACGGAATTCCAGTAATTTCAGGAACTACAGGTTGGTTGGAAGATTACAATAAAATGGTAACACTTTGTGAAGAAAAAAATGGCGCCTTTATTTATGGTTCCAATTTTAGTTTAGGAGTGAATTTATTTTTTGAATTGAATAATTATTTGGCAAAAATGATGTCAAAGTTCAATCAATATAAAGTTACGATGGAAGAAATTCATCATACTCAAAAGCTAGATGCTCCAAGCGGAACCGCAATTTCATTAGCAAAAGGAGTTATAGAAAATTCAAATTATAAAAATTGGACTTTAGAAAATCCAAATGAAAACGAAATTCAAATTGATGCCAAAAGAATAGAAAATGTTCCAGGAACACACAGTATTTTTTACACATCTGAAGTAGATACTATAGAAATCAAACATACAGCACATAATCGAGATGGGTTTGCTTTAGGTTCAATAATAGCAGCTGAATGGATAGTAGGAAAAAAAGGTGTTTTCACAATGAAAGACGTTTTGGAATTGAAATAAAGAAAATAGATATAGAAGATTAAATGAATTAAGATATTTTACTCTTAAACTTTTAAACTCATAAACTTTTAAACAAATATAAAATGACAGCATATCAATGGTTTGTGTTTTTCCTAATTGTTCAACTAATCCACGGATTGGGAACATGGAAATTATATGAGAAAGCAGGAAGAAAATCTTGGGAAGCATTTATTCCGGTTTACAATTCGATAATTTTGATGAAAATCATAAATCGACCTACTTGGTGGACATTTTTATTATTTCTTCCGGTAATCAATCTAATGATGTTTCCTATTGTTTGGGTTGAAACCTTGAGAAGTTTTGGAAAAAATTCTTCAACTGATACTTTTCTTGGAGTGATTACTTGTGGGTTTTACATCTACTACATCAATTACACTCAAAATGTTGAATATATAAAAGACAGAAGTTTAACTCCAGCAACCAAAACTGGTGATACAATAGGCTCTTTGCTTTTTGCAATCATTGTTGCAACTTTTGTTCATACTTATTTTATTCAGCCTTTTGTAATCCCATCATCCTCTTTAGAAAAATCTTTGTTAATTGGTGATTTCCTATTTGTAAGTAAGCAAAATTATGGTGCAAGAACTCCTATGACAACTATTGCAGCGCCAATGGTTCATGACACCTTACCATTTATTAAGACAAAATCATATTCTACTTTTCCGCAATTACCTTATTTTAGATTTCCTGGTTTTGAAAAAATAAAAAATAATGATATTGTAGTTTTCAACTGGCCAAGAGACACCTTATTCCATATGTATCTTCCTGCCGATAAAAGATATGACAAACCCATCGATAAAAAGACAAATTATGTAAAACGTTGCGTCGGAATTCCTGGTGATAGCCTACAAATCAAAGACGGAATTGTTTTTATCAATGGAAAAGAATTGATTTTACCAGATAGAGCTAAACCTCAATATTCTTATAAAGTAACATTAGATCCTAAATCTACAACAGATTTTGACGCTGTTTTCAAAGATTTAAATATTACAGATGGATATGGGTTTGAAACTGCAGACAGAGATTCATTAACTATTCGTGCGCTTACATTTGAAAATGCAGAAAAACTAAAAACAGTTTCTGGAATTACTTCTATAAAAAGAAATATCAGAAAAGGTCGTGAAAATGGAATTTTCCCATGCAAACATCACGATGGAGCTGATGAGAACAAAATTGCTTGGAGTGGCGATAATTATGGTCCTATTTACATTCCACAAGCCGGTAAAACCGTTGCATTAAATTTAGAATCTCTTCCATTCTACAAGATTATTATCAAAGAATATGAAGGAAATAAATTGAAAGTTGTTGGCAATGATATTTATATAAATGACAAAATAGCAACTACTTATACTTTCAAACAAAACTACTATTGGATGATGGGAGATAATCGCCACAATTCTTTAGATGCGCGTTATTTTGGTTATACTCCAGAAGATCATATAGTAGGAAAACCAATCTTTATTTGGATGAGTTGGGATTCTAATGGTCAAGGAATTATGAATAAAATTCGTTGGGAAAGATTGTTTACTACTGTAAGTGGTGAAGGACAACCTCAATCTTATTTTAAATATTTCTTATTTTTATTAGCTGCCTATTTCGTCGGTGAATACTTCTGGACTAAGAGAAAAGCAAAAAAATCTGAATAGTTTATAGTTTATGGTTCATAGTTTGTGAACCATAAACAACAAACCATAAACAATGAATCATATAATTTTATATCCTACTTATTTCCCATCAATAAGTCAGTTTATTGCAATGGCGCAAGCAGATTCGATTACGTTTGAAATGGAAGACAATTTCCAAAAACAAACCAATCGTAATAGAATGTACATATACAGTCCGAATGGCTTGCAAATGTTGAATGTTCCTATCAAACATAGTAAAGAACGTCATCAAAAAAGTAAAGATGTAAGAATTGAAAACGACTTTGATTGGCAAAAACAACATTTCAAATCCCTAGAAGCTGGCTACAGAAGTTCGCCTTTCTTTGAGTATTTTGAAGATGAAATAGTACCTGTTTTTGAAAAAAAGTATGATTTTTTGAAAGATTTAAATTTTGACACCATGACTTTGGTTTCAAAATGTCTACGAATGCCATTAACATATAGTAAAACTACCGAATATTTTCAAGAAGTTCCAAACTTCAAAGACTTTAGAGATTTGGCTAACGGAAAAAAAGACACTACTATCATTACTCCTTACACTCAAGTATTTGATGATAAACATGGCTTTATAAACAATTTGAGTATTCTCGATTTGCTTTTTAATGAAGGTCGTTATGCTTTAGATTATTTAAAAAATCAATCCTTATAATCACTCAATCATCAACCTAGCAATGATTGGATAATGATCTGAATTTTTGAAGTTTGGAAAGCTTTGAAAGCTCTTAACTTGAATTGATTTGTCAGCAAAAATATAATCAATTCGTGCAGGATAATATTTGAAGTTATAGGTTTGACCAAAACCATTTCCCACCTCTTCAAAACAATCGTTCAGGTTTCCTTTAATACTTCTGTAAACATACGAAAAGGCACTATTATTCATATCGCCACAAATAATCATTGGATACGAACACTCTTTTTTGTGTTTTACTAAAATCTCTGCTTGTAATTGCTGTTTTGTAAATGCTTTACTAATTCTTTTTACAACTAATTCCGATTTGTGTTGGTTTATAGAATCAACATTGTCTTGCATTTCGTTAACATCTGGCGATATTTTAATTGATTGCAAATGCATATTATAAACTCTAATTGTGTCTTTTCCTTTTCTAATATCGGCATAAACGATTAGGTTATTAGATTCTGGAAATTCAATATTTCCTTTATCAATAATAGGATATTTTGAAAAAATCGCTTGACCAGTTCTTATTTTATTGCCTTGCATAAAAATAAATTTATGCTTGTACACACGTAAATCTACATTAGCAGTTTCTGAATATTCTTGAATACAAAGAATATCAGGGTTTTGATCATTAATAAATTGTTTAATCTCATCGCCTACATTTTCCTTAGGCAACCATTGAAAAAGATTGAATAATCGAACATTATAACTCATAACCACAAAATCCTTTTCTTCAAAAGTTTTTTCGTTAGAAGAGAACTTGTAAAACTTATTTACGAAAGTAATTCCAAGAATTAATACAATGCCAGAAAGCATCATTTGTCTTTTGATTTGAAACAACCAATAAATAAAGAATAATCCGTTTAGTATTAAAAATAAAGGCAATATAAGTGTCAAAACTGATAAAAACGGGAAGAACTTAGGCGCAAGAAACGGCAAAACATAAGCAAGAAAAGTCAATACAGTCAACACTATATTGAAAAAATACATTACTTTATTAAACCATGAGAGTTTCTTCATATTACATTGCCGCAAAGGCACTAAGACACAAAATTAATTTATCATAATCTGCAAAACTGAACACTTACTTTCCAGCTTTAAACAAAAACTCCTTTTCTTCTGTGGTTAAACTATCATAACCGGATTGACTTATTTTATCTAAAATTTCATCAATTTGTTGTTGTGTTTTATCTTTTACTACTATCTTACTTTTAGTTGTAGTATTAGATTTTTTAGTATTAACATGAACTTTTTTGAATGGTGTTGATTTCTTCGGTTGAAACAAATTAACAAAAAAATCAATTACTATGGTTACAATTCTACTTAAATCCGTTCCGCTTTGAAGTAACTTGATATAAATTATTCCGAAAAAAGCACCAGCAATATGTGAAATATGTCCTCCAGTATTTTCAACTAAAATTCGCATTATATCTAAAATCAATATAACAGCGGTTATGTGCCAAAGTTTTATTTTCCCAATTAAAGGAATATAAATGTACATTAGAGGTTGGTAATATGTAGTAGCAACTAAAATAGATAAAACTGCAGCCGATGCACCGACAATTACAGTATTAATACCCATTATATAATAAGCAATTACAAATGCTAAACCTGCAAAAATGGAACTCAGTATATACAAACCTAAAAACTGCTTTTGGGTAAAAAAAGTAAGAAACAATCTTCCTGAAAAATTAAGCATGAACATATTAAAAAACAAATGCCAAAATCCAGAATGAAGAAAAGCATATGTCAAAAATGTCCAAGGAAATATCAAAAAATTATTTGGATTTGAAGATAAAGCTAGCCATGAAGGATAATCAAAATGGTATTCCTTAAACTTAAAAAAAAGCACTAACGACAATAGAAACATTCCAACATTCCAATAAATTACTTTATTAGTGATGTCGCCAATTTTGTATTGCAATTTTATATCGTCAAATATCTTACTCATTTAATTCCAACGTTTGTGATTAAACTGATTCTTCTTCCAATACCACATCATAATAAAACCTAATAATGCACCTCCTAAATGAGCAAAATATCCAATATTTGCTCTTTCTCTTCCAAAAAGTGATTGTCCATTTAGACCTAAAAATAAATCTAGTAATAGAATTCCAATTATATAGTATTTAGCCTTAATAGGAATTGGAATAAACATCATAACCATTTCAGAATTTGGAAACATAAATGCAAAGGCTACTAATAATCCATAGATTGCTCCAGAAGCACCAAGAGAAGTAGATTTTGTTAAAAGATTTGCTTGTTCAATTATATTATATTGCTCTTGAGTACATCTTACTCTTTCTAAGATAGATTGAAAATTACTTGCTATCATTTTACCATTTTCATCGAAAACATTTCTTAAATCAGAATTCAATAAAATTTTTAAATCTGAATTAGTAAAATTTAAATCTGAAACTGAACTCATTAAAGAATGAATTTGAAAATAAACAACCCCTGTACTAAGCAATTTTGCTCCTAAACCACAAGAAATATAAAAAAATAGAAATTTATTTCCACCCCAAATCTGTTCCAAAACTCTTCCAAATGAATACAACCCAAACATATTGAAAAATAGATGCATAAAATCTGCATGCATAAAAAGAGTAGTTATAGGCTGCCAAAATTTAAACTTATCACTTTCAGGATAGTGCATAGAAAACAATTCATATGCATTTGTATTCGGCAACTGACTTCCAATAAAAAAGATAATATTAATTATCAAAAGTTGTTTTACAACAGGTGTGATATTCATCATAGGGCAAATCGTTTATCAATATCTTCCACACGCATCGTGATGAAAGTAGGTTTTTGAAAAGGCGAAACATTCGGTTCTTTGCA
>JAAFHW010000019.1:38072-39003 GCA_013298525.1 Flavobacteriia bacterium
TTTTGCACGCAAAAAGATTGTTAACCAAGTTTTCCTGTTCTTTTTCTGTTAAATAAGTTCCTGTTTTTACAGCTAAACTTTTGGCCATAGACTTAGCAATAGTATCATTTTGACTAAAACTACTGTCTGGAATTCCGTCTTGCAAATCGGAAAGTAATTGCTCTAAAACCATTGAAATTTCACTTTCTGTAGTATTTACAGGAATTCCAGAAATATGAATAGAGTCTGTATCAAAAGCCTCAAAAACGAATCCGGTGTTTTCCAAAGAAGGTTGCAATTCAGCTATTAATTTCAGTTCATTATTTGAAAAATACATTTGTAATGGAAACAACAACTGCTGACTTGACGCTTGATGAACCGTCATATTCGTAAGAAATTGTTCATACAAAACACGTTGATGCGCACGACCTTGATCCATAATAACCATTCCAGACTTTATTGGACTTACAATGTATTTTTTATGAATTTGATACGTTCTATTTATCGTTTGTTCTTCTTCTTTTTCGTCAAATAATGATGCCGTCACTTCTTCACTTTCAAATGAAAAAGTTTCTACTTCTGAAGTATCATTTTTTAAACCAACATATAAACTTTCCCAATTAGAACCTGCAACTTCCTGCTTTTTATAAGAATTAGAACCTCCTGAAAATTGTTTGCTTGGCTTTTCGTCTGCAAATGGATTAAAAGTACTATCTACTTGAACTGTTGGATATTCTGCAGTTTTATTTTGATATTGATATGGTGTATCTAAATTTGGATCTCTGTCAAAATCTAAAACAGGCGCAACATTAAATTGTCCTAAACTGTGCTTGATTGTGGAACGCAAAATCGCATACAAAGCATGTTCATCATCAAACTTAATTTCAGTTTTAGTTGGATGAATATTAATATCAATCGTATTTGGCGGAACATTTAAGTAAATAAAATAAGT
>JAAFHW010000002.1:0-44137 GCA_013298525.1 Flavobacteriia bacterium
TTATTTGTGCAAAATGATCAAAATTCATTTAAAACTATTGCAAAATATTTTAATAAAAACAAAGCTAATGCAGAAGTATTAATTTTAGGATCTTCACATCATCAAAATGGTTTAAATCCTGAATTTTTCAATCAAAATACAATTAATATTTCCTATGGTGCACAAGATATAAAATCAGATTCAGCCCTTTTTTTTCATAATATAAAAGCAATGAAAAATTTAAAGACGGTTATTTTTGAATTAGATTATCATAGAATGGATATTGAAAACAACAATGATTTTTATAGATATCCATGGTATTATTTTTATTATGATATAGAAATAGTTCCAATTAAGTGGTATAGCAAATTGTCTTTATATTCATCAAATCCTAGCTTTTTTAATGCAATTATTAAAAGTAAATTTGATAAAAATTATAAAAAACAAAATATAAATAAGTTTGGATATGTAATTGCTAATTATGAAGATCAATTTAAATTAATGAAATATGATTCTGTTAAAATATTTAGTACTGCAAACGAACGTTTAAAAGATAGACACAAAGAATTATCTCATAATGCTTTTATAAAAAATAAAGAAAGATTAGTTGCAATTATTAAATATTGTAAAATAAATAAAATCAAAATTTGTTTTTTATCAACTCCAGTTTTGAAAAGTTATAGCGATAATAAAGTTAAAATTAAAAAAAACAATATGCTTAATTTGATAAATGAATTAAAATTGAAACATAATATTATTTATTATGATTTTCAAGATGACGCTCGTTTTAATTTAAATGATTTCAGAAATGATGATCATCTAAATGTAAATGGTGCAAAAAAATATTCTATTATTATTAATGAAGTAATTAGTAAATTGTAACTATGAATTTTTTAAAATTTAAAATAGTTTTTTCTCATCTATTGAGTATTAAAATAAAAAACCTCTTTATTAACTTTATAATAAAAGGTACTAGGGGTTCTGATAGTATTATTTTACCCATTGGAAGATTTTATTTTACTTGTAAAAAAGGTGCAACTATCAATATCAAAAATGGATGTTTGGTCTTTAATCAAAGAACTAGCAAACCAGAACCATTTATTGGAGTATTAAAGATGATGGAAGACTCACAGATTAATGTTGAAAATGGATTTTCAATTTTTTCTGGTCATCATATTATTTTAATGAAAGGTGCTAAATTAAATTTAGGCAGTGGTTATATAAATCGTGATTTAAAGATTAGATGTTTTAAAGAAATCTCGATTGGAAATAACGTTGCAATTTCTGAAAATGTCACAATTTGGGATACAGATGCTCATTCTATAATTGGAAAGGAAGACCAAATGACTAAACCAATTACTATTGGAAATAATGTTTGGATTGGAAATAATGTAACTATATTAAAAGGAGTAACCATTGGTGATGGCGCTATCATTGCTGCAGGTTCAGTTGTTACTAATGATATATCAGCATATTGTTTAGCAGCTGGTATACCAGCTAGGGTGAAAAAAGAAAATGTAAAATGGAAATAAATGAATAACGACTCTAGATTTTCAAATTCAGTAAAAAATATTTCATTTGGATTTATTGCTCAGATATCACAAATGATATTGGGATTTGTTAGTAGAACCATATTTATTAAATTCTTAGCTGTAGAATATCTTGGAGTTAATGGTTTGTTTTCAAATATATTGTCACTTTTGTCACTAGCAGAACTCGGAATTGCAGGTGCAATTTCTTACTCATTCTACAAACCTTTGGCCGATAAAGATGAAGTAAAAATAGCGGCACTAATAAATTTTTCAGCAAAAATTTATACTTCAATTGCATTAATTGTAGCCGTACTCGGACTTTTAGTAGTTCCTTTTTTAGATGATATTGTAAAAAATCCACCAAAAGAACTGGCAAATGATCTGGTAATAATTTATTTGTTGTTTTTGTTTAATACTGTATCAGCCTATTTTTTACAATATAAAATCAGTATTTTTCAAGCAGATCAACGAAGTTATTTGATTTTTAAAAACAACACTTTATTCTTTTTTCTTCAAAATTTATTTCAAATACTTGTTTTACTCTTCTTTAAAAACTTTATTTTTTACCTTATTATTCAAACTATTTTTCAACTTTTAGGAAATGTAGTTTTGTCTTTTAAAGTAAATAAATATTATCCTTTTCTAAAAAAATATAAAGAGGTAAAATTAGACTCAGAAAGTAAAAAGCAAATTTATTCTAATGTTAAATCAAATAGTTTTATCAAAATTGGCGGTATAGTAGTAAATAGCACTGATAATTTAATATTAAATTATTTTTCGGGTATAGCCATGGTTGGATTATTATCCAATTATAATTTGTTAATAGGTTTAGGATCAAGTTTGATTGTTCAAGTTTTTTCAAGTTTAACAGCAAGTGTAGCCAATATTAATGCTATTGAAAGTCAAGATAAAAAAATAGAAACTTTTAATTTAATTAATTTTATGAATTTCTGGATTTATGGGGTTGTTTCAGTTGTCATTATTTTTTTAATTAATGATTTTATATTAATTTGGATTGGTCAAAATTATATTCTACCCATATCTGTAGTAATTCTACTTGTAATTAATTTTTACATGTATGGAATGCAAAATGCTGTTTGGATGTTTAAATTTACTTTCGGAATATTTAAACAAGGTCAGTATTTAATTCTTTTAACAGCTTTAATAAATTTAGTTTTATCGTTTGTGTTTGGATATTATTATGGATTAGCAGGAATTTTGGCCGCAACAGCCATTGCTAGATTATTAACTAATGCATGGTTTGACCCATATATTGTATTTAAATTGGGACTAAATTCAAATCCAGTGAATTATTTGATTAAGTATATAAATTATTTTTTGGTTTTACTTTTATCAATTGCAATTTTATTTTCAATAAATTATTTTTTATTTTTTGAGGGATTATTGGCTTCAATTTTAAAATTAGGTATTGTGCTTTTTGTGCCTAATTTTTTAATCTTTGTTTTTTATAAAAACAGCGAAGAATATAAAAGGTTGATGCAAATTATAACTTCTGTTTTTATAAAATTTAAAGTTAAATTTGAGAAATAATAATTCATTAGATTACCACTGAAAGCTACTTTTTATAAACAATACTAATAATTTTAATCAAATAGCAATAAATGAAACTATTATACATCACAAACGGTTTAAATGGCTCTGGTGGATTAGAACGTGTTCTTTCTATCAAGGCAAGTTATTTGGCTGAAAAGATGGGTTATGAAGTTCATATTGTTTGTTTGAATGATTCGCATCTCAATTTGTTTTATGACTTTAGTTCTAAAATAAATTTGCATAGTATTTCAGTTTCTGGAAATCCAGTATCGTATATAAAAAGTTATATTTCGGGGCTAAATAAAGTGGTTTCTCAAATAAATCCAGATGTGATTTTGGTTTGCGACGATGCATTGAAAGCTTTTTTTCTACCATTATTGATTAAGTCAAAAGCCAAAATAATTTATGAACGTCATGTTTCCAAAACTATTTCGATTGGAAAAAATGCTGGATTTTTAAAAAGAACTACCACTAAGTTTCAATTCTTTTTGATGAATACTTTAGCAAAAAAATACGATAAATTCGTTGTACTTACTAACGAAAATTGTAAAGAATGGCCATTGCAAAATTTGAGCGTTATCTCTAATCCTTTGTCTTTTTATCCTGAAGCATCTGCATCACTTACTGCTAATAAAGTTATTGCTGTTGGTAAACAAAGTCATCAGAAAGGTTATGATGTGTTATTACAAGCATGGAAATTAGTCATAGCTAAGCAACCCAATTGGCAATTAGAAATTTATGGAAAGAAAGAACCTTCTGAAGGTTTAGAATCTTTAGCGATTGCCCTAAATATAAATGATAATGTTAGTTTTTTTGAACCAGTTAAAGCTATTGAAAAAAAATATTTGGAATCATCAATCTATGTAATGTCTTCTCGTTATGAAGGTTTTGGAATGGTTTTAATTGAAGCTATGGCATGTGGAGTTCCATGTGTATCGTTTGATTGTCCGTATGGTCCAAGTGACATTATTGCTGATGGTGAAGATGGTTTTTTAGTTTCTAATGGCGATGTAGATTTGTTAGCTCAAAAGTTAGTATTGCTTATTGAAGATGATGTTTTGAGAACTAAGATGGGAAACAATGCAAAAGTTAATGTAAAGCGATTTTTGCCCGAAACAATTTGCTTACAGTGGGATGGCCTTTTTAAATCTTTATATTCATGAAAAAAATAGTTATTCTTGTCGATCAGATGCATTCTCATGGTGGAATTGAGAAATTGGTTGCTATAAAAGCCAATTATTGGAGTGCTGTTTTTGGATATGATGTAACTATTTTAAGCACTGAACAAGTAGGAAAACCTATAATTTACGATTTAAACGATAAAGTTAAATTTCAAGATTTTGCAATAAACTTTGACAGAAAAAAAAGCTATTTTAGTAGTATTAATGTTTTGAAATTATTCAAAAATATTTTAAAAATTCAAAGGTATATTTTTAAGCAAAAACCAGATTTTATTTTAGTTGCTTCACATATTCCAATCACTTATATTTTACCTTTTTTGATTAAAGGAAAGACTAAAACAATAAAGGAATTTCACTACACAAAATTCTACGATTCCAATATTGGAATCAAAAACAAGCTTCTAATTTTTGTAGAATCAAGATATGATTATTTAGTAACACTTAGCAAAGAAGAGCAAAGCTTTTATTATTCAAATAATACGGTTGTTATTCCAAATCCAATTGAGGAGGATATAAACGAATCTTTGATTTCTGTATCTCAAAGACCACTCGTAGCAATAGCTATTGTTAGATTTGCTCCAGTAAAGCAATTAGAAAGTATGGTTGCAATTTGGGAACAGTTTTACAAAAATCATCCAAAGTGGGAATTACATTTATATGGTTCTATTGGTAATGAATATTATCAAAAAATACAAAATTTAGTTCAAGAAAAGCAATTAGAATCAACAATAGTATTCAAAGGACAAACCAATGAAGTTTCAAAGGTTTTACAAAGCGCAAGAGTTTTATTAATGACCTCTATTCAAGAATGTTTTCCGATGGTTATTTTGGAAGCTAATGCTGTTGGTGTTCCTGTAGTCTCATTTGATTGTCCAACAGGACCAAGAAACATCATTCACAACGAAGAAGATGGTTTTTTAATAACAGTCGGAGACCAAAAAGCTTTTGTAAATCGACTAGAACAACTCTCTAATAATAATCTACTTTTGGATACTTTAGGAAACAATGCAAAACAAAATGCATCGAATTATATTCTTTCAAAAGTGATGAATCTATGGAATACTATTATATTTGCTAAATCATGATGAGAACACTATTTCTTTTTGTCGGACAATTATTTTTTATTCCTCATGGAGTATTGTTCCTATTGTCTAATAATAAAGAGGTTATTGTTCGAGATTTGTATGCCAGAACTATTGCAAAACAAGGATTAGTCAATCAATGTTATGATTTGACTAAAGAATTATTGTTAAGCAAATATTTTAGAACACTTTTTTATTACAGAACTCCTGGAATTTTTTCAAAGTTATTGAGGGTTTTCTATCCCAAACAAGACTCTTTTACAATCGATATGCACACTAAAATTGGAGCCGGATTACAATTGGCTCATCCTTATGCAACTATTTTAAATGCAAGTTCTATTGGTGAAAATGTTTATGTTAATCATCTAGTTACTTTGGGCGAAAAAGATGGAAAAAAACCAATTATTGGTAATAACGTACAATTGCACGCTGGATGTATTGTAGTTGGTAGTGTAAATATTGGTGACTATGCTATAATAGGAGCAGGAGCAGTAGTGGTTAAAGATGTTCCAGCATATGGCGTGGCTGTAGGAAATCCTGCAAGAATAATAGAAAAAAAGATTTAATGAATCTAATACCAGCAGAATATTACACAAACATTTATTATCAATTTATATTGTTAATGATGCTTCTTGTTATGGCTCAAGGTAGTTTAAAATTAGAGACATCGCAGAATTTGAGTGTCAAGAAAGTATTTGGTTTTTCTATTTTTATGATTATTTTATTTTATATGGGTTTGCGGCCTTTGAATTATCGTTTTGGTGATATGATTATCTATGATAGGCAATTTCAAACGTATGCTTCAGGAGCACCTTTAAAAGTTGAAAAAGATGCACTTTTTGAATATTTTAAATTTGGTATTGCCCAAGTCGCTTCTTCTTCGTTTTTTTTCTTTTTATGTACTATTTTGTATTTAGTGCCTTTGTATTTGGCATGTAAAAAGTTTTTCAAAGATTACTGGTTTTATGGTTTTTTTATGCTCGTTATTTCCTTTTCTTTTTGGACATATGGTACAAATGGACTTAGAAATGGAATTGCTACTAGTCTCTTTTTGTATGGTTTATCCAAAGATAAAAAGTTTGTTGTTTTAACAATTTTGTTTGCAAGTACTTTTGTTCATAGGTCAATGCTGTTGCCTTTGTTTGGATATGTTGCTACTTTGATTTACAATAATTCAAAACCTTACTTTTATTTATGGATTGTTTGTATTCCATTATCTTTGGCATTGGGAGGATTTTTTACAAACTTTTTTATGAGTGTAGGAATTATAGAAGAAAAAGCGGTCGAAGGATATCTAGGCGAATTCAATCAGGCAGCTGAGGGTGTTGAATTAAATGTTGGTTTTCGTTGGGATTTCTTAGTCTATAGTGCCTCTGGTGTTTTTGCAGGATGGTATTATATTTTTAAACAAAAGTATCAAGACAAACTTTATCTTCAATTGCTTAATGTTTTTTTGTTTTGTAATGCTTTTTGGGTTTTAGTAATTCGAGCTAACTATTCTAATAGATTGGCATACTTATCTTGGTTTATGTTAGGTATTGTAATTATTTATCCATTGATAAAACATAAGTTTTTTGAAAATCAGCATCAAGTAATTGTTCGTGTAATTTTTGCTTATTTTGCTTTTACTTATATTATGAACATATTTGTTTACAAATTATAAATTGAAAAATGAGTCAAATGATTAGCGTTATTATTCCTGTTTATAATGTTTCAAAATATTTGAAGCAATGTTTGGATAGTATAATTAATCAAACATATAAAAATCTTGAAATTATTCTCGTTAATGATGGTTCAACAGATGATAGTTTGACAATATGTGAAGAATATCAAAGGTTAGATTCAAGAATCATAGTTGTTTCACAAGCCAATAAAGGGCTTGCAGGAGCCAGAAATACAGGTATTGAAACGGCAACAGGAATTTATTTAATGTTTGTTGATAGTGATGATTGGATGGAACTCCACGCTATTGAAACTGCTTTTTCTAATATGAATGAAGTAGATTTAGTATGCTTTTCTTTTTTTAAAGAATATCCAACTAACCAAATACCAAGAGCATTTGGATTAAATGGAAGGTATAAAGCTTCTTTTATGCAAAGAAAAATTACAGGACCAATAAATGAAGAGCTTTCTGATCCAAGTCATTTGGAAACTTTAGTAACTGCTTGGGGTAAAATTTATAAAACAAACATCATCAAATCGCATAATATTAAATCCAAAAATCTTAGTGAAATAGGTGCTTGGGAAGATGGTTTTTTTACTTGGGAATATTTAAACCAATCCCAGTTCGTCTTTATTTTAGACAAACCATTATATAATTATAGAAAATTTAATTCAGAATCCATTACCTCTAATTATAAAAATGGATTGCTTGAAAAGACAAATCACATGTTTGATTTACTATCAGAACAATTAAATAAGCATAAAAAAGGATTAGACTATTTTGAGGCATTTCATAATAGAATTTGTTTGAGTGTGATAGGTTTAGGACTAAATGAATCTTTTAACAAAGCCTCTTTTTTTACACAATGTAAAAATATGAAAACGGTCCTAAATTCGAAGTATCATAAAGAAGCATATAAAAATTTGGAATTGCGCTATTTTCCTATTCATTGGAAATTATTTTTTTTCTTCTCAAAATATAGATTAACAATTCCGCTTATGTTACTTTTAAAGGTAATTAAAAAAATTATAAAAAAGTAAATTCAAAATGGAGAAACCGATAAGAATCTTACAGCTTTTTACAATACTCAATCGCGGTGGTGCTGAAACCAACGTGATGAACTATTATAGAAAGTTGGATAGAACTAAGTTTCAGTTTGATTTTATTGTGCATCGACAAGAAAAAGGAGCTTATGAAGATGAAATCACAGCTTTGGGTGGAAAAATATATAGATTACCACCTTTTAATCCGCTAAAGATTAAAGACTATAAAAAACAGATTGCTCTTTTTTTTGACCAACATACTTATCCAATAATTCATGGAAATTGTTCAGAATTAGGTGTTTATATTTATCAAGAAGCACAAAAAAGAAATACTCCAGTAATTATTGCTCACGGACATAATGCCACCGATGGTTGGAATTTGAAATCGCCTTTCAGATATTATTATAAAAAGCGAATGATGCGCTATATAAACACTTATTTTACTTGTGGGCATGACGCAGCTATATGGCTTTTTGGAAAGAAAAATGCCGATAAAGCATTTACCATGACCAACGCAATAGATTCAAGTAACTTTGCCTATAATGAATTTAAAAGTCAACAAGTTAGAGAGCAATTAGAGGCTACAACATCCCAAAATTTTATTCATGTAGGTCGTTTTAATGAACAAAAAAATCATGATTTTCTAATAGCTATTTTTAGTGAATTAGTAAAATTGAATAGTAATAAAAAACTTTTTTTAGTTGGTAATGGCGAACTTATGGAAGCAATGCAGAAAAAAGTTGCAAAGTTGCAATTAGAAAAGAACGTCATTTTTTTAGGGTTAAGAAGTGATGTCAATGAGCTACTTCAAGCAATGGATGTTTTTCTTTTTCCTTCGTTGTTCGAAGGTTTACCTGTTTCATTAGTTGAAGCTCAAGCTAGTGGAGTAAAATGCTTTATTTCTGACGGTGTACCGAAAGAATCTATAATAGTAAATGAAAATGTAGAGGTAATTTCTCTTAAAAAATCTGCTACTGAATGGGCAAATATAATAAATGCACAAAATGATTTTATTAAGAAAGACGTATCACAAATCATTATTGATAGAGGATATGATATCAATAAAAATGTAGCGCTTTTGCAAGAAAAGTATTTAGAATTATTAAAGCAACATTCATGAAGACATTAACCATTTTTACACCTGCTTTTAATAGAGCTCAATTACTACCCAGACTTTATGAAAGTTTGTGTAATCAAACTTGTCAAGATTTTGATTGGTTGGTTGTTGATGATGGTTCCTCTGATAATACAAAAGAAATAGTGGCTGGTTGGATTGCTGAAAATAAATTTCCAATTACCTATATCTACCAAGAGAATCAAGGAATGCATGGTGCTCATAATACAGCTTATAAGAATATAAAAGCTACTTTGAATACCTGTATTGATTCAGATGATTACATGCCATTGAATGGCGTTGAGTTAATTTTGTCAAAATGGGAAACAATTGATCAAAAGAAATATGCCGGAATTATAGGCTTAGATGCATTAGAATCAGGTGCTGTTTTAGGATCAAAATTTACATCAGACTTTACAACATTAGAGGATTTCTATCTCAGCGGTGGTTCAGGCGATAAGAAATTAGTTTACAGAACGGATATTATTACGAGTTATCCTGAATACCCAATTTTTGAAGGTGAACGCTATGTAGGTCTGGGAACAAAATATCTTTTTGTAGATAAAGACTATGAAATGGTAACACTTAATGAAGTTTTAGTCATAGTTGATTATCAGCCAACAGGTTCAAGTAATACCATGTTCTATCAATATATGAAATATCCTAAGGGATTTATATACAATAGGATAACCACAATGCGCTTTTCTAAATCTACAAAAAGAAAATTCATAGAAGCGATACATTACATATCGAGTTGTATTATTTTAAAACGTAGTAACTTTTTAAAAGACTCACCAGAAAAATTATTGACTTTATTGGCAGTTCCATTCGGAATCGCTTTATATTTATTAATTCGATTTAAAACCAGAAAGTAATTGTTTTGAAAAAAATAATAAGAACAGCCACCGTTTCTATTTCTTTAGATATCTTGCTTAAAGGTCAATTGGCTTTTTTGAAAGAACATTATGAAGTTGTTGCTGTTTCTGGACAAGATTCATATTTAGATTCAGTTTCAAATAGAGAAGGGGTTCGAACAATTCCAGTATCTTTTCAAAGACAAATTTCGCCCTTCAAAGATTTTATTTCATTATTAAAATTGTATAAAGTTTTAAGAAAAGAAAAACCACTAATAGTTCATTCTATAACGCCCAAAGCAGGATTGTTGACCATGATAGCGTCCTATTTTGCTGGTGTTCCCATTAGAATTCATACTTTTACTGGATTGGTTTTTCCTTACAAAAAAGGTTTTATTCATCACTTGTTGTTGTTTTTAGATAAAGTTTTATGTCATTTTGCAACCCATATAATTCCAGAAGGTGAAGGTGTAAAAAAAGATTTATTAGCTTTTAAGGTTACAAAAAAACCTTTGAAAGTTATTGCTAATGGAAATGTAAATGGAATTGATTTAGATTTTTTTAATCCCAATAAAGTATCTCAAGTTGAACAAGAAAACTTAAAACAACAATTACATATTAATCCTACAGACTTTGTTTTTGTTTTCGTTGGAAGACTAGTGTCAGATAAAGGAATTAATGAGTTGGTTGCTGCTTTTACTGATTTGTCTAAACAAAATTCAAATTGTAAATTGCTTTTGGTTGGTCCTTTTGAAAACGAATTAGATCCATTGCATCGAGAAACATTAGACCAGATTGCTTCGAATAAATCAATTATTTGTGTTGGGTTTCAAGACGATGTAAGACCTTATTTAGCTCTTTCAGATGTTTTTGTTTTTCCAAGCTATCGTGAAGGATTTCCTAATGTTATTCTACAAGCTGGAGCTATGAATTTGCCATGTATAGTAACCGATATAAGTGGCTCAAATGAAATTATATTGCAAGATAAAAATGGTATAATTATCCCAATAAAAAATAAAAAAGCTATATTTGACGGACTAAACAAAATGCTTTTCGATGTTGAATTACGAAACAAATGCATGAGTAATGCTCGTCATTTAATTAATTCAAGATATGAACAGTCTCAAGTTTGGAATTCTTTATTAAAGGAATATAAATTTTTAGAAGAAAACTTCAAATAAAATGCTACACTGGAAACCAACAGATAAAAAAGCGGCTATATGCTTCACTATTGATGATATTCATCCTGGTAAAAGTTCTGATTTGTACGAAGCTGGTGGTGATTTAGACAAAGGCGCTTTAGGAAAAGTTATGTGGTTACTAAACAGACATCCTAAACTAAAAGTAACACTTTTTACTACTGCAGATTGGCGCGAAACACATGCTTTTCCAACACGAAAAATATTGGCAAAAATCCCAAATCTTCGTGATAAATTTTATCTTTCTAAACGTTTGAAAAAAGGGACTATGAGTTTAGAAAATCATTCAGTTTTTGTCGCTTTCTTGAATCAAATGAAGCAAACTGAAATTGCCTATCACGGTTTGTATCATGTGCATAAAGGACTGAAAATTCCAGTTGAATTTCAAAATCAAACTCAAGCAGAATTTGAAACCATTATAGGTGAAATGGTTCGAATTTTCAATGCTTCTAAAGTAAATCACGTAAAAGGGATTTGTCCGCCAGGATGGAACGCACCAGATGCACTTTTATCAACTTTAGTAAAATATGATTTTGATTATGTTGCTTCTTCAAGAGATGTTATAACGCCAATTTCTAAAAATGCTAAATGTAATATGAGTGGTTTAAAAGAAGTACCTTTAATTTATCCAACTTTATTAAAAGAGAATAAACTTGTTCATTTACCTTCTAATTTTCAAGTAAATTCTTCTATTGATAGAGCTATAGATATTATTGAGAATGAAGGTCTAATTTCTATAAAAGCACACATCATTAAACAGGTAGGAAGTTATGTAGCTTTAGATGGAGTTGATGATTTGTATATGAATTACCTTGATGTTTTGCTTTCAAGTTTAGAACAGAAATATGGAGATGATTTATGGTGGACATCAATGGGCGAAATTGCACATTTTGTAAAAAATAATAATTAATTATGAATGAAGTAATTTTAAATCCGCAAGATTATAAAGAGACATATATAGAATATTTGAATTCATGCTTTCCAAATTGGGGAAATGAAGTAGTTTATAATTGGGTTTTTGAGCGACAAGTAGGCGATAATAAATCGGATATTTTATTACTAAAAGATGATCAAGGTCATATTATTGCAGGTTCTTCAATTACTTACAGAGCAATTAAATCTAATAATGGTTTGATAGTTAATTTTGGCATAATGACAGGTTCGTGGACATTACCAAATGCAAGAGGGAAAGGTTGTTTTAGTCAAATTATATCAGAGTCTAAACGTATTTGTTTTGAAAAAAATGTTCCTTATTTAACTGCTTTTGTTACCGAAACAAATGCAAGTTATAGACGATTGAAAGATGCTGGTTTTTATTGTAAAATAGCTGATAATGTTTTTTCTAATGAAGATTTGTTTGAAATATCAGTGGAGACAAATACTTTGGAAATAGTGCCTATTGATGTTGATTTGTTATATAAAAAATATCAATTGAAATCATTAGAACAATCCGTATTTGTATATTCAAAATCTGAATTTGAATTGCAATACATACAACGAATAAATTTTGTTGAATGTGCTAAAGTTGGTACAACTTATTTTTTATTTGAAGATACCGGAAGTATCATAAAACTACTTTTCTTTTCCGATTTTGATTATAGGATAATCCAGTTTTTTTGTAATTGGATGCGAACAAATAAGGATAAAAAAGTTATGTTTTTTGTTTCAGATGAATTTCAAATCGATGTTTTGGAAGCTAATAGTTTCAATTTTGTAAAGGGATTTTTTACCATTCAAAAAACAGATGAAACCGCGTTAGATGATTACGAAGTTTTCAAAACGATAAGTATTAATTTGGGTGATAAAATGTAATGATGTTATACCGAAAATTTTTTAAACGAATTATTGATTTTCTTTTCTCATTAATTGGGATAGTGCTATTGTTTCCGATATTTATAATTGTTTTTATTTTGTTGTTTATTAACAATAATGGATCGCCATTTTTTATTCAAAAAAGGCCTGGATTAAACGAACGAATTTTCAAAATTTTAAAGTTTAAAACCATGAATGATAAAAAAGATCAAAATGGTCATCTGCTTCCAGATACTGACAGATTGACTAAGTTGGGCAGTTTTATTAGAAAAACATCCCTTGACGAAATACCACAACTCATCAATGTACTTAAAGGAGATATGAGTTTAGTTGGTCCAAGACCATTGCTTCCAGATTATTTGTCAAAATATTCAAACTTTCAAGCACGAAGACATGAAGTAAAACCAGGTGTAACAGGTTGGGTTCAAGTAAATGGAAGAAATGGTTTAGATTGGGATAAAAAATTTGAACTAGATGTATGGTATGTAGATAATATTTCATTAATATTGGATATAAAAATATTATTTATGACTGTTTTTAAAGTATTTAAAAGTGAAGGTATAAATGTAGATGACATTACTCGAATTGAACCGTTTTAAAAAATGAGGTTATGCAAGATATTGTAATTATAGGAGCTGGCGGTTTTGGGCGTGAAGTAAAAACCATTATAGATGCTGTAAATAAGGTAAAAAAAATATATAATTTTATAGGATATTATGATGATGGTGTTGAAAAAGGTACAATAATTAATAATTTTCCAGTTTTAGGCAAATTGCAAGATTTGAATGCAACTGATAAAGAAATTTCGGTTCTTTTAGGTATTGGTGATCCAACTACTAAAGGTAAGATTATTAATTTGTTATCTAATGAAAAAATTAATTTCCCAACATTAATTCATCCATCAGTTCAAATTTCAAATGACGATGTATCTATTTCAAATGGTTGTATTATTTGTGGAGGAACAATAATTACTTGTAATATAAAAATTGGAAGTTTTGTGACCTTAAATCTTATGTGTACAGTAGGTCATGACACTATCATTGATGATTTTTCTTCATTTATGCCTTCAGTTAATATTTCTGGAGAAGTGCATATTCAGGAGAAAGTTTATGTTGGAACTGGAGCAAAAATTATAAATCAATTAACCATTGGTAAATCAACAATTGTTGGAGCTGGTGCTGTCGTTTCAAAAAGTTTGCCCGACTATTGTACAGCAGTTGGAATACCGGCCAAACCAATTAAATTTCATAACAATGACTAAATCTAAAATATGGCTTTCTTCACCTCACATGGGTGGAACTGAACAAGACTACATTAAAGAAGCATTTGATAGTAATTGGGTTGCGCCTTTGGGGCCTAATGTAACTGGATTTGAAGAAGATTTAGAGCGTTATTTAGGTCAAAATGTTTTAGTAGGTGCTTTGAGCTCAGGAACAGCAGCTTTGCATTTGGGGTTGATTTTACTTGGAGTTAAAACTGGAGACGAAGTTATATGCCAAAGCATGACTTTTTCTGCCTCAGCCAATCCAATAGCATATCAAGGAGCTACTCCAATTTTTATTGATAGTGAAAAAGATACCTGGAATTTATGTCCTAATGCATTAGAGACAGCAATAAAAGACAGAGTTTCTAAAGGTAAGAAGCCCAAAGCTATTATCGCAGTTCATTTGTATGGAATGCCTTATAAAATTGAAGAAATAAGAAGTATTGCAGATAAATATGAAATTCCAATTCTTGAGGATAGTGCAGAAGCTTTAGGAAGTACCTACAAAGGACAAAATTGTGGTACTTTTGGAGATATTAGTGTGTTGTCATTCAACGGAAATAAAATTATTACTACTTCTGGTGGAGGAGCAATTGTAGTAAAAAGCATAGACCAGAAAAATAAAGCTATTTTTTTATCAACGCAAGCTAGGGACAATGCACCACATTATCAACACAGTGAAATAGGGTATAATTACAGAATGAGTAACATTTGCGCAGGTGTAGGTAGAGGTCAAATGGAAGTTTTGGATGCTCATATTTCAAAAAGAAGAAATATGCATAATTTTTATATGGATATTTTTAAAGGAAATACTTCAATTAATGTTTTTTCTGAGCCAAATGAGAATTATTTTTCTAATCATTGGCTTTCGGCAATAACAGTAAATCCATCCTTAAATGGAGGTAAAACTCGAGAAGATTTACGATTGTTATTTGAAACTCAAAATATAGAAAGTCGTCCCTTGTGGAAGCCAATGCATTTACAACCGGTTTTTAAGAACGCACCTTATTATGGAGGAACAGTTTCTGAAAACTTGTTTGATAATGGTCTTTGTCTTCCTTCGGGTTCTAATTTGACTGATGATGAAAAAGAAAGAATAAAAAATGTATTAAATATTTTTTAAGATTTTTTTAAGAACTTTTTTTTCTTATTTTTACAACTAATAAAGTAAAGTATAAATTGAAAAATAATACCCCAAGAAATTTTTTTACTGATTTTTTTAAAACTTTTTCGGATGTCAATACGGGATTTAGTTTTAAAAACTTAAGTTATTTGCCTAGGTGGGTTGTTCTTTTGATTGATGTTTTTATTGTATTTATTTCAGGTGTTGTTACCTATTTCCTTTTTCAAGGATTGAAATTAAATTATATACCTAAAAATTATTTAGGCCTAGGAACATTGTTTTATTTAACGATAAACATTTTTTTCTTTTGGATTTACAGAACTTATTCAGGAATAATTAGACACTCTTCCTATATTGATGCGTTAAAGTTGTTTTTTTCTCAGTTTTCTACATTTGTAATACTACTTTTACTTAACTTTTTTGTTTTAATATTAGATAAGCCAAAATTGTATCTAACTACTGGAGCTTTTATCAATGCTGTATTATCCTTTAGTTTTTTATTTGTTTTTCGAATGATTGTTAAGCAAACGTTTGAATTATTATTCAAAGATGCCAGTTCAGAAAAAAGAATGGCAGCTATTATTTATGGTTCAGATGCTAATGCCTCTGCCGTAGCTTCTGCATTGAAAGCAGAGACACCTGGAAGGTTTAAACTGGTTGGCTTTATAGATAAAAATAATCAGAATTCGACAAAAAGGATACTAGATCTTCCTATTTTTCAAATAAAGAAAAGCATTCCTGTTTTGATGCGTTCCAAAAAAGTAGTAGCATTAATTATTGCTGATAAAAGTCTGACCAAAGAAGAGCGTTTAACAATAGTGGATGAGTGTATAGAATATGGATTTAAAGTATATACACTTCCAGTAGTTTCTGATTGGGATGATGAAAAAGAAATTTCCAAAAACATTAAGAACTTTGAAATTCAAGACTTATTAGAGCGAAAACCAATCGTTTTAAATACCGACAGCATCTCTTCTAAACTTAAAGGAAAATCAATTTTAGTTACAGGAGCAGCAGGTTCTATTGGTAGTGAAATTGTAAGGCAAGTACTTCATTTTAATCCAAAAAAAATTATATTATTGGATCAAGCAGAAACACCACTTCATTCTCTATCATTGGAGATTATAGGGTTAGGTTTGTCTGTTGAGGTGGTTAATGTCATTGCAGATGTCAGGGATTATGGAATTTTAGAAAGATTGTTTATAACTTATCAACCGGATGTAGTTTATCATGCTGCGGCTTATAAACACGTTCCAATGATGGAAGAAAATCCTTCACAGGCTATTTTTACCAATGTGTTGGGAACAAAAAATGTTGCTGATTTGTCTAATAAATTTCATGTAGAGCGTTTTGTGATGATTTCTACAGATAAAGCGGTAAACCCAAGCAGTATTATGGGAGCAAGTAAGCGAATTGCTGAGATGTATGTTCAATCGAAACACTTTAAACACTTAAAAAACAATTCTGAGCGCTATACAAAATTTATTACCACTAGATTCGGAAATGTATTAGGTTCAAATGGTTCAGTAGTTCCATTATTTACAAAACAAATTCAAGAAGGTGGACCAATTACAATAACTCATCCTGAAATCATTCGTTATTTTATGACTATTCCAGAAGCTTGTCAGCTTGTATTGGAAGCATGTTCAATGGGTAATGGAGGCGAAATTTATATTTTTGATATGGGTAAACCAGTTAAAATTATTGATTTGGCTAAAAAAATGATTCGTTTGGCAGGATACCAACCTGATAAGGAGATTAAAATAAAAATTGTTGGATTACGACCAGGTGAGAAACTTTATGAAGAATTATTGAATGATTCTGCTCAAAATTTGACTACTCATCATGAAAAGATAACTATTGCGGTTGAGGTTTGCGATGATTTCGAAATCGTTAGTCAACAAGTAGAAGAGTTGATAAGTATTTCTTATGGTGGCAATTCAGAAATGATAGCTGCAAAAATGAAAAATATAGTTCCAGAGTATAAAAGTATGAATTCTGTGTTCCAAACTTTAGATATAGAAGTTAAAGACTCTTATGTTTATACCAAATAGAATGTAAATTGAATGGTTTTTAATATATTTGTCTCCAATTTATTATATTTCTTTCGAATGAAAAACTATTACTTCTATATATCAATAATTTTTCTGGTTCTATTTTCTTCTTGTGTTTCTAAACAAAAGTTTGTTTATCTTCAGGGTTCACAGGAGTTTAGCAATGTATCTACTAATTATGACCCAATAATTCAAAATGATGACTTGTTGTCTATCATAGTAACCACTCAAGAGGTTGAGGCTGCTACACCTTTTAATTTACCTAATTATTTGGTTGATAATGAAGGTAAAATTGATTTTCCAGTTATAGGCAATATTGAAGTTTCGTTTCAGGTTATTCTATAAAAGAGTTAAAAAACATGCTAAAGCAAAAATTGGCCGTTCATCTTATTGATCCTGTTATAAATATTAAAATTTTAAATTTTAAAGTAACAGTTTTGGGAGATGTGGCAAGTCCTGGAGTTATAACTTTTGGTAATCATAGAGTTACTTTATTTGATGCTTTAGGTTTTGCTGGTGATTTAACAATTTTTGCTAAAAGAAATAATATATTAATTATTAGGGATATACAAGGTTTAAAAACATTTAATAGAATTGATATTACAAAAGCAGATTTTGTTAATTCTCCTTTTTATTATTTAGACCAAAATGATTTAGTATATGTTGAACAAAGGAAATTAAAAATTAATTCAGTTGCATTGCCAACTATTTCCTTGTATGCTTCAATTTTTGGAATATTACTCACTTCGGCAATACTTTTAACAAGATAATTATGCAAAACTTATTATCAGAAGAATCGAGTTCAAGCCCTCAAAATGATTTTAATATTAAAGATCAAATCTTAAATTATTTTCAATATTGGAAATGGTTTGTGTTAAGTGTTTTGCTATTTCTTACTTTTGCATTTGCATACTTACGATATTATGTTGTTGAATATGGAGCTTCATCTTCTATCTTAATAAAAGATGAAAAAAAAGGTGGTACAAGTGAATTTTCTGCCTTTAGTGATTTAAATATTTTTTCCGGAAAAAATAATGTTGACAATGAGATTTTTATTTTAAAATCTAGAGAGTTATCTCAGAACGTTGTAAAAAAATTAGATTTAGATATTTCTTATTTTAGTGAAGGAAGAGTCGTTTACAAAGAGTTGTATGAAGATTCTCCAATAAAAGTAGTTTTTGTTGATAAAAAAGAAGATTACTATAGTAACTCTTTAACTTTTATTATTAGAGTAATTTCTAACAAGAAATTTGAACTATTTGATGCAGAAAAAAAGAATGCTAAACTTTATAGTTTTGGTCAAAAAGTTCCTTCGAAATTAGGTAATTTTATAGTTAACTTAAATTCTTTTCCAATTCCAGAAAACATTATAGATATTATTGTTGTAAAATCTGATTTAGAAGGAAAAGCTAATGCATTTAGATCAAAATTATCTGTTTTTTCCGTCGAAAAAACTAATGTTATAAATCTTAATGTTACCGATGTTGTACCAAAACGAAGTGTTGATTTTTTAGATGCACTTGTTCAACAATATAACGAAGATGCAGTTAGAGATAGGAATCAAGTGGCAGAATTTACTAAAGAGTTTATAAATAATAGACTTGATATAATAACAAAAGAATTAGGAGGTGTAGAAGGGCAAGCTGAACAATTTAAAAAACAAAAAGGAATTGTAAGTTTAGAGTCTGATGCAGAAATAAGTATTGGTGGAGCAGTCGATTATAATAAAACAATTTTAGGTATTGAAACAGATCTTAAAGTTAGAGATTTCCTTCTTGAAGAGATTAGAAAAACAAAAAAAGATGAATTGTTTCCTACAAATGTTGTATCTGCAACTGAAACCTCTTCGGTTTATATTTCTGAATATAATGCTCTTGTTTTAGATAAGAGAAGGATATCCAAAAGTGCCACCGAATCAAATCCAAAAGTTAAAAATATTGATTTGAGAATTTCGGAGTTGAGAGAAAATATCGTTCAAAGTCTATTGAGTAGAAAGAATGATTTAGCTATACAAAAAAGAGATTTATTGAGACAACGTTCTCTTTATAATGGAAAAGTGTATCAGGTTCCTACCAATGAACGCAATTTTAATGAAATTGCTAGACAGCAAAACATTAAACAATCATTGTATCTATATCTTTTGCAAAAAAGAGAAGAAACAGAGATTTCGCTAGCGGTTACCTCTTCAAAAGCTAAAATTATTGATAATGCTTATTTAACAGGTCCAATATCATTAAAAAAACCAGTGTTTTATATTGGAGCTTTAATTTTAGGTTTACTAATTCCTTTTGGAATATTATTTTTAATAAACTTCTTTGATACAAAAATCAAGTACCGTCAAGATATTGAAGGCAAAGTTTCTATTCCTTTTTTGGGTGATTTGCCTAAATCAGAAACTAATGAAGAAATAATAAAATCTAATAGTCGTTCAAGTTCAGCTGAAGCTATTAGAATGATTAGAACCAATTTAGAGTTTATGCTTGCGCATGTTCCTGAAAATTCTTGTAAAACTATATTTGTAACATCATCTTTGCCTAAAGAAGGGAAAACATTTTGTGCCATTAATCTGGCAACTACAATTGCCTTATCAGGAAAAAAAGTATTAATAATTGGTTTAGATATTAGAAATCCTAAATTAGATCAATATATAGATTTACCTCAAAAAGGGATGACTAATTATTTGACTAAACCAAATGATGATATTAATGATTATATAATAAAAGTAAAAGATTTTACTAACTTTTATGCTTTATCATCTGGTGCTATTCCTCCTAATCCTGTGGAGTTGTTGATGAATGATAAATTAACGCTTTTATTTGATAAACTTAAAAAACAATATGATTACATAGTAGTTGATACAGCTCCTGTTAGCGTTGTTACAGATACTTTATTAATTGCTAAAAATGCGGATGCTTTTATTTATGTAATGCGTGCAAATTATCTAGATAAACGAATGCTTAAGTTTGCTGAAACATTATATAAAGAAAATAAGTTGCCAAATATGTCTATAATTCTAAACGATACAGAAGTTAAGAAAACATATGGTTATGGTTACGGTTATGGTTATGGTTACGGCTACGGCTATGGCTACGGCTATGGAGTTGAAGAAAAAGAATTAACTTTTATTCAAAAAATAAAAGCATTATTCGCCAAAAAGAAATAAACTTTATCAAGGTTTAAAGAAAACATTGTTTTGAAAAGCTTCTTTTAATGGATCAAGGTTTTTCAAAACAATTTTTTTATTAAATGATTCTACATGTTTCATATGATGTACATCAGAGCCTACAAAATCAATCATATTATTTTTTAATAAATAGTCGGCTGTTTTGGCTACCATTGGTCCGTAATAACCCACAGATGAGAGTAGGTTGATTTGTAACAGACAACCTGCATGTTTCAACTTTTTAAATTCTTGGAGGTTGTTGTGGTAAAAATTGTATCGTTCAGGATGTGCTAAAACTGGTTTGTAGCCAGCTACTTGTAAATCAAATATAATGTTATACAATTGTAATGGAGCATTAATGTATGACATTTCAACCAAAACATAATTATCTTTAAGTGTCAATAATTTTTCCTCTTGAAATAACTTTCTAAACTTATCGTCAAGCATGTATTCTGCAGCAGCTTTAAACGGATTGTCGATAGTATTGTCTTTTAGATGACTTAATGTTGTTGCAAGAGCATCTTCAATTTTAGTTTTGGAATTTTCCCAAACATGTTCCATTACATGAGGTGTTGTAATGAAATTACAGAATCCTAACTTTTTTAATTCGTTTATCAATGTCAAGCTATCTTGAATATCTTTCGATCCATCATCTATTCCAGGTAATAAATGCGAATGAATATCAGTATAATCATTTGGGATTATATCTTTGAGATAAGTAGATTTTTTATTAAAGAAAAACACGTTATTTTTTTTGTAAAAGTAATCCAAAATAAATAAAAATTTAAAATACATATATAGATTTTGTTTTCTAAATTTGGCTCTTATTAAAACTAACTATAATTTGAAGCAATTAGTATCAAAATATTTAAAATCTAACTTTCACTATTTACACTTTTTTATAGTGTATTAAAGTTAAGACTTTTTTTTGTTTTTTTTATTAGCTTTCTTTATGGTTTGGTTGATGCGGTTAGCTTAACTATTTTCATTCCTTTGTTTCAAATTGCTACTAGAGAAAAAAATGCTCCAGTTGAAAAAAGTGATGATATATTTTTAGAGATTTTCAATTTTTTTAATATAAACCCAACGGTTAACATAATTTTAATTATTATGTTAGCTTCTTTCATCTTTAAGGCCTTATTTAGATATATAGACGTTTATTACAGAACAATAACGACTTCTATTTTTATAAAAAATATAAAAAAGAAATTATTATTAGAAATTTCTGAAGTAAAATATTCTAAGTATGTTACAATAAATTTTGGGACAATTCAAAATAGTGTGACAACAGAAATACACATTATCTGTAGTGCTTTTTTACAGTATATTTCAGTTATGCAAAGTGCTATTTTTGTAGTAGTATACATAGGATTGTCATTTTTAACAAACCCTAAATTTACTTTAATAGTAATTGTTGGCGGATGGTTATCTAGATTTTTATTCAAATCATTATATAAAAACTCAGAAAAACTATCAAATGATATTGCTAAAAAAAACAACAAATTGTCAGGTTTGGTAATGCAGCAGATAACAAATTTTAAATATTTGAAGTCTACAGCATTAATGAAGAAATATGTTGAAAAAATTAATATTACGATAGATGATATAGAAAAAGATTTGGTGGTACTTGGTAAGACTTCTGCAAAAGTCATGTCTATTAGAGAACCAATAATTGTTTTATTTTTGGTTATTGCAATTTATATCCAAATTAATGTTTTAGGTGGAAAGTTTAATTCATTAATTATAATCTTACTATTCTTTTATAGAGCTTTTGGAAGTTTAATGACCGTTCAACAAAGTTGGACCGCTTTTTTAAAGTATGTTGGATCTATATCACAATATCTTGATTTTATTTCTGATGTTAAAAATTTTAAAGAAGAAAATAAAGGAAAAGAGTTTACTTCATTTAATGATAAAATCGTTTTAAAAGATGTATTTTTTGAATACAATAATAAAGCAAAAATTTTAAAAGATATTTCATTAGATATTCATAAGAATACTACATTGGCTTTTGTAGGTAAAAGTGGTTCAGGTAAAACTACTTTAGTAAATATTATTTGTGGATTATTATCCCCAACATCTGGTAGAATTCTTTTTGATAACAATGAAATGGCATCATTTAATATTGATTCAATAAGAAGTAAAATCGGATTTATTTCACAGGAAACAGTAGTTTTTAACGATACACTTTTTAATAACATTACTTTTTGGCAAGAAAAAAACGATGTTACTTTAAAAAGGTTTAATGAAGTAATAAAAAAAGTAGATTTAACAGAGTTTGTAAAAAATTCTGATTTAAAAGAAGATATAATTTTAGGAGATAATGGAGTAGTAATGTCTGGTGGGCAAAGACAACGACTTTCAATCGCCAGAGAATTGTATAAAGATATTGAGATTTTAATTTTAGATGAAGCAACTTCTGCTTTAGATTCTCAAACTGAACGTTTTATTCAAGATAGTATTGAAGCATTAAAAGGGCAAATTACAATTATAGTTATTGCTCATCGATTATCAACAATTAAAAATGCCGATAAAATTGTTCTTGTAGACAATGGATCTATAGTTGCCGAGGGTTCATATGATGAATTGTTGATTAATTCTGAAACTTTTACTAACATGGTATCTTTACAAGAATTGTAAAATAAAGCAATAATGAAGTTTTCGATTCTGATTACCACTAAAAATAGAATTTCTGACTTAATTGTTAGTCTGAATTCGATGCAATCTATTATAGATAGAGACGATGTTGAATTTATTATTTGTGATGATGGTTCGACTGATGGAACAGCAACTTATGTAGCCACTCATTTTCCAAAAATACAATTAATTAGAAACGAAGTTTCAAAAGGTTATTTGTTCAATAGAAACAAATTATTGAACACTTGTAAAGGAGTTTATGCAATTTCTCTTGATGATGATGCTAATTTTTTATCTGAAAATCCATTAGAAGAAATTGAAAAACACTTTATTGAAAATACTAATTGTGGATTGATTGCTTTCCGAATTTTTTGGGGAAAAGAATTGCCAAAATCAATAACTTCAGACGAGGAAATTGAACAAGTAAAAGGTTTTGTTGGTTGTGGTCATGCATGGCGAATAGAAACTTGGAAAAAAATTCCAAATTATCCAGAATGGTTTGGTTTTTTTGGAGAAGAAAGTTTTGCTTCTTTTGAATTGTATAAAAAAAACTTTGAAGTTCATTATTTACCTTCAGTTTTAGTACATCATCGTGTTGATGTAATTGCAAGAAAGAGCAATAATGATTATCAATGGCGTTTAAGAAGAAGTTTGAGATCAGGATGGTATTTGTTTTTTTTATATTATCCTTTAAAAATGATTCCAAGAAAAATAGTTTATACGTTATGGATTCAAATAAAGACCAAAACATTTAAAGGAGATTTAAAAGCAACAATTGCAATTTTACAAGCGATTGGAGATGTTTTTGTAAATTTGTTAAAAATTTTGAAGCAAAGAAACAAACTTACAATTCAAGAATATAATAATTATTTAAAAATAACAGAGACTAAAATATTTTGGAAACCAAATGAATAATAAAATTAAAGAATATACAAATCGATCTTTCTTCGCTTTTGAAATGTTAGATAATTATTTTGCAAAAGCACCAAATACTACTATTAGCGATATAGGTTCTGGTTTCGGATTTATGCAAAGCAAAATTGAATCTATTGGAGGAACATGGCAACCTTTTGATTACGTAAAAAAAATAGATAAATCAATTATTTGGGATTTAAATAACCCTTGTCCTGTTAATGAAAAAACAGGAACTGCCATTTTCTTAGAAGTGTTAGAACATTTATCAAATCCACAATTGGGATTGAAAAACATTAGCAATCATATTGAAAAGGGCGGAATATTAATTTTATCAGTCCCAAATCCTGCTTGGAGTAAAAATAGATTAAATTTACTTTTAAAAGGAACTCTTTTTTCTTTTCAACCCAAACATTTAGCAGAAAATCACATATTTACTCCTTGGCATCATATTGTAGAACATTTGCTAAAAGAAGTTGGTTTTGAAGTTTTAGAATATGCAATAATTGATGAACCAAAAGGTTCTGGAGGTTTTAAATATTTTATTAAAAGTAAAATCGAAAGATTTATTGAAAAAAAAGATAATAAAGCAAAAGGTATAAGTTACGGAATAGTAGCAAGAAAATTATAGATTTTGATAAAAACTATAGCCATAATTCCAGCTCGTGGTGGATCTAAAAGATTACCAGGAAAAAACATTCTTCCACTAGGAGGAATGCCTTTATTGGCTCATAGTATTATTTATGCAAAATCAAATTCTGATTTAATTGATGAGGTTTATGTTTCTACAGACGATGAGCAAATAAAAGAAGTAGCATTGGCTTATGGAGCAAAAGTTATTGATAGGCCAACATCTATTTCTGGAGATTTTGAACCTACAATTTCATCTTTACAACATGTTCTAAACTCTATTGATTCCGATGTTGAAAATGTAGTTTTATTGCAGCCAACCAATCCGTTACGACCAATTGATTTATTGACTAAATGTTTTCAAAAGTATTTAGATGGCAATTTTGACAGCCTATTTACAGTATCACAAGATCATCATAAATTAGGCAAAATTCACAATGGTACTTTTGTGCCTTTTAATTATAAAATTGGTCAGCGTAGTCAAGATTTGGAACCTCTTTTCTTTGAAAACGGATTATTGTACATTGCCAAATCAAAATTGATATTAGAAGGAAAAATTATATCTGAAAAGGCATTTCCTTATATTGTAAATCATGTATTTGCGAATGTAGATATCGATACCCAAGAAGATTTTGACTATGCCGAATATTTATTAAATAAAAATAAGAAATAGAATGAACCCATACATAGAAATAGCAGGAAGAAAAATTGGACCTGATTTTCCACCATTAGTAATTGCAGAAATCGGAATTAACCACGAGGGTTCACTCCAAGTTGCCAAAGAAATGGTTGATGCAGCCCATAGAGCAGGAGTTGAAGTGGTTAAACATCAAACTCATATTGTTGAGGATGAAATGAGTGGTGCTGCCAAAAAAGTTATTCCAGGAAACGCTGATGTTTCTATTTATGAAATTATGGAACGTTGTGCGCTAAATGAAGCAGAAGAACTAGAACTTAAAAACTATGTTGAAAGCAAAGGCATGATTTTTATTTCGACTCCTTTTTCTAGAGCTGCAGCCGAACGTTTAAGAAAATTTGATATTCCAGCTTATAAAATTGGTTCAGGTGAATGTAATAATTATCCACTTTTAGAGCATATTTGTTCTTTTGGAAAGCCAGTGATTTTAAGTACCGGAATGAATACCATAGAAAGTGTTGCCAAAGCGGTAGCCATTTTTGACAAACATAATATTCCAGTGGCTTTGTTGCATACTACCAACTTATATCCAACACCTATTCATTTGGTACGTTTTGGTGCCATGACACAACTGCATCAAGCTTTTCCAGATAAAGTTTTCGGATTGTCAGACCATACTTTAAATAACAACGCTTGTTTAGGAGCTGTGGCACTTGGGGCAAGTATTCTTGAACGACATTTTACAGATCACATGCAACGAACAGGTCCAGATATTGTTTGTAGTATGGATGAAAAAGCTACTTCAGAATTGATTGTTTCTTCTAATGAAATGTGGCAAATGCGTGGTGGAACCAAAGAACCTGCCAAAGAAGAGCAAGTAACTATTGACTTTGCTTTTGCAACGGTTTGTTCTATTGCTGAAATTAAAAAAGGCGAAGTATTGTCCAAAGAAAATATTTGGGTAAAACGACCAGGAACAGGAAAAATTTTGGCAGAACATTTTAATGATTTATTAGGCAAAACAGCTACTAGAGATATAGCGAATGATGAACAATTGGAATTTAATGATTTTGAATAAATGAAAGATTTTGTAACTTTTTTATTGACTAAAGTATATAATAGTAAATCAATTTCTGATGAGATTGTAGCTATTGCTTTAGATAAAACTGTTGCAGATGTTCAGTATCATTTTTCAAATTTATCAACTTCTGAAATTGAGAGTAGGATTAAATCAAATAGTAATGAATTAGCTGTTTTTTTATTCCGATTAGGTAATGAATTGCATTTAAATAATTTAGAAGAACTAAAGCCACAGATACATTGGTTACTCAAAGAATTGTGTTCATGTGAAATCTATTTTAATAACACTATTGATGTTGGGTTTTATATTATTCATGGTCAAGGAACAGTTGTAGGAAGCAGAAACACTATAGGAAAAGGATTTATAATCCATCAAGGATGTACAATAGGACATAAAAAGAACGGAAGTGGTAATGGTAATAGAATTGGAGATAATGTTACTATGTATTGCAATTCATCAATAATTGGTGAATTAATAATTGGTGATAACTCGATTATTGGAGCACATGTTTTGGTTGTTAACGATTTACATTCTAATATGATTGTAACTGCTGACTTAAATCATAAAAAAAAAGCAAATTAATTAAATGAAAAAAATCCTATTCTTAACAGGTACTCGTGCTGATTTTGGTAAAATAAAATCACTTATTTCTATTCTTGAAAGTCAACGAGAATTTGAAATATTTGTTTTTGTTACAGGAATGCATTTGCAAAAAGAATACGGATATACGCTTATAGAAATAGAACGTTGTAATTTTAAAAACGTTCATACTTTTGAAAATCATACGCACGAAACTACAATGGATTTAACTTTGGCAAAAACCATCGAAGGTCTTTCTAGCTATTGTAAAATGGTTAATCCTGATATGATTGTTGTACACGGAGATAGAGTAGAAACACTCGCTGGAGCTATTGTTGGTTCGTTAAATAATATTTTAGTTTCTCATATTGAAGGAGGTGAATTATCAGGAACTGTTGATGAGCTAATTCGTCATAGTGTTTCTAAATTGAGTCACATTCATTTTGTTTCTAATGACGATGCCGCCAAACGATTGATTCAAATGGGAGAAATGGCTTCGTCAATTTATACAATTGGTTCACCAGATATTGATATCATGTTTTCAGATGATTTACCATCTTTAGAAAAAGTAAAAGAATATTATCAAATCCTATTTGACGATTTTGCAGTAGTAATGTTTCATCCAGTAACAACTGAAGCTTCAGAAATGAATCAATATGCTACCAATTTTGTAGAAGCTTTGTTAGAAGACCATAATAATTACGTAGTGATTTATCCTAACAATGATTTGGGAAGTCAGTTTATTATCGATAATTATAAAAAGTTGCAGAATAATACTCGTTTTAGAGTTTTTCCTTCGTTACGATTTGAATATTTTTTAACGCTATTAAAAGAATCTAAGTTCATAATTGGCAATAGTAGCGCCGGAATTAGAGAAGCACCTTATTATGGAATTCCGATTATTAATATTGGTACAAGACAACAAAATAGAGCTTTGCATGCCGATATCATCAACGTTAGTTATGAAAAAAAAGAGGTTAAAGAAGCCTTAAAACTTATCATCAGCCATAAAACCCAAAAAAGCAATTCCGACTTTGGTGACGGAAATAGTGCTCAATTATTTTTAGATTCTTTAAAAAATAATACTATTTGGGATATCAACCACCAAAAACAATTTAAAGAACTTTAATGATTTTAACTATAATAAAAGCTTTACCGATATGTGAAGCTTTTTTTTATTTCCATTGATAATATATTTTAGAGTCTCAAAAAAAACTATGATATTTGATGAATTAATATTTCCACTCGATAAAAAATAATTTTGATGCTAACAGTAAGCAATTACCATTATATAAGACCAGATTATAATTTTAATTATCCGAGTATATTTGGTGTTACTCCTGATGGTTTTAAGGAACAATTAGTATTACTTAAAAATGAAGGAGAATTTGTTACACCAAAAGAGTTAGTTACTAATTATAAGGAGCTCTTAAAGTCAAAGGATAATTATTATTTTGTTACTTTTGATGATGGATTGAAAGAGCAATATCAATATGCTTTACCTATTCTTGATGAGTTAGATATTTCAGCAGTTTTCTTTGCAAACTCTAGAAATTTTCAAGAAAAAAAAGTAAGTACTGTTCATAAAATTCATCTTTTACGATCATTAATTTCACCAAGTGATTTTATTAATGAACTAAATAGGTTTGGTATTAAAACACACAATGAAGATTTCAAAATAAAGGCAAAAAATATTTACCTATACGATGATGAAAAATCGGCTGTTTTAAAATATGTATTGAATTATCAGTTAGATTTTTCAAAACAAGAAGAAATTATAAGTATCATTTTTAATTCTTATTATGATGAAATAAAAGTTTTAAATGAGCTTTACATGTCAGAAAATGAAATAATTGATTTAGCTTCAAAATCTTACCTAGGAAGTCACACGCACAGCCATTTTCCACTAGGATTATTGTCTGAAGAACAAATAAAATTTGAGTTACAAAATTCTAAAACATACTTAGAGAATTTAACAAAATTTGAAATTGATATGGTAGCTTATCCATATGGAACTCCAGAGGCATGTACTGAGGAAGTAGGTTTTATAGCTAAAGAATCAAATTATAAATTAGGTTTCACAACCACTAGAGGAGTTAATACAGAAAATGATAATTTGTTATTATTGAATAGATTTGACTGTAACGACTTAATTGGAGGTAAAAATTTTAGGAAAATATGATAACCAGAGAAGCTACAATTGAGGATTGGGATAAATTATTAGTTTTTTTTAAAAAAATTTATAGAGAGAATCATCCGTTACAAAATAAAGAATTTTGGGAATGGCAATATGGTGATGCAATTTATGGAAGGTCACTTATTTGTTTAAATGAAAATGAAATTGTTGTTGGACATGTTGGCGCAAACTTTGGTGGTGGTTTAGCTTGGATTATAAATGTTTATTTAGATGAAGAGTGCAGAGGAAAAGGAATATTAGGAAAACTTTATGCAATTGCAAGAAGCTATTATCCATTAGCAGCAACAGCAGCAAATGAGGCAGGACTTGGATTATATAAAAACATGAGATGGATTAGATATTATGATTTGGTTAGATATGTTAAAGTCAATCCTAAAATAGAATCAGTCACTACAGAAAATGTTTGTGCAAAAGTTGAAGTATCTGTTGAAGACAAGATTATTAAGGATACACATTATTTTCAACAGCCTTCTCTAAAAGGAATTAGAATTGGCAAAACTGCTACCGCTGTGAGTCAAGAAAATGTTGGAGGTTTACGATTGGTAGATTTTGAAAATATAAATGAAGTTGAATCTAATGCCTGGGAATTAGGTTATAATTGGATTGATTATATCTCTTCTTGGAATGATTTAAAAACTAAAGAACTTGAGAAGAGTGGATGGGTTTTGGATTTTAAAACAGTTGTTCCTTGGCGATTGAATCCTTTGGAGAAAAATTGTTTTTGTGACATAACTTTTCTTTCTGAAGCACCTTTAGATAATAATTTTGTAGTTCATAGATCCTATTCAGATCATGGAAGAATAGGAAGTTTAATATAATAAAGTATGAAAAATCTAGGAGTAGTTATTACTGATGGAGTGGGTTTTAGAAACTTTATACTGACAAGTTTCATTGAAGAATCTAAGAAAGAATTTGATAAAGTAATAATTTTTTCTTGCTTACCAAAATCTGTGTACGATGAGTTCAATTTAGATGTTGAAATCTTTGAGTTGGATGTTTATACAGAAAGTTTTAAAACATGGTTTTACAGAAAGTGTAAAGAAGTTGCTCATTTACAATTGCATAGAAAGGGAAACTTTGGTATTCAGGATAATTTTAATAGTAATAAAACGAAATCTAAATCAAATAGAGGTTATGCAACACGTTTTATTCTAAAGTTTACTAATTTTTTTCATTCAGAAAAATGGATTTTAAAATTCAATTCATTACAACAAAAATCCTTCAAGAATAATTCTATTACTAAAGAATATAGCAAGCTGCTATTAGATAATGAAATAACTGATTTGTTTTTTACACATCAGCGACCTCCTTATATTGCGCCATTGATTTTTGTTGCAGAAAATAATAAGGTTAAAACTACTGCATTTATTTTTAGTTGGGATAATTTAGCTTCTAAAGGAAGAATGGCTGGTAATTTTGATTACTATCTTGTTTGGAGTGATTTAATGAAAAGAGAGTTGTTGCATTTTTATCATTCAATTAACGAAAGTCAAGTAAAAGTTGTTGGGACACCACAATTTGAGCCTTTTGTTAAACCAAATTTTGGTTATGATAAGTCAATGTTGATTAGTAAATTTAATCTTGATGTAAATAAACCAATTTTGCTATTTACATGTAATGATTCAAGTAGTAAAAATGATCCTATTTATTTAGAAAAATTGGCTGAATTTATCAGTACAAATCAATTAGCTAAGGAGGTTAATTTGATTGTAAGAACTTCGCCAGTAGAAGAACCAGAACGTTTTAAGCATATAGCTGACAAATATAAATTTATAGTTTGGAATTATCCAGATTGGACTATTAAAAGAACAAATCATCAAGAGAATTGGTCACAAAGAGTTCCGTCAAAAGAAGATTTAGATGATTTAAAATCATTGCTTTCGAATTGTGATATAAATATCAATGTGCTTTCAACGATTACATTAGACTCTTTTATTTTTAATAAACCAGTTATAAATCCAGTATTTGGAAATAAAGCTAATGGAATGTATGATGATCAAAAATTTTTAAATTACCATCATCTTTCCAAATTAGTAGATTCTAATGCTTCAATGATTGTTAAGAATGAAGTTGAATTTTTAGTTGCAGTTAATAATTTGCTACAAGGAAATGATGACAAAGAATTACAACGTAAAGAGTTTTTAAATTTACAAATTGGTCAGGAATTAGAAGGGACTAGTAAACGTATAGCACAAACCTTAAAAGCATGGGTGTAAACCAACAAAAAATAGCCGTTTTGTGTAACTATGAGCTTCTTCCAGAGCGAGTAGGTGGTATGGACTATTTTTATTGGATGTTTGATGCAAAATGCAAAGAACAAGGCATTGAAATCGATTGGTTTTTCCCAAATCTTTCTAATCATGGAGGTTATTATAAATTGAATTTGCATTCAAGTGACTACAAAAATGTTGAGAATTATTTTTTAGAAAATCATTCTAATAATCAGTATTCTCATGTAATAACTCATTTTATTGAGCTTTGCACTCCATTTTATAAAAAACTAAAAAAGATAAACAAGGCTAAGATAATTGCTATTGATCATAATCCGAGACCTTTGTCTGGGTATCCTCTGAAAAAGCGTTTGGAGAAAAAGACTAAAGGAATTTTATATGCCAAATACATCGATTTGTTTGTTGGAGTATCTGAGTATTCTAAAAATCAATTAATTAAGGAATTAGGTTCTTTTATTAAAGATAGAATAAAAGTTGTTTGCAACGGTTTGGAAATTCAAAAGTTCAAAGTAAAATCAGATTTTAGTGTTTCCAATAAATTTTTAACGGCTTCACATTTAAGAAAAGACAAAGGGATTCAAGATGTTATTTATGCAGTAGCAGCTTTGAAAAAAGAATCGGATGTTCCATTTACCATTGATGTATATGGAGAAGGACCTTATGAAACTGATTTGAAAAATCTTGTTAATGAGTTTGATTTAGGGAAAACTATAATTTTTAAAGGAAGTATTTCCAATTTGCATGAAGTGTATTCTGAATATTCTTATTTAATTCATCCTTCACATGGCGAAACATTCTGTTATACTGTTGTGGAAGCTTTGTTGAGTAACTTACCAGTAATTACAACTAATGAACAAGGAAATGTACTGAAATTAGTAAAAGAAAATAGCAATGGATTTTTATTTGATGTAGGCGATAGCAATAAGTTAAAAATGATTTTGTTATCCATTTTAAATGGAAAAAACACCATAGTTAATGGTTTGGAAAAAGAGCCAGAAGTTTTGCAATTCTCTTTAGAGAAAATGGTTGATAATCATATTAAATTACTTCAATAATGCTTTTCAACTCGATTTCGTTTTTATTATTTCTACCCATAGTTTTTGCTATTTATTGGATGGTAAACAAACGCAGTTTGGAGTTGCAAAATATATTACTTTTAGTTGCAAGTTATTTCTTTTATGCTTGTTGGGATTGGCGTTTTCTGTTTCTTTTAATTTTTTCAACAGCTTTAGATTATTTTACTGGTTTGAAAATGCACGATGCTAAAAATCAAAAGCTTAAAACTTTTTGGTTTTGGTTGAGTATCGGAATTAATTTAGGATTTCTAGGTATCTTCAAATACTATAATTTCTTTGCCGAATCATTAACTGAAGCTTTGTCAAAAATAGGTTTTCATGCCAGTTTTTGGACCTTAGAAGTCATTCTTCCGGTAGGTATTTCGTTTTATACCTTCCATGGATTGTCTTATGTAATCGATATTTATAAAAACAGAATTGAGCCTGAGCGCAATGTGGTAACCTATTCTTTATTTGTAAGTTATTTTCCGTTGTTGGTGGCTGGTCCGATAGAACGTGCTACGCATTTGTTGCCTCAAATTAAAAAGCAACGTATTTTCAACTATCATCTAGCTGCTCAAGGAGTGAAGCAAATCATTTGGGGTTTGTTTAAGAAAGTTGTCGTTGCCGATAATTGTGCTTTTTTTGTAAATCAAATTTTTCAAAACTCTTCTAGTCACACAGCTACCGAACTTTGGATAGGTATGTTTTTGTTTTCTTTCCAAATTTATGGTGATTTTAGTGGGTATTCTGACATAGCTTTAGGAACGTCCAAACTCTTCGGAATTGACTTATTGCGTAATTTTAACTTTCCCTATTTTTCAAGAGATATAGCCGATTTTTGGCGTCGTTGGCACATTTCACTTTCTTCATGGTTTAGAGATTACGTCTATATTCCACTAGGAGGAAGTAAAGGTTCTAAGGCGATGCAACTTCGCAATGTTATGGTGATTTTTCTTTTGAGTGGCTTCTGGCATGGCGCCAATTGGACTTTTATCTTTTGGGGATTATTACATGCTTTGTTGTTCATTCCATTATTAATTTCAAATAAAAATAGAGCCAGTATTTCAGATACCAAGTACAATTTTAAAGCTTATTCGAAAATAGCTCTTACTTTTGTTTTGGTTTCAATGGCTTGGGTGTTTTTTAGAGCAAATACCATTACAGAAGCCTTTCAATATGTTGGAGGAATGTTTGATTTTCATTCTTTGTCGGCCAACTATTTTTATAAAAATTCTAAATATGCTTTGCTGACTTTGATATGTATTGTTGCCATTCTATTTTTAATTTTCATTGAATGGAGAAATGTTACCAAAGGAAATCAAGAAGTAAAGCTTTCTAAATGGACTGTTTTTGTTCTTTTATTTATGCTTTTTTGCATGGGAACTTATAGAAATCAAATGAGTTTTATTTACTTTCAATTTTAAAAGATGAAGAAATTTTTACTCAAAATAGCACAATACGGATTTATAGCTTTACTACTTTTTAATGCTATCGCATGGTGCAATTTGTATTTCTTGAGAAACTCTTCTTTCTACAAACCACAATTTTTATATAATGAAGTAAAAGAAACCAACTTCGATTATATTGTTATTGGATCTAGTATTGGTTTGACTGGACTTAATACCATTCAAATGGATAGTTTGATTGGAACAAAAGGAATAAATTTATGCATCGATGATACCGGAATTAGTTCTAATTATTTGATGTTACAACATTTTTACAATCAAAAGAAGCAAGCAAAGTATTGTGTTTTAGCCATGAATCATTGGAACTTAGCTTCCAAAAAAACAGAATTGAGTACCAATGATTATCGATTTTTACCTTTTGTTAGGGAAGATTTTGTTTATGATTATTATTCTAACTTGGAATCCGGATATTTTAAACCATTAGCATTTTCGAAGTATTTACCAATGATTGGTGTAGCTTATTATAATTCAGAAATTTTTTATCCGTCGTTTGTTGCCAAAATGAAACCTAATAAACGCAATCGTTTTGATGAAAAAGGTAATTATTCTTATCCTGTAAATCAAGTTTTAAAAGAAACACCTTTTAAAACAATAACTTTAAAATGGAATAATCCTTACATTGATAAAATCAAGGAACTTTGTGATGCCCATAATACTAAACTAATTATTTATCAAGCACCAATTTATAAAACTAAAGTTGTAAATTCCAACACAGCGTTTACCTTTGTAAATCATTCCGACTTGTTGAATAATAAGAATGATTTTTATAACGCAATACACGTCAATAAGTTTGGAAGAAAGAAAGTTTCTGCTGAATTTGCAGTAGTTTTGCAAAATCTTTTAAAAACCAATCCATAAGCATGAAGATTTGTTTCTTAACACCCGAATATCCGCATCATTCAACACGCTCTTCTGGTGGTATTGGAACTAGTATCTATAATTTAGCCAAAGGTCTTATTGCTCTCGGACATCAAGTAACTGTTATCGTTTTTGCTCAATATGAAGAAGCAACATTTGAAGAAAATGGTGTTACGATATACAAATTAAAAAATATTTCTTTCAAAGGATTATCGTTTTATCTGACACAACTAAAGATAGCAAAACTCATCAATAAATTGTATTCAGAAAATAAAATAGATATCGTTGAAGCTCCAGATTGGACCGGTTGTACAGCATTTGTAAATGTAAAATGTCCAGTGGTACTTCGACTTAATGGAAGTGATACTTATTTTTGTCATTTAGATCAAAGACCTGTAAAAAGAAAGAATCGATTTTTTGAAAAAAGAGCTTTAAAACGAGCTGATGGAATTATTTCGGTAAGTAAGTTTACAGGAAATTTAACCAATGAAGTTTTTGGTATTAAAAGAGATTTTGAGGTAATACCGAATGCAATTGACATGAGCCAATTTGAAGGAAGTTCCAATTCAAGTGATGAACAAACCATATTGTATTTTGGAACATTAATTAGGAAAAAAGGTTCTTTAGAATTGCCCTTGATTTTTAATGAAGTTTATAAGAAAAATAGTCAAGCCAAACTTATATTGGTAGGAAGAGATGCCTCAGACATTATAACTAACAATAAATCGGTTTGGCAAATGATGCAACCACTTTTTGATAAAGAAGCTTTCAAGAATGTTTCTTATCTGGGAAGTGTGCCTTATTCTGAAATAAAAAATCTAATAAATAAGGCATCAGTTTGTGTTTTTCCAACATTTGCTGAAGCTTTACCAGTTTCTTGGCTTGAAGCTATGGCAATGCAAAAACCAATTGTGGCTTGCAATATTGGATGGGCAACCGAAGTAATCGAGGATGGAAAAGAAGGGTTTTTAGTGCATCCCAAAGACCATGAACTTTATGCAGCTAAAATAGAAACACTTTTGCAAGATAAAGCCTTACAAGTAGCTTTTGGAAAAGCAGCTAAAGATAAGATTCTGCAAAAATTTAGTATTGAGGTTGTTGCAAAACAATCATTAGCATTTTATTCAAATTATATATCCAAATAGCATGAAGAAAGAAATTAAAAAGTTTTTGTCAAAGCTATTACCAAGCGGATATTTTAAAGAAAGGATAAAGTTGGTAATCTATAGAATGAACAAGGCTAAAAATGTTGATTTTGATGTGATTAAAAACGAAGATGATAAAATTGTTTTCAAAACAACTTACAACGATTTAACCTTTTACACCATTGAAGGATTGTATACTATTGTAGCAGACTTCGACTATTATCAACATTTTTATAAAGTGAAAGATGGCGACTTCGTAATTGACGCTGGAGCTAATGTGGGAAATATTGCCTTGTTGTTTTCAAAGAAAGTAGGAGAAAACGGAATGGTATTTTGTTTTGAACCAGATCAATACAATATCGATTTTTTAAATGAAAGTTTTAGATTAAATCCAGATTTGCCAAAAAATTGGAAAGTTTATGATTTACTTCTGTGGAATGAAAATACGCAATTAGATTTTCAAGAAGCAGGAACAGTTGGTTCATCTGCAGTATGGTTTTCTGACAAAGCCAATTCGGTTAAAAAAGAGGCTGTTATGATAGATACTTGGAGTCAATTACACAACCTTAACAGACTTGATTTTATCAAAATGGATATAGAAGGTGCCGAAATAGAAGCTCTTGAAGGATGTGTAGAAATAATAAATAAGTTTAAACCAAATTTTGCAATTGCTTCTTATCATATTGTAAATAATGAGCCAACCTATATTAAATTAGAACAATTTTTTGAAAAAATTGGTTATCCATACAAAACAATTACGTTTAGAGGAAATGAAATAATTACCTTTGCAGGCCCAACAATACAAAAATAAAAATCAGAATTTCTCTATGAATTTAAATTTCAAAGAATACAAAACGAGTCAAGGAGAAGTTATCCTTTATGTAGGAACTCCTAATCTTGAAAAACTGGAAGAACTTTCTAAAGGTTATGGCGATATTTGGCATAGTTCATTTGAACAAGGTTATAAAAATGCTTTTCCAGATTTGGTCTATCAAACGTTTGTTTTCTTTTGGTTTATTAATGATTTTGATAATCTTGATGAATGTATCAGTTGGCGTTTAAATCCTAATCATTTTGCTGTAAGAAAATCAGTTTGGGATTTACTTGGAGGTTTTGATAATGATTTTGAAAGTATTCAATTGGCTGCTTTTGATTTTGCTTACAATGCTGTTAGAAATAGAGGAGCCATTCCTTTATATGTTAAAGGTTTGTTTGATGTTTCAGAAAAAGAAACCATTACAGTTTCTACAAAAGATAGGTATGTTTTCTTTAGAAAGAATTTTAGAATGGCACATTCCATTTTTATGTTATATCGTAAAGGATTATGGAAACCTACAGAATGGAAAGCTTTTTTAGGTGCAAAAAGCAACTACAAACAACGTCCAATTCCAAGTGTAATTCCACCAAGAAAGCTTGACGAAATTAAAGGAAATCCAACAGTAAGTTACATCATTCCAACCATGATGCGTCAAGATTTTACTTTGAATTTAATGGAGGATTTAAAAAAGCAAACCTATTTGCCAACTCAAGTTATTGTAGTTGATGCAACTCCAGAAAGTAGTAGAGATGAGTCGTTATATAATCCTGCGAATTATCCATTTGAAGTGATTTTTAAATGGCAAACTACAAAAGGTAGTTGTCGTGCAAGAAATGAAGCGATTGATTTATGTACTGGGGATTATATCGTTTTTGGAGATGATGATATTAGAGTAGAAACCGATTTTATTGAAAATCATATCCGATTGCTTCAAACTTATGGTGCTGGTGCTTGCAATGGTTTAGATATTCAAGCCGATCATCAAAAGCAAACCTTAGATGATTTGAAAGTTAAATTAGATAATTATCCTTTTGAACGTTGGTATGTTGGTGCTTCACAGAGTTTTAGTAATGCCAATTCTTGTGTAAAAAGAGAATTTGTGACCAAAGTTGTCGGAAACGATATCAATTATGATGGTGGTTACGGAGAAGATAGTGATTTCGGAATTACACTGACTAAAATTGGTGTCCCAGTTTTATATAATCCTTTTTCTACTAATTTACATTTGAAACCACCAGTTGGAGGTTACCGTTTTTGGGGTTCACAAGCCAAAATTATGGGTAAAAAGCGTAAAACCCAGCCATGGGAATTGGATACACCAGTAAAAAATATTCGCCCAGTTCCAAGTCCGACAATTATGTATCAAATTCATAAGCAATTTACGCCTCAGCAATTTGTAGAATACAAGCATAAATATTTTGTAATGTATCTTTTTAGAGGAAGTAAATGGTCTATTCCATTGAAATTGATAAAATTACCTTATCGAATGATGCAGTTTAACAAGTCGGTATTCTATGCGAAAAAATTAGTTCAGCTAGGAAAAAGAACAAAGTAAATGGTAAAATCAATCACTATTTTAGCAACTTCATTTAAGGAAAACGTTAGTTTTTCAAGTGATTTTAATACCAAAATAGGTGTCGATTGCCAACAAATTGCTTCTAAGTCCAATTCATTTTCTATCGAATTTGTTTTTGATGTACCAATTATTTCTTTCAGAAATCATGATTATTCATGGGTTGATGTCAATGAAACTCGAATTGCTACTTCTTTATCTTCTAAAATATTAAAACTTAGTAATGGCTTTATAGTTCAAGCCAATATTAATAGAGGTATTTGGGAAGTTAGTCCAAAAAATAAAAAGGTTCTTTTATGGAAGCTCAATCCAGAATATTCTAATTCCTTAACCGAATACACGGGAATAAAAAACACTAAAAAATTAATATCAGCTAATTCTGCGCTTCACTTTGTGGAACAACCGAGTTTGCTTTTTACCAAAGCGGACGCTATAGAAATTAGTCGTTCTAAAATTCCGTTTTCAGCTATAGCTTGTTTTACAGATCATTGCGATTATGATACTTTACCCAATTTAAAATTACAACGTCAGTTATTTTCAAAAACTAATATTAAAACTACAAAAGGTTTTTTTCTCAATCATTTTTCAAAAAGAAATGATAATGCTTCATTTGAAAACGATAAAGAGGAATTGGAATTATGGAAAAATGACGGACATGAATTGTGTTATCATTCGCTTTCACAATCCATAAAATCTGATGCAGAAAGTTTTGAAGATTTTCAAAATTTTCAACCGCCATATGATGACATTCCTGTTTGGATAGATCATGGTTTTCAGCCGTATAATTTTTCGCTTTATAAAAACAACAAAGTTTCAAATACCACTTTTGAAAAGCAATTATCAGATAAAAAAATACAAGTTCTTTGGAATTACATTGATTCAGGAACAGCTACTTCTGGTGTTATTAATCAACTAAATACTACTCAATTTACACTAAATAATTATCGAAAAGGAATTGCTGAATTTTCTTTTAAGACTAAATTCGTAATGCTTTTTAAGAATATCATTTTTCATTATGATAATGATGAAAATCGTGTTCGAAATTATATTGACGCTGTTGCAAATGCTCGAGCCATTATTAAAAAGAAACAGTTTTTGAAAGTATTCACTTTGATTAAGAATATAGTTCCTTTGTTAATGGTAGTTTTTAAAGTGCTATTTTTTTGGAATTCAGAGAAGAACAAACCCTACAAAGTAGCTCATTTTGCTCCAATTTTATTTAAACACAGAATTGATGCTAAAGATTTTTTTGTGTTTCAAACTTTAGAAATGGTTGATTTTAAAAAATCTTTACATCCACAAAATATTGAATCCTTGATTAGTGAATCGGGTATTTTTATAGCACATACTTATTTCTCTGTCGATATGAGTCATTATTCAGGGAAGCTATTCAAACAAGAAGGTGTTTTTGATGATGAAGTGGTGGCTAATTTTGAGAATTTATCACTTAAAATAAGAGAAAATAAGATTTGGAATCCAACACTTTCTCAACTCATAGAATATTTTAATATCTTTGAAGAGACGGTTTTTGATGTTGATGCTAATGGAGTTATTTATATCAAAAATCCTAACAATTTGTTATCTTCAAGAACCATTAATTAATGAATTTTATAATTACCAAAGACCCAAAATGGATTCAAAAATGGGACGAATTTCTATTAAATGAAAGTCGTGGTAGTCATTTAATTTATTCCCAATGGTTGCAATCTTATGCTTCTTATGGTTTTGATTATGAGATTTTTATTGTTCATGAAGACGAAGTAATTATTGGCGGATATGGTGCGGTAATTGCTAAAAGTTTTTTCTTCAAATTTTATATAGTTCCACATGGACCAATTGTTATTGCTGGAAAGGAAGATAAATTAGAATATATTTTAAGTCAGCTTTCTATTCAAGCCAAAAAGAGAGGATGTTGTTATGTGCAATACAGTTTGCCAATTTCGAATGAGGTTGCTATTGAGTCTAATGGATATTCTTCCAAAAGTTTAAGTGGCACTAAATTAATTGGGAAAGAAGGCAATTTATTCAAATATGTTTACAGTAATTACGGAATAAATTGGGTTGATTTTAATACAACAACTTCAGCCGATGAATTATTACAACAAATGTCTGTTCAAGTAAGACGAAATATTAATTTGTCTTATAAAAACAATGCAATAATTTCTTTTGCTAAAACAGAAGATGAATGTAAATTTGCCTACCAAGCCATTGAAGATAATGCCAAAGAAGCTCATTATTCCGTGAGGGCTTTTGAAGATTTTAAAGCCACAATTTTAGAATTAGTAGCCAAAGAAAGAGCTTATTTGCTAACTGCAAAAATTGATGGAGTTATTAAAGGAGCTGGATTTGCAGTAAATTGTGGAAATCATTTGACTTATATTTCTGGTGGAACTAAAAAAGAGAAGCCCGATTTGAAATTAGGTTATTTATTGCATTGGGAACTCATCAAGAAGTCTTACGAATTGGGTTATAAAGGATACAACATATCTATGGGAGGTTCAAAAGGCGTAATAGAATTTAAAGCCAAATTCAATACACAAACCATCTCATTTGAAAAACCACATCGACATATTATAATAAAGCCAATAGTTTTTAAATTATATTTAATATTAAATTCTATTTTTGTTAAAAATAAGAAAACCATTTCTGTTTTATTAAAACGTTTCAAATAGTACTCCAAATGAAGATTGAAAATAAAGATTTTTGGGAAAAAGAAAATATTATTGCTACTCAAGAAGTATTAAAAAAGGCTTCCGATTTTGAGGAATTTATGTTCGAAAAAGCAAAAGAACGCTATAGTTCTATTGGAAGCATTCAATCTATTAAAATTTTTGGTTGCGGAACAGGTAGAGAAATTGAATCTATTGCAGAGTTTTACAATCCAACAAAAATTGTAGCTTCTGATATTTCTGAAAATATGATTGCTAAGTGCAATGAAAATTTGAAGCTGTGGAAAATTGATTCCATTACAGAAACCGTTGTTGGCGATGCCAAAGCTTACAATAAAGTGGATAATGTATTTGATTTGGTAACCATTTTGAATAGTATGTTAACCTACGTTCCTGTAAGACAAGATCGATTGACAATTTTTAAAAATGCTCTTCAAATATTGAAGCCTAAAGCGACCATTATTGGTACTGTTCACAATCAAGTTGGAGCAACTGCTAAAACCTATTATTTTAAGTTTAGAGGTTTGTTTTCCTTTGTTTTAGGAGAAAAAGTTGGTAATAGAAATACAGGTTTCAACGGATATAAAGTACCAGGATATTACTACAGTAAAAAAGGTTTGATAAACGACTTAATGACTGCTGGATTTAAGGATGTTGAAGTTTATTCACTTGAAGAATATTATGCTTTGTATGGTAAGAAATATAACAGAAAAACTGGTTACAATAACTTAATCTTTATAGCAACAAAACCCTAATTTCTGTGGGAAATTCATCTAAAGTTTGTTTGATTGTTTGCACGTACATGCGCGCGAAACCCTTGTTGAATTTATTAAATTCAATTAAAAATCAAACGCTTTATCCTGATGAAATTTTAATTATTGATGGTTCTACCAATGATGAAACTAAAATTGTTTTAGAACAAAATCAATTTGATAAACTCATTTACTTTCAAGTTCCACCAGAACATAGAGGTTTGACACGTCAACGAAATTTTGGAACATCAAAAATTGGTGAAGGAATGGAAATCATTTGTTTCTTAGACGATGATACCGTTTTAGAACAGAATTATTTTGAGAATGTTGTAAAAACTTTTAATGAAAATCTTGATGCGGTTGGAGTAGGAGGTGTTGCTATTAATGAGAATAAATGGAAAGTAAATGATAAAGGAATAAAACAAAGTTCCAAATATTACACTCTTGAAAATTACTACATTAAAGAATCTTCTAGAAATTATCTAAGAAATATTTTAGGATTAGGCGCCAATGAGTTACCAGGAATAATGCCAGAATTTTCTAATGGAAAAACATGTTATTATCCATTAAATGGAAAGGCATATCCAGTTGATTTAATTGTAGGAATGTCCATGAATTTTAAGAGAGAAGTTTTCAATAAGATAAAATTCTCAACTTATTTTGAAGGTTATGGCTTATATGAAGATGCCGATTTTTCTCTAAGAACGTTACAATTTGGACAGAATTATATTGCAACATCGGTTCAGTTAAGTCATTATCATGATCATTCAGGTAGACCAAATAAATATAATTATGGCAAAATGGTATTGCGAAACGGATGGTACGTTTGGCGAGTAAAATATCCAAATCCGAGTCTTGTAGCAAGATTTAAATGGAATTCTATTGCTTTTTTATTAACTTTAATCCGATTTACAAATATTTTTACCACCAATAAACCTAAGGAAGCTTTTACAGAAAGTTTGGGTAGAACTGTTGGTTGGTTTAGTTTGCTTTTCAATAAACCCAAAAGAAATGATTGATATAAATAGATTTAAGAATATTTTTTTTAAAGTAAATACTCAAAGTATCACAATACTTGCGATGCTTTTTTTGTTTGTAAATGCTTATTTACAAGTACTTTTTTTTAATCAAACTTTTATGAATGTTGGCGCCAATGCTGACGAAACGGCTTACAGAGAGTTTTTAAATGCTACTACTGATTTTAGTTTTAGTTTGGTTTCTAATGCACAAGCACAACCCTATGCGTTTTTTGGATTATTGTTGAATAAATTTTTTCAAGACGCTCAATTTACCAACCGATTAATAAGCTTAATTTCTGCAGTTTTCTTATTGCTTTTTCTCTTTAGATATTATAAAAAACAAAAATTTACAAACCTTATACAAGGGAATCCTTTTATTAGTAATTTGATTGTTTTTAATGTTTTATCTTCTGTTTTATTAGTGTTATCTTGTCATTTTGTGGGAACATCAGATATGATTTCTGTTGCATTTGCATTGCCAGCTTTCATACTTTTAACCGAAGTTTTATTTTATAAAAAGCAGCATAGTGTTATTATTATTGGATTATTGTTTGCACTATCATTCACTTCGCGACCAACATTTTTAATCAGTTTAGCTGCATATTTATTGAGTATTCTTTTTATAATGAGAAAACAATTATTTTCAAAGCAATTGATTTTTGTTGGTTTGTTTTTTGTTGCATTTACGGCATTAATTAATTTTAGCCCTATTGTAAATCAAGGAAAAATTGTTTTAGATATTAAAACAATTGCTAAAGAAACTGGAACTTCATGGTTTGAAATGAATTATTTGATGGCAAAAAAATGGGATGCAGGAGAAATACCAAATACGCAATGGCTTTCAAGTGATGATGTTATACAATATAAAAAGGAACATCCAGATTTTGTTTTTCCTAAAAATTATAGTGACATTATGGTTAACGATACAGGAATGTTTACCAGACAATTACTACGTATGTTTGGAACTTCAATGTATTCTTCCTTTAGATATATGTATGTGTTATTTCCATTTTTAATTGTATTTCCATTTTTGAAAAAGAAAGAAGAAGATTTAGTAATCAATAAAACAGTTTATTTTACCCTAAGTTTTTATTTTATTTCGTTACTGATTTTTATAATAAGTGCTATAAAATTAATGGAATTTAGATGGATGCACATCGCTATAGTTTTTTATGCTTTCTATACTATTAATGCTACCAAAACGATATCAGAAAATAAACGAATTGTACTTTTTAATAGCGTTTTTGTTGTTGGAATTC
>JAAFHW010000002.1:44147-94687 GCA_013298525.1 Flavobacteriia bacterium
TTATTTTAAAAATGTTAAAAGGATAACTTTTAATTTTTAATAAATTATTATTTAAATTATACTTCAAATAGTTTATGACATTTTGTATCATTACTCACGTTATTCATTTGCAATCTGAAGGCAAGTATTTAGGTTATGCTCCTTATGTAAATGAGATGAATGTATGGTTAAAACATGTTGATAAAGTAATAGTTGTTGCGCCATTGAAACATATAGATAAGACTGCGATTCATCAGGCATACCAACATCATACTATTGAATTTATTGAAGTGCCTTCTTTTTCATTAATCAATTTTAAAGAAATAATCAAGTCGATAGTATCCTTACCAATATTATTTTTAAAAATTTTTGACGGTATGAAAAGGAGTAATCATATTCATCTTAGATGTCCAGGAAATATGGGTTTGTTGGGTGCATTAGTTCAAATACTTTTTCCAAAAAAAGCAAAAACTGCAAAATATGCTGGTAATTGGGATTCTAATTCGAAGCGACCTCTTTCATATAAAATTCAAAAATCGATATTGTGCAATACTTTTTTAACCAAAAACATGCAGGTTTTGGTTTATGGAGATTGGAAAAATCAAACTAAAAACATAAAATCATTTTTTACAGCAACTTATAGAGAAGATGAAAAAATAGCCGTTACTGCAAGAAATTTGAATACTAAACTTCAATTTTTGTTTGTTGGTACTTTGTCTAAAGGAAAGCAACCCATTTACGCTGTTAAATTAGTTGAATCATTAAAGAATAAAGGGATCAATGTGCAATTATCAATTTATGGTGAGGGTCAGGAGAAGGAAACACTAGAAAATTATATACAAGTTAATAATTTGAATGATGTAGTTTTTCTTAAAGGAAATGTGAACCGTGATGCCATGAAGTTGATTTATCAACAAAGCCATTTTTTGATTTTACCTTCCAAAAGTGAAGGCTGGCCAAAAGTTGTTGCTGAAGCAATGTTTTGGGGTTGTCTTCCTATTGCTTCAAAAGTATCATGTGTGCCTAATATGCTTGGCAATGGGGAAAGAGGAATTTTACTTTCAGAAGAGTTGGAGGAGGATAGTTTGTCATTAGTAAATTGTATTCAAAATCAAGAATTGTATGATGCAAAAATAAATGCAGCAATAAGTTGGTCTCGTAACTTTACAATTGATAAATTTGAAACAGAAATAAAGCAATTACTAACTTCATGAGAATTCTTCAAATTATAGATTCATTAGACATAGGCGGAGCCGAAAAAATGGCTATTAATTATGCCAATAGTCTAGCTAAATCTATTGAATTTTCTGGTTTGGTTGCCACTCGAAAAGAAGGTAATTTGAAAAATCAAATCAATGAAAAAGTCAGCTATTTATTTCTCAATAGAAAAAAGACCATCGATTTTAATGCAATTCTTAGGTTAAAAAAGTATTGCAAGTCCAACAAAATCGATTATCTACAAGCTCATAGTAGCTCGTTTTTTACTGCTTTTTTAGTGAAGTTACTTTATCCAAAAATAAATATCATTTGGCATGATCATAATGGTTTGAGTGAATTTCTGAATGCTAGAAAATCATTGGCTTTAAAAATTGCTTCCTATTTTTTTGATGGAATTATAGTTGTAAATTATCAATTAAAAAATTGGGCTGAACGAGAGTTGAATTGTAAAAAAGTAATTTATCTAGCAAATTTTACAAGTATTTCACAAAATGGTTTGAAAGAAACTGCTCTTTTTGGTGAAAATGAGAAGCGAATTTTGTGTTTAGCTAATTTAAGATTCCAAAAAAATCATTTTTTATTGATTGATGTTGCTAAAAAATTGAAGTTGTCTAATCCAGATTGGACTTTTCATTTGGTAGGAAAAGATTTTAATGATGATTATTCAAGTAAAGTAAAAACTGCAATTACAGAAAATGATTTGCAAAATCATGTTTTTATTTATGGCTCTAAAAACGATACTCAAAACATAATCGAACAATCTGAAATAACAATTTTAACCTCTCAATCCGAAGGTTTACCAGTTGCTTTGTTAGAATATGGATTGAATAAAAAGGCAGTTGTTTCAACAGAGGTTGGAGAAATTCCATTAATAATTGTAAACAATGAAAATGGTTTTATTGTTCCAAAATTTGATGCAGAACAATTTTATAGTGCTTTGATTGCAATGATAGAAAATAGAGAATTAAGAATGAAGTTGGGTAATGCTTTACATAAAACTATTCAACAAAATAATTCAGAAGAAGCTGTTTTAAACAAGTTTATAAGTTGGGTAAAAACCAAATAGTATGCAAAATAAAGAGAAGAATTACCTTTTTTTAGTTTTCATCCACATTGCGCTTGGAGTGTTCATTTATGCTGTGCCATTTATTTCTAAAATTTATGGTGCATTAATGTTTATAGTTAGTGTTTACTATATAATAAAAACTCAAAATAAAAATAATGAAGTGCTTTATGCTTGCGCTTATATAGTAGGAAGCGAGGTTTTTCTGAGGATGACACATGGTAATCCAAATCATGAGTTCTCTAAATATGGGATAATTTTCTTTATTTCTATGGGAATGTTTTATAGTGGTTTTTCTAAAAATGCAATTCCCTATTGGATTTATCTTGTATTATTAGTTCCTGGAATTGTAATCGCAACACAGACATTAAACTTAACGACTGTTGATATTAGAAAAACCATTTCATTTAATATTTCTGGTCCTTTATGTCTTGGTTTTGCCTCACTTTATTGTTATAATAGAAAAGTCAGGATTGAAGAGATTAATAACATTTTACTTGTAATGGGTTTGCCCATTTTGTCTTGTGCAACTTATTTAATTTTATTTACTCCCAAAATCAAAGAGATTGTAACGAGTACTGTGTCCAACGCAGAAACTTCTGGTGGTTTTGGTCCAAATCAAGTTTCTACAGCACTTGGTTTAGGAATGTTTATTTTTTTTACCAGAGTTATTGTTGCTTCAAGAACTAAATTTTTATTTTTAATAAATCTTTTAATTGTACTTAATATAAGTTACAGAGGCTTATTAACATTTTCTAGAGGAGGAATGATTACTGGTATTGTAATGATAATTATCCTAGTGATTATTTTTTATATTAATTCAGAATATAAAGGAAGAGTAAAGTTAAATTATTTAATTGTTATATTGACCGCAGTGTTAGTCGGTATATGGTTTTATACAGAAGATCAAACAGGAGGATTAATTGGGAAAAGATATCAAAATAAAGATGCATTAGGTAGGACAAAAGAGAGCAATTTTTCTGGTAGAGAGCAAATAGCTGAATCTGAAATCAATGCTTTTTTAGAAAACCCTTTTTTTGGTATAGGCGTAGCTAAAGGAACAGAATATAGATTAGAACAAACTGGAGAAGTCGTTGCTTCTCACAATGAATTAACAAGATTGTTGGGAGAGCACGGTTCATTAGGAATACTGATTTTATTAATATTGTTTTTTACACCAATATTCTTATATTTAGATAATAAACGGCATATCTATATGTTTTGCTTTTTAGCTTTTTGGTTACTCACGATAAATCACGCTGCAATGCGAACTGCGGCACCATCTTTTATTTACGCACTTTGTTTATTAAAAATTAGATTCATAGACGATGAAGCAGTTGCTTTACATAGGGAACAAGTTATCAAAACACGGTAATACTGCAACATCTATAGAAACATTAGGTAGTTTTCTAGAAGTTGAAGGTTTTAAAGTGTTCTACGCTTCTTCTAAAAAGAATAAGGTTCTTAGGTTTTTAGACATGATTTTATCTACTATATGGTTTTCTAAAAAAGTGGACTATGTTTTGATTGATACCTACAGTACTCAGAATTTTTATTACGCACTGGTAACTAGTCAGTTATGTAGGATTTTTAAAGTAAAATATATTGCAAAACTTCATGGTGGAGATTTGCCAAATAGATTGCAAAAAAGTCCATTTCTTTGTGAATTACTATTTAGAAACGCATATAAAATATCAGCACCGTCAGCTTATCTGATGAAAGCTTTTGAAGTAAAATATTCGAAAAATTTAATTTATATCCCAAATACTATTGAAATTGATAAATATAATTTCTTAAAAAGAGAATGCAATGTGCCAAGGTTGTTATGGGTGCGTTCTTTTTCGAAAATATACAATCCAAAAATGGCAATTGATGTATTATATAATCTCAAGAAAGATTTTCCAAATGCAACTCTAGCAATGGTTGGTCCTGATAAAGAAAACCTTATTGATGATTGTAAAAAACATGCATCTGAGTTAAATGTTGATGTGAAGTTTACAGGAAAATTAGCTAAAGAAGAATGGGTTGAATTGTCTAAAGACTATAATGTTTTTATTAATACAACACATTTTGATAACACTCCAATAAGTGTTATTGAAGCTATGGCATTAGGTTTGCCAATAGTCTCAACCAATGTTGGAGGAATTCCATTTCTTCTAACTGACAATGAAAATGGACTTTTAGTTAGTGATAGTGATGTTGATGGAATGACTGATGCAATTGTTGAAATTTTTAATAATGTAATTTTAAGAGAAAAAATTGCAATAAATGCAAGAAATACTGTAGAATCCTTTGATTGGGATGTTATAAAGCAAAAATGGTTTGAAATATTGAAATAGTACTTAAATTTGTATAGATTTTACTAACTTGCGTCGCAGTTGTAAACGTACTAATGAAAAGTAATAAGAAAATACATTTTGAGGTATCAGAACGAAAGGTTCTTCTGAAGATTTTTGATGTAATCTTTGTATTACTATCATTGTATGTTATAAGTTCTATTTTTGATTTTAAATATTTTACGTTTTCTACTACAAATTATTATTGGGCAATTGTATTAGCTATCTATGTTAATATTTTTGGTTCTGTTTTTGAAATGTATAATTTGCAAGTTGCAAGTAATCAGTTTCAAGTTATAAAAAGTATCATTCTTACTTCTTCAACTACAGTTTTAATTTATCTTTTAACTCCAATTTATACACCAGTTTTACCTTCTAATAGATTGCAAATTATAATATTTTTTGTAGCTATTTTTGGATCCTTACTAGCTTGGAGAATTTTTTATGTAAAATTTTTAGCCTCTCATCGATTTGTAAAAAAATCTATTTTGGTTTGTGATAAGGAGCAATTGCAAGAACTTGTTACTGGCCTTGAAAATGCTGATCCACATTATAAAATAATAGCATTTGTTAATTCTGATGGAGAAGATTCTTTTAATTTTAAATTCAAATCAATAAAAAATATCCACCCAAATGATTTAGAGAATTTCGTTAGAAAAAACTCAATTTCTGAAATTGTTATTGCTTCTCAAAAAACAGAAGGAATAACTGTTAGTTTATATAATCAACTTATTCATCTATTAGAAAATGGTTTTATAATTAGAGAGTATACACAAGTATATGAGGCTATTACACAACGAATTCCTGTGCAATATGTTTCACGAGATTTTTACAGATATTTCCCTTTTAGTAGAAGTAATCAAAATCATTTGTATTTATTAGTATCTAGACTGATTGAAGTGATTTTTTCAGTAATTGGGTTGTCTATTGGGTTGTTGTTTTTTCCAATAATTTTAATTGGTAATCTCATTGGAAATAGAGGTGGCTTATTTTACACACAAGAGCGTGTTGGTAAAAATGGCGAAGTATTTAAAATTTATAAATACAGAACTATGGTGAAAAATGCTGAAGCAAATGGAGCAGTATTTACAACCGCCAACGATAGTAGAATTACACCTTTTGGTAAGTTTATGCGTAAAACTAGATTAGATGAATTCCCTCAATTTATAAATATACTAAAAGGTGATATGGCAATTATAGGACCAAGACCAGAACGTCCTATCTTTGTTAATGAAATCGCAGAAATGATGCCATTCTACGAAACTAGGCATGTTGTAAAGCCAGGATTAACAGGTTGGGCACAAGTAAATTATGCTTATGGTGATTCTATTGAAGATAGTTTGATGAAGCTACAATATGATTTATATTACATCAAGCACAGAAGTATTTTTCTTGATATCAATATTATTATCAAAACGTTTAGTACAGTATTGTTTTATAGAGGACAATAATTTTCTTAAATGCTATTAAACTCTAATTTTTTATTTCGTTTTAGTAATTTCAACAAAATATAATTGTTGGCTAAAATAAATGGAATCATTAAAGGTAAATGTGGTTTACCAATCATAATTGCTATATAAACTAAGGTCATTGCAAAACATACATTAGCCATTTTTCTAAACCAAGTGCTTCCCAAAAATCCTAAGATTATATATATTGGATTAAACAGCAAAGCATTATAATTCCACAAAACTTCTTTGTGTTCTGAGTATAATCCTACTAGGCAAAGAAAAATCCCTAATAATCCTGATAGGAATAGATAGGATAATGAAACATACTTATTATTGATTAAAGCTATTACTAGTAGAATAAGAGCTATGAAATAGATACTATTTAAAAAAGAAAAGGAAGAAGTAAGCTCAGCTCCTTTAATTAAGGTTTCTTTTTTTACAACAAATGGTTTGTTTTCAATTTTGGCTTTGTCTAAACTATTTAACAGCTCAATAGGAAGAAATAGTTTTTCAGCTTTTGCATCTGTTTTTGCTCCGAAAATTATGTTTATACCCAATTTATAATAAAAGTGATTATCAAAATAAGGATAAAGTAATTCTCTATATGAAATGGATTTATCATCCACTTTTTCGATTAATTTTTGACCTACAATGGCATTAATTTTATCTACAACCATTGTGGTGCAATTGCGGTCTATAAATTTGTAGGTATAATTTCTTTCTTCAGAATAAAGAGAAGCATTTAAAAGTTCAAAAAGTTCTTGTTTTTTTGCTAATGGAAATGATAAAGTCTGTTCGATAACTTCGCGATTATCACTTTGATATTCAAAAATGAAGTCTTCATATGAAGTAGCATTTATAAAATATTGTAAGTCACCTTTTACAAATTTTAAATAGAAATTTTCTGTTCTAAAATCGAAAGCACCATAGTTATAAACTACATCTAAGTTATTTATGGAATCTTTTATTCGTATAGCTGTATGACCAAAAGTGGAGTAAAGTTCATTTCCTCTTCCACAAGTAAAAATACTTACAGAAGCATTTTCTGATAGCGCTGGATTTTGAGAGAAACCAATGGTTTGAAAAAATAAGATAAGTAGAAGAAGTAATTTTTTAATCATAACGGTTATCTAAAAACACTAAAATCAACTTTCACAGAAAAAATATTTGAATATAATGCAGCACTTTGATCACCTAAATCGGTCAAAGCATAATCAACTTGAATTCCTTTGTATTTAAAACCAAGTCCAATATTAGGCTGAAAACCTACTTTTTTAGAACCATCCAATTGTGTGATGTTTTGAAAATTTCCAACGCCAGCTCTTAGAAATACTAAATCAGTATAATTGTATTCAAATCCTAAGGCAGGGTCGATACTTACAAAGCTCGTTGCCAATATGTCATTGGTTCTAGCAAATTGCATGTTCAAATTTCCAGAAGCTTTTAAATACGTTTCATTATGAAAATCGAATGTTTTAGACATTCCAAGTTGTGCTTTTGGGAGTGTAATTTCAGAGCTTTCAGGTAAATCTTGGTTCTCACCTGGAATGGCATTTTTTATTTTAGCATATTCTTCCTCATTGATAGCCCATACATTATAAGTAGTAGTAATATCTCTCAACATTAAACCAAATTTCCAATCGTCTCTTTCAAATTGAAGACCTAAATCGAAACCAAATCCCCAAGAATTTGCAAAATCTCCAATGACACGTCGAATCACTTTTGCATTAACTCCATATTGAAAACCAGGTATTTTAAGTCTTCTGGCATAAGATAAAGTCAATCCATAATCGGCAGTTGAAAATTTACTGATTCTATTATAATCAATATTTCCATCACCATCAATAAGTTGTGTGGTGTTTAATATATCATCTACTCCAAATCGTATCAAAGAGATTCCCCAAGCACTATCATCATCAATAGGTTTAGCATAAGCAGCATAATCATATTGTGCAATATTTGCAAAATAACTTGCATGCATCAACGACGCTTGACTATCTTCTAAACCAAGTAAACCAGCTGGATTCCAGTAGCCAGAATTCACATCATTTGTATGCGCGACAACAGCATTAGACATTCCCAATGCAGCAGCATCTACACCTATATTCATAAACTCGTTAGAATATTTTCTAACAGCTTGACTATGAGCTAAAGTGCAGCCTAAAATGAAAGTTAAAAAAAGAATTTTCTTCAAAGCAAATATTTTTTCAAAAATAGAAATTTTTATTGAGCTAACTTCATATACAATTCATAATAATATCTCAAATAAAAACTCTAATTACAAACGTACTTATGTATAAACTTATTGTATTACATTTGTCTTTAGAAAAATTAAAAGCATGAACATCAAAAAACACATTCCTAATATACTTACTTTATTAAATTTATTATGTGGTTGTATTGCCATAGTTTTTGTCTCTAAATTGAGGTTTGACCTAGCTTTTTATTTTGTTTGCTTGGGAATATTTTTTGATTTTTTTGACGGTTTCTTCGCCAGAAAGTTTGGTGTAGCCGGACCTTTAGGTGTTCAGTTAGATTCCTTAGCAGATATGGTTACAAGTGGTGTAGCGCCTGGATATGTAATGTATCAAATGTTGTCGTTTGATGGAAGTTTCATGAAAATTACAAATGATTTGTCTTTTTTTCAAGTCTCTTTTTTAGGTTTTATTATTACACTCGGTGCTTGTTATCGATTGGCAAATTTCAATATCGATACAAGACAATCTGATTCATTTATTGGTTTGCCCACTCCAGCAAATGCACTTTTTATAATGAGTTTACCATTGGTTATTGAAGAGTGTCATTTTCTTACCTTAAGTGAACTTCTAAATATAAAATGGGTTCTTTTAGCAATTACATTGTTAAGTGCTTATGTAATGAATGCTGAAATTCCGTTGTTTTCATTGAAAATAAAGAATTTTAGTTTTCAAAAATATAAATTACAAATTGGTTTTTTAGTTCTTTCAATAGTAATGATTGCGACTTTGCAATATCTTGCAATTCCTTTAATTATAATGACTTATGTTTTATTGTCGGTTGGAAATAATATGTTGGCAAAAAAGTAGTTATTTAGTATTAAGATTTTAGTATTAAGTATCAAGACTTTTATGGCAAAAGCTACCACGAGAAAAACACCAATTCGAAAAAGAGCTACCAAGAAAAAGCAAACTTTTTTTTCTTTAAAGTTTATTATTATATCGCTTTTGATTATTCTTTTTTCTTTAGGAATATATCACTATCGTAATGCTATTCTATATTATTTTAGTTTCAAAACAGATAAAGTTTTAAAAGAAGATAAAGTGGCTCAAGCTAGAATTTATCAAATTTTGAAAGCTCATAAAGAATTGACTTTCGGGTTTGATGTTTCCCAATATCAAGGCGAAATAGATTGGGAACAAATAGATTCTGTTGAAAATAAATTTCCATTACATTTTGTACTTATTAGGGCAACAGCCGGAAATAATAAAGAGGATTCGGAGTTTGGTGACAATTGGAAAGCTGCCAAAGAACATCATTTTATTCGTGGAGCTTATCATTATTATCGTCCAAACGAAAATTCAATCGAACAAGCCGAAAATTTTATTAAGACAGTAACTTTGAAAAAAGGTGATTTGCCTCCAGTATTAGATATAGAACAATTGCCAAAAGAGCAATCTATTGATAGTTTGAAAGTAGGATTGAAACGTTGGTTGAAAAAAATAGACGCACATTATAAGGTGAAACCTATTATCTATACCGGCGAAAAATATTATGAAGATTTTCTAAAAGAGGAATTCAAAGGATATACTTTTTGGGTTGCCAATTATAATTTCTTTGTAGAAAACATAAAAGAAGATTGGCTTTTTTGGCAGTTTACAGAAAAAGCAACAATAAAAGGAATTAACGAACGAGTTGATTTGAATATCTATAACGGTACGCCTAAGATGTTGGAATATTTAACTATTAATTAGTTACTTTAGAATTATATAGAATAGCAATTACTAAAATCATTACTAATGCAAAAACTAAAACAGATTTTGTATTGGCAAAATTTACAGTCCAACCCATCCATTTTACTCTTTTTGGTGGAAAAATACGTTTGTCTTCTTTGTTATAATAAATACCACCAAATTTCCAATTATTAGGATCTTTATGCCATTTATCTAATGTCTCTTTCGATGGATTTTCCATTTTTTTAAACGTCTAAATCTACTTTTGGAGCATTAAAGTCAATTTTGGTTTTACGTAATTCAAAATTCTGACCTAAATAAACTCTTCTAACCATTTCGTCTTCAACTAATTCTTCAGGTTTTCCGGCTTTTAGAATTCCTCCTTCAAACATTAAGTAGGTTTTATCAGTAATAGCCAAAGTTTCTTGAACGTTGTGGTCAGTAATCAAAATTCCGATGTTTTTATTTTTTAATTGCGCTACAATTCTTTGAATATCCTCAACTGCAACAGGGTCAACTCCTGCAAAAGGTTCGTCAAGTAAGATGAATTTTGGATCAGTTGCTAAAGCTCTAGCAATCTCAGTTCTACGACGTTCACCTCCAGAAAGTAAATCACCACGATTGGTTCTAATGTGTTCTAAACTGAATTCATGAATTAAGCTTTCCATTTTTGCAATTTGCTCTTCTTTTGTGTGATTTGTCAATTGCAATACACTCAATATATTATCTTCAATGCTTAATTTTCTAAAAACAGATGCTTCTTGAGCCAGATAACCAATGCCATTTTGAGCACGTTTGTACATTGGAAATTCAGTAATATTCATATCATCAAGATAAATATTTCCAGAATTTGGTTTTACCAATCCAACAATCATGTAGAAAGAAGTAGTTTTTCCAGCACCATTTGGTCCCAAAAGCCCAACGATTTCTCCTTGATTTACTTCAACAGAAATTCCTTTTACAACGCTTCTACCTTTGTAGGTTTTGATTAAATTTTCGGCTCTTAATTTCATATCTAGATTATTAGATTTTTAGAAAGTTAGATTTTTAGACAAATTAACGAATAAACATATAACCTAATTGATGATTTAACAATTATTTAGTTTCTTCCTCTAATGCTTCCCAAAATTCGTAAGCTCTTCTTAAATGAGGAATAACTATAGTTCCACCAACTAAAGTCGCAATTCCCATAGCCTCCATCATTTCTTCTTTTGTAATACCTTCTTTGTGTGAGGTTTCCAAATGGTATTTTATGCAATCATCACATCTAAGAACAGTTGAAGCTACTAAACCCAAAAGTTCTTTAGTTTTTACATCCAAAGCACCTTCTGCATAAGCATTAGTGTCTAAATTAAAAATACGCTTTACAATTTTATTATTGTCAGCCAATAACTTTTCGTTCATTTTAGAACGATATTCATTAAATTCTTTAACTTGATTGCTCATCTGCTTTTAAACGTCTTTTTACTACGAAAGCCGATATAAATATACTGACTTCATAAATTAATAACATTGGAATTGATACTATAATTTGGCTTACCACATCTGGTGGAGTAACTATTGCTGCTACAAAAAGAATAATTACGATGCCATATTTTCTGTATTTTCTAAGAAACTGAGGAGTAACTAAACCTAATTTTGTTAGGAAATAAATAATAATTGGTAATTCGAAAAACAAACCACATGCAATTACAGATGTTTTTATCATACCTATATAGGAGTCAACATTGAATTCATTTTTAATAACACTACTTACAGTAAATGTGGCAAAAAAGTTTACCGACATTGGAACAATTATGTAGTAACCAAATAAAACGCCTAGAAAGAATAAAATAGAGGCAATAAAAATAAAATATTTAGCATTTTTTCGTTCTTTTTCATAAAGCGCCGGACTAATAAAACTCCATAACAACCATAATATGTATGGAAAAGCAAAAATAAATCCTGCCGTTATACAAGTCCAAATTAATATAGTGACTTGACCCTCCATGTCTGTGTTTTGAATCACAAAAGGTAATTCAGTAACACAAATACTTTCCTGAAATCCAACGTAGTTTGACAGCTCACAAAACAAACGGTAGGTTATAAAATTTGGATTTGTTGGTCCGAAAATAATGGATTCAAAAATAAAATCACTTATAAAAAAAGTTGCTGTTGCACCAATTAGAACTGCAATTGTACTTCTTACCAATAACCATCTTAACTCTTCAAGATGCTCCATAAAGGACATTTCCTTCATTTCTTTTTTAGCCATTATACAATTCCTTCTTTTAAAATATCGTGTAAATGAATCACTCCTTTATATTCATCATTATCAACTACTACTAATTGTGTAATTGAAAAATCTTCCAATATGTTTAGTGCATCAGCTACCATATCAGATGTTTTTATTGTTTTTGGATTTACCGTCATAATATCTTTTGCAGTTAATCCTGTAATGGTCTCCGTTTTATTTAGCATTCTTCTGATGTCGCCATCAGTAATTATACCAACAACTTTATCATTTTCAATAACAGCAGCAACACCAAGTCTTTTCTCAGAAATTTCAACAATTACATTTTTGATACTTGAGTCTGGACTTACAAATGGTTTTCTGCTGGTGTCCAACATGTCTTGAACTCGCAATAATAATTTTTTTCCTAAAGCACCTCCTGGATGATATTTTGCAAAATCTTCTGCTTTGAAATTTCTCATTTCCATTAAAGCAACTGCCATAGCATCACCCATAACTAACTGTGCTGTTGTGCTATTAGTTGGTGCCAAATTATTTGGACAAGCTTCACTTTCTACATAAGTATTTAAGGTAATATCAGATTCTTTTCCTAAAAATGAAGTTATATTACCAGTAATTCCAATTAGTTTATTACCAAATCTTTTTAATAACGGAACCAAAACTTTTATTTCTGGACTATTACCACTTTTTGAGATACAAATAACAACATCTCCATCTTGAACCATACCTAAATCACCATGAATGGCTTCAGATGCATGTAAAAACATAGAAGGAGTTCCAGTTGAATTCATTGTAGCAACAATTTTTTGTGCAATAATGGCACTTTTTCCAATTCCAGTAACAATTAAACGTCCTTTGGTATTGTAAATAATTTCAACGGCTTCTACAAAGCTATTGTCAATGAAATCAGTAAGTTTTGCAATTGATTGGCTCTCTGATAAGAGTGTTTTTTTAGCCGATTCAATGATGTTTTCTTTAGTTATCAAAATAGATTTGTTATAAAATTTGTATGAATAAAAGAAAGTTGTATATTTATGGTTGCAAATTTATGTAAAAATACTATTAAGTAAGAATGAATTCAAACGAAATTGACATACACAAAGAATTAAAAAAATATTTTGGTTTTAACCATTTCAAAGGTTTACAAGAAAAGGTTATCAAAAGTATTTTGGCAAAAGAAAATACATTTGTAATTATGCCAACAGGTGGCGGAAAGTCATTGTGCTATCAACTGCCTTCGCTTGTTCAAGAAGGAACTGCAATTGTAGTTTCTCCTTTGATTGCTTTAATGAAAAATCAAGTTGATGCTATAAGAAGTGTTTCAACTAATGATGGCATTGCGCATGTATTAAATTCGTCATTGACTAAAACCGAAATCAATCAGGTTAAAAAGGATATTACTTCTGGTATAACCAAACTATTATATGTAGCACCAGAATCATTAACAAAAGAAGAATATGTTGAATTTTTACAATCTGTTCCAATCTCTTTTGTTGCTATTGATGAAGCGCATTGTATTTCAGAATGGGGACATGACTTTAGACCTGAATACAGAAATTTACGAACTATTATTAAACAACTTGGGAATGTTCCTGTTATTGGATTAACCGCTACAGCAACACCAAAAGTTCAAGAGGATATACTTAAAAATTTAGATATGTCTGATGCTACTACTTACAAAGCATCGTTCAATCGTCCGAATTTATTTTATGAAGTACGAACAAAAACCAAGAATATTGAAGCTGATATTATCCGATTTATAAAACAAAACAAAGGTAAATCAGGAATTATATATTGTTTAAGCAGAAAGAAAGTTGAAGCAATCGCCGAAGTTTTACAAGTAAACGGAATTAGTGCTGTTCCTTATCATGCAGGTTTGGATGCAAAAACGAGAGCAAAACATCAAGATATGTTCTTGATGGAAGATGTTGAAGTTGTTGTTGCAACAATCGCTTTTGGAATGGGAATTGACAAACCAGACGTTCGTTTTGTGATTCATCATGATATTCCAAAATCTTTAGAAAGTTATTATCAAGAAACAGGTCGTGCTGGTCGTGATGGAGGAGAAGGACATTGTTTAGCGTATTACTCTTATAAAGATGTAGAAAAGTTAGAAAAATTCATGTCAGGTAAACCAGTTGCTGAACAAGAAATTGGTTATGCTCTTTTACAAGAAGTAGTAGCCTATGCAGAAACTTCTATGTCAAGACGTAAGTTTTTATTGCATTATTTTGGTGAAGAATTCGATAGTGAAACTGGTGAAGGAGCCGACATGGACGACAATGTTCGTAATCCAAAAGCTAAAGTTGAGGCTAAAGACAATGTCAAAAAATTATTAGAAGTTGTTCGCGATACCAAATATTTATACAAATCTAAAGAAGTTGTTTTTACTTTAATTGGAAGAGTAAATGCAACTATAAAAGCTCATAGAACCGATACGCAATCCTTTTTTGGTTGCGGAAAAGACCAAGAAGAACGTTATTGGATGGCTTTAATTCGTCAAGTTTTAGTTGACGGAATGCTTACAAAAGACATTGAAACCTACGGAATTTTGAAAGTTTCAGATAAAGGGCACGACTTCATTAAGAATCCTACATCGTTTATGATGTCAGAAGATCATGAATATAATGAAGCAGAAGATGATGCTATTGTAACAGCGGCAAAATCTTCAGGAACTGCTGATGAAGCTTTGATGGCAATGTTACGTGATTTACGTAAAAAAGTAGCTAAAAAATTGGGTGTTCCACCTTTCGTTGTTTTTCAAGATCCATCTTTAGAAGATATGGCTTTGAAATATCCAATTACTATGGATGAATTGATAAATATTCATGGAGTAGGAGAAGGTAAAGCGAAGAAGTATGGAAAAGAATTTGTTGAATTAATTAGCAGATATGTAGAAGATAATGATATCATTCGTCCAGATGATTTAGTTGTAAAATCTACAGGAGCTAATTCGGCAAACAAATTATATATCATTCAAAATATTGACAGAAAACTTTCTTTAGAAGATATTGCTTCTGCAAAAGGAATGAAAATGGATGATTTGCTAAAAGAAATGGAGCAAATTGTTTATTCAGGAACAAAATTGAATATCAAATATTGGATCGATGAAATACTAGATGAAGATCAACAAGAAGAAATTCACGATTATTTCATGGATTCAGAAACCGATAAAATTGAAGATGCTCTAAAAGAATTCGACGGTGATTATGATATCGAAGAATTACGATTAATGAGAATCAAGTTTATTAGCGAAGTAGCTAATTAAAATAATATTTCAATTTTTAAATTCCAAATTCCAATGTAGTATCTGTTGGAATTTGGAATTTATTTTTTTGGAATTTATTCAACATACACTTCTCCTCGATGCGGTTTCAAAGCATCACGAACTTGAATCATATTTTCGTCAGTAACTACCATAAATGCTATGGCATACATTTCATTTAAAACTTCAAATCCAGTGATGTTAATTGGTAGTTTTTCTATTGCAATATATTCTTTCAAATGAATTTCGTGATGTTCAGCTGTTTTTGCTGCAACTTCACCACGAAAATCCCATATAAGTTTTATTTTTCTTGACATAGTTTTGGTAAAAATGCAAATTTAGTTGGTTTTAGATTTATTAAGCAACGTTATTATTATATTTGTATCAATTATTAATTAGGTATTTATAAATCAATCACTTCTAAACAATATAGCAATGAGAAAAAGCTACTTTCAAACTGTTTTTTTACTTATAATTTCTCTTCAAACATTTGCACAAAGTAATTACACAGTTGCTTCAATTCCTTTTCAGCCCTATTCAGGATCATTACCTGTATTATCAACCTCTGATGATATGTGTTCAGGATTAATTAATCTGCCTTTTAGTTTTGATTTTTATGGTACAGCATACAATCAAGTTGTTGTTAGTACCAATGGTTATGTTGACTTTAGAAGTAGTTCTGCCAATTCTTTTTCTCCGTGGAGTTTTAATTTAACTATTCCTAATGCAAATTTTCCGGTTAAAAATTCAATTTTAGGATGCTATCATGATATGAATAATTCGGATGCACAAGGAACAATAAATTATGGTGTTTATGGAACTGCACCTTACAGAAAGTTTATTGTGAGTTTTTATAACAATTCGCATTTTTCATGTAATGCCGCTGCCAAAAGTAGTTTTCAAATGATTTTGCATGAAACATCCAATTTAATAGATGTTCAAGTAATAAATAAGCAAATTTGTGCCTCGTGGAATAGTGGCAATGCTGTTATTGGTTTAATAAATTCAACAGGAACTTTGGGTATTACTGCTCCAGGAAGAAATACTGGCGCATGGACGACCTCCAATGAGGGATGGCGATTCTCAAGACCAGGTTATTTGAATGTGTATTCTTTTGTAAAATGTGATGCCAATACTGATGGAATTGAAGAATTTAATTTGCAAGTGGTTCAAAATGATTTATCACCATCAAACCCATCTGCAATAACATTTTATTTAACTCAAATAGATGCACAAACACAATCAAATCCTATTTCAAACTTAATGTATACTAATATATCTAATCCTCAAACTATATATGCAAGTGGGAATGGAGTTATAAAACAAGTTATTTTAAGTGGAATTGATTGTTCAATAGATAATGATAACGATACTGTTAGCACTGATTTAGAAGATGTTAATGGTGATACTAATTTAGCATATGATGATACTGATGCTGATGGAATTCCAAATTACTTGGATAATGATGATGACGGTGATTTTGTTTTAACTAGTTTAGAATATGTTTTTAATAGAAGTGCTACCACTACAATTTTAGATACAGATTCTGATAGTATTCCAAACTATCTTGATAATGATGATGATGGAGATGGAGTTTTAACTATTCTTGAAGATTACAATGACGATGGAGATCCTTCAAACGACGACACTAATTCAAATGGAACACCCGATTATCTTGAATCTGCAGTAGCTCTTGGCTTGGAAGGAAATACAATAAATAATACTATTAATTTATTCCCTAATCCTGCATCAGATGTTTTAAATATTGATAATAAAACTAATGAAATTGTATCTAATGTTTCTATTTATTCTATAAGTGGTGCATTAATTAAAGAAGTGAAATCAACAAATAGTATCGAATCAATTTCTGTTTCAGATTTACAAACTGGAATTTATTTTGTGAAACTTTCCGTTAATGATGAGGTTAAAAATTATAAGTTTATAAAGAAATAATCGTTCATTTATTTCATAAAAAATTAGAGGTTTAGTTTATGCTAAACCTTTTTTATTATTAGACTTTGCTGAAATTATTTTAAGTTTGTCAAAAATTACCTTTATGCCTCGCGAAATTCAAACCCAAGTCTCACCAGAAGTTGCTCACAACGAATCATTAATTAATGAGCACGTTGCCAAATTATTGAATACTTCGGTAAAAGAAATTCAAAAGGTTATCGTCTTAAAACGTTCGATTGACGCACGTCAAAAAGTCATAAAGTTTAATATAAAAGCAACTGTTTTTTTTAAAGACGAAGATTTTGTCGAACATAAAATAGAGCTTCCAGAATATAAAAATGTTTCTAATTCACAAGAAGTTATAGTGGTTGGCGCTGGTCCAGCTGGACTTTTTGCAGCTTTACAATTAATTGAATTGGGTTTAAAACCTATCGTAATTGAAAGAGGAAAAGATGTTCGTGGTAGAAGAAGAGATTTGAAAGCCATTAATGTTGATCATATAGTTAACGAAGATTCCAATTACTGTTTTGGTGAAGGTGGCGCAGGAACTTATTCTGACGGAAAATTATATACGCGTTCCAAAAAACGTGGTGATGTTGACAGAATTTTGAGATTATTAGTAGGTTTTGGAGCATCAGATGATATTTTGGTAGAAGCTCATCCACATATTGGAACCAATAAACTACCTCAAATTATTCAAGATATTCGTGAAAAAATCATTGAATGTGGCGGACAAGTTTTGTTTGAAACCAGAGTAACTGATTTTATTATAAAGAATAACGAAATTCAAGGAATAGTAACTCAAAAAGGCGATACTATTTCGGCAAATAAAGTTATTTTAGCGACAGGACATTCAGCTAGAGATATTTTTGAATTATTGGATGAAAAGCAAATTTTTATCGAAGCAAAACCTTTTGCACTAGGCGTACGCGCTGAACATCCGCAGGAATTGATTGATAAGATTCAATATTCTTGTGATTTTCGTGGAGAATTTTTACCTCCATCACCTTATTCAATTGTAAAACAAGTCAATGGTCGCGGCATGTATTCGTTTTGTATGTGTCCAGGTGGCGTAATTGCGCCTTGTGCTACAAGTCCAGGTGAAGTTGTAACTAATGGTTGGTCGCCTTCAAAACGTGATCAAGCTACTGCCAATTCAGGAATAGTTGTCGAATTGAAATTAGAAGATTTCAAACCCTTTGCTAAATTCGGAGCTCTTGCCGGAATGGAGTTTCAAAAAGCTATCGAACAAAAAGCATGGCATTTGGCAGGACAAACTCAAAAAGTTCCTGCACAACGAATGGTTGATTTTACTCAAAATAAAGTTTCGAGTTCCATCCCAAAAACTTCCTATGTTCCAGGAACGACTTCTGTAGAAATGGGACAAGTTTTTCCTGGATTTCTATCTCAAATTATGAGGGAAGGATTTAATGAATTTGGAAAAACAATGCGTGGATATTTAACTAACGATGCCATTCTTCATGCACCAGAAAGCAGAACATCATCTCCAGTCAGAATTCCAAGACATAATGAAACATTGGAACACGTTCAAATAAAAGGTTTGTATCCGTGTGGCGAAGGTGCAGGTTATGCCGGCGGAATTATTTCTGCTGCCATCGATGGCGAAAAATGTGCTTTAAAAATAGCTGAAACTTTAAAGATGCTCTAAAAAAAATAGGTTATGAAGAATTTCATCATTTTAATTTTAATAGTTTTTTCTTTTCAAATTGCTTTTGCACAAGTGGAACATGTAAATCAATTGTATAGCAATGGCAAACCCAAAGAAGTTGGTACATATGTAGACGGAAAGAAAAATGGTGAATACATTACTTATTATGAAAATGGTAACGTTAGGTCTTATGCCAATTATATTTTCGGAAAACGACAAGGCCTACAGAAAGACTATTTTTCTAATGGTCAATTGAGAAACGAGTTAGAATGTGTTAATGATGTTTGCCACGGAATAAGTCGAACCTATTATATAGACGGAAAATTAGAATCTTCTTCTCGTAATAAAAATGGAGTTAAAGATGGAAAAGTTGTCGGTTACAACAAGAATGGGGTATTGACTGTGAAGGAAGAATGGGATAATGGTAAACTTGTAGGTGAAAGTGTCTACTACTATGATTCAGGTCAAATTAGAAGAAGAGTAGTTTTAGACAAAAAAGGAAATGTAAAAACAACAGAGTCTTACTACGAAAATGGGAAGAAAAACTTTTTTTCTGATGTTGATAAAAATGGAAATGGCGTTAATTATTCCATATATCCTAATGACACTATAAAGTCTAGAAATTATGTAAAAAACCATAAAATAGTTAAGGAAGAAACTTTTACAGATCAAGGAAAACGCAAGAAAATCATTGAATATAACGAAGATAATACTTATAAGAATATCAAAGATTTTGATGAATATGGAACCTTAAAAAGTGATGCAAATTACGAAAAACACAAAATGGTTAATTCCATAGTATATAATGGTGACATAATTGAAAAAGCGAAACATAAAAATGGCCATCGTGATGGTGATTTTGAGTCTTTTTATTTGAATGGTACTTTAGCAGAAAAAGGAACTTATTTTAAAAGCGAAAAAATAGGAAAGTGGAAATCCTATTATGAAGATGGTGCTATTAAATTTATTGGAAATTACATAAAAACTAGTGATAGAGGCAATTTTAAAGATAGTATTCATACCTACTATTTAAATTCAGGTCAAATTGAAAAATTTGAAAATTATTACATCGCAAAGATTAATAGAAGTAGTACTAGACCAGATGATTTTTATGAAAGAACCTATAAAACAGGTCAATGGAAAACCTTTTATGAAAATGGTAAATTGAGTCAAATTGCCAATTATAATGAAGATAAATTGCATGGTGAATTTATTGAATATTTTAACGACGAAACCAATTCTGTAAAGTACAAATGCACTTATCGCAACGGGCTGAAAATTGGTTTAGAACAAGAATATTATGAAAACGGAAAACTTTATAAGTCTAAAGAAAAAGACAGTAATGGTTATCAAATAGGAAAAGATATTGTCTATTTTGAGAATGGTATTGTAAAAGAACTAATAGAATATTTAGAAAGCCAAAAACAAGGAAAATATCTTCAGAATTTTGAAAGTGGAAAACCAAAAGTAGTAGGAAGTTATAACTCTGGACAAGAAATTGGTACATGGAATTATTACTACAACAACGGAAAATTGTTCAAGTCAATTAGGTATGATGAAGGCGTTAAAGAGAAAACATTCTTTTATAATGATGGAGTAAAATTTGCACATATTTTATATGATTATGACGAAGATAGCGCCAATGAAACCTATACTTTTTACAATAAATTAGGTGCGATTATTTCATTTCAAGAATTGTTTGACAAGAAATGCGATAATTGTAAAATAATCGAATTTAATGTAACTATCAACACAGAAGAAGATGATATCTATTTTGTAAATTTAAGTGCAATGGATGAAGTTCAGAAAAGATCAATAAGTTCAAATTTCACTTTCAATTCAGTCAATCATAAATAAAAAAAACCGCTCATTTTCACAAGCGGTTTTTGAATTAACAATTAGTTCTTTTTCAATCTATCTTTAAAAACCTTTTCAAATTTTTCAATTTTGGGTTGAATTACCATTTGGCAATAAGGTTTGTCTTTGTTGTTTTCATAATAACCTTGGTGATATTCCTCGGCTTTATAGAATTTTTTCAGAGGTTCTAAAGTCGTTACAATTTTATTTGCAAATACTTTTTCATTCAATTCAGCAATCAAATTTTGAGCTGCTTTTTTCTCGTTTTCGTTTTTATAAAAAATCACCGAACGGTATTGTGTTCCTGAATCAGCACCTTGACGATTTAGTGTTGTTGGGTCGTGAACGGTGAAAAACACTTGAAAGATTTCATCTAAATTGGTTTTAGTTTTATCATAGGTTATTTCTACAACTTCTGCAGCTCCAGTTCTACCAGTGCAAACTTGCTCATAACTTGGATCTTCTACCATGCCACCAGCATAACCAGAGTAAACGCTTTTCACACCTTCCAGGTTTTGATAAACGGCTTCTACACACCAAAAACAACCACCACCAAGAACAATAGTTTCTAAGTTTCCAGTATTTGAAGCAACTGCATCTGGAACAAAATCTAGCGAAATAGCATTCATGCAATATCTTTTACCTGTTGGCTCCGGACCATCATCAAATAAATGTCCTAAGTGCGAATCACATCGTCCGCAATTGGCTTCAATTCTTCTCATTCCATAAGAATTGTCATCTTTAAAAGTGATACTTTCTTTGTTTTCTTGTTCAAAAAAGCTTGGCCAACCACAACTACTTGTGAATTTTTGATTGGATTTGAATAGTTTGTAACCACAAGCAGCACAATAATAAGTTCCTTTGGTTTCATCATTCCACATGGTTCCTGTAAAAGCTCTTTCGGTATCTGCTTCTCTCGCTACAGCATACAAATCAGGTGATAAAACTTTTTTCCATTCGGCATTTGAAACATTTAGTTTCTTAGTATCCGTATTTGAATAGTAAGGATTTTCGGGTTTACTAATTACATTTTCCATAGCTGAAGTATCTTTTTTTGAAATTTTTTTGTTTGATTGTCCACAAGCGGTTAGCGAAAGCAAAGGAACCAAAAACAAAATAGTGATTATTTTTTTCATAACAATTAAATTAATTGATGTACAAATTTACAATAGAAGTACGTTGCAAAATGTCATACAGTTTACAAATTGAGATGATTTAAGGAAAGTTTAACGGTTGTGGAATTTCTCTATTTCTAATAGTAAGTGAGAGTTATATTCACAACTATATTTTTTTAATGCTTCTTCAAGATATTGAACATATTCTTGTGTAAACAAATTATCAGATTTACTTAGTTTGTCAAATATATTCTTCTTTATCTGGTTAACATCGTCAGTACAAAAAGACGAAATTGCTTCGTAATAATCTAAATTTTCTAAATTCTCCTTTTCTTTATTTTGAAGAGTTTTAATAAAGGATTCATCTGGAAATTTTGAAATTGCTAAAAAAGAATTATCAATGTTTTGATGAAATAATTCTAAATCATTTTTATTTTGAAAATTAGCTAACGTAGCTAATGTTTCTCTTGTCTTGTATTTATTAGCATAATATTTTACTCTTTCATAATTATTAAATTTATAATTGTTTAAATTGAATATTATATTAAGAGTAATTGGATTTAGTTCATCTGAATCTATTACTGCAAAATTTAGTTCTTTCAAAAGATTATTAATTTCTTTTTTTGTCCATTTTGTTTCAATTTCAAATTGATATTCCTTAATTTCTTTAAGTGTATAATTTTTTTTGTTGAATTTTATATTTTCAATTTTTTTGTTTTGATAAAATATATAACTATATAATTGACCAGCTAAGGTAGAATTGTAACCCATGCATCCAGTTCGAATGTGTACTTCTTCTTCATTTTTTATAAATGTTTTAAATAAGTCTAAAATTTTATTTGATTTTCTATCAACTAAAACAGCAGACATATAATTTTTTACTACTTTATTACCATTTTCAGCCATGTAAAATATTTCAGAATCTGTTGCAATTTTATCTAATTCGGAATAAAGTAAATAAACTTGACTTTCCTGACCACTGTAACCAGTATTTTGACTTTCAACTTGTTTTTTTGTATTTAACTCTTGGTAAATAATATTTACTTTTTCTGAAAGTTGAGAAAAAGTTACAATTGGAAATAGTAATAAAATGTAAATTTTTACCTTCATATTTATTCTAACTATAAAAACTTAAGTTTATTTTATAAAAATACAAAATATAAACACACGTTAAACTTTTCACAAACTCCAAAATCACTTCACAAGCAATTCTTTTTTCGTATTTTTGACCATCATAAAAAATCTATGAAAGAAGAACAAGTAATTTTAGTCAACGAAAAAGACGAACCTATTGGTTTGATGAACAAACTTGAAGCTCACGAAAAAGCAATTTTGCATCGTGCGTTCTCGGTATTTGTTTTAAATGATAAAAATGAAGTCATGTTGCAGCAACGTGCGCATCACAAATATCATTCGCCTTTACTTTGGACAAACACTTGTTGCAGTCATCAACGTGCTGGCGAAACTAATATAGAAGCTGGAAAACGTCGTTTATTCGAAGAAATGGGTTTCAAAACTGAATTGAAGGAATTGTTTCATTTCATCTACAAAGCACCATTTGATAACGGTTTAACCGAACACGAACTAGATCATGTAATGATAGGATATTCCAATGAAGAACCAAACATCAACTGTGAAGAAGTAGAAAGTTGGAAATGGATGACCATTGAAGATATTAAAGATGATATGATTCAAAATCCTGATATTTATACAGTTTGGTTCAAAATAATATTTGATGAGTTTTACCACTATTTAGAAGACCATAAATTATAATTTCTGTCACGCTGAGCTTGTCGAAGTGAAAATACTCAATCCTTTAATCGCAAATCCTTAATCAAAATGAAAGTTACCGTTTCAAGAAAAGCACATTTCAACGCAGCACATCGATTGTATCGAAAAGATTGGTCTATGGAGCAAAATGATTTGGTTTTTGGAAAATGCAATAATCCCAATTTTCATGGACACAATTATGAATTAATCGTTTCTGTAACAGGAGAAATTGACCAAGAAACAGGTTTCGTAATTGATGTAAAAATTTTATCAGATTTGATTAAAGAACATATCGAAAATGCTTTTGATCATAAAAATTTGAATCTTGATGTTCCAGATTTTACCAATTTAAATCCAACTGCCGAAAATATAGCGGTTGTAATATGGGATAAACTAAGAAAACACATTGATACTCATAAAGAATTAGAAGTTGTTCTTTATGAAACACCAAGAAATTTTGTAACCTATAAAGGAAACTAATATGTCTTTAAAAATAGGAGATAAGCTTCCCAGTTTTTCAGCAAAAGTTACTAATGGAAACATTTTTAATTCGCAAGACTATATTGGAAAACAACCACTTGTAATTTACTTTTATCCAAAAGATGATACGCCTGGATGCACAGCGCAAGCTTGTAGTTTTAGAGATAATTATCAAGAATTTAAAGATTTAGGAGCTGAGGTAATCGGAATTAGTTCTGATACAGTGACTTCTCATTTAAAATTCAAAAGCAAATTCAATCTTCCGTTTATTTTACTTTCAGATAATGATAAAAAATTGCGAAAGCTCTTTGGTGTTCAAAACAGTTTGTTTATAATTCCAGGTCGTGAAACCTTTGTAATTGATAAACAAGGTGTGGTGATAATGGTTTTTAATAGTATGTCATCTGAAATTCATATTACAAAAGCACTAAAAGTTTTGAAAAAATTGACAAATTAGTTTTGGGTTAGCTATACTTTTTAGCCATTCACCGAACTTGCTATGTAATTGATAGAAATTATTAATACGTTACGTTAAAAATTTCCATCTTTGCATTCAAAATTATAACAAATGAAATTTTATCCCTTGCAATTTCAACCTATTCTTAAAGATAGAATTTGGGGCGGAACAAAACTGAAAGATTATTTAAACAAACCAATTTCATCAGAAATCACAGGTGAAAGTTGGGAAATTTCTACCGTAGAAAACGATGTCAGTGTTATTGCTAATGGAGTTTTTGCAGGAAAATCGTTAAACGAATTAATAAATGAATTTCCAGAACAAGTTTTAGGAACTAATGTTCATAAAAAATTTGGAAAGCAATTTCCGCTACTTTTTAAATATCTTGATGCTCGCGAAGATTTGTCTATTCAAGTGCATCCAAATGATGAATTAGCGGCTAAACGTCACAATTCCTTTGGTAAAACCGAGATGTGGTATGTTATGCAAGCTGACCTTGATGCAAGATTAATTGTTGGTTTCAAAGAAAAATCCTCTCAAAAAGAATATTTAGAAAATCTGGAAAACAAAACCTTAATCGATATTCTTGATACCAAAAAGGTAAAAAAAGGAGACGTTTTCTTTTTAGAAACTGGAACGGTTCACGCCATTGGAGCAGGAACAGTAATTGCAGAAATCCAACAAACATCGGATATCACATATAGATTATACGATTTCGATAGAGTAGATGCAAATGGAACTACACGAGAGCTTCATGTTGATTTAGCGTTAGATGCTATAAATTATGATGTAGTTGATGCTGAAAAAAGCTATTCGAAAGTTGAAAACGAAGCTAATGCAATTGTTGATTGTCCTTATTTCACAACAAATTTTATTCCTCTTGATGGAAGTTTAGAAGTTGTAAATGATGAAAATTCATTTTTAGTTTATATGTGTGTTGAAGGAAGTTTTGAATTAAAACATGATGATGTAACCTATTCTTATAAAACTGGTGATACGATTTTAATTCCAGCAAAAATGAGCGAATTTGAAATTCACGGAAAAGCATCTATGTTAGAAATTTACATTTCTTAACTTGTATTCAAAAGATTATGTGTAATTTTGCACCTGAATTTAAAAAATAAAGAAAATGCCAAGCGTTAAAAATTTAAAAAAAGACATCAACTTCGTTTTAGGAGATATTATTGAAGCAGTTTATATTCACGAAATGACTAGCGAAGGAAAGCCAACAGCAGCTACCAATGCAGTTATAGATGAAGCAATTACATCTTTTGATGCTTTAATCGTTAAGGTTAATGCTAAAAAAGTAGAAAATAAAAAAGCGCATTTCAAACAAATCAATGCAGAATTAGAACAAACTGCTAATCAATTGATTGAAAAAATCAACGCACTTTAATTAAAAAAATCATTAAAAAATGTAAAAAAATTTTGGAGATTTAAAAATCACTATTATATTTGCACCAGAAATGAGACCGGCCAGCGTAGCTCAGTTGGCTAGAGCAGCTGATTTGTAATCAGCAGGTCGTGGGTTCGAGTCCCTCCGCCGGCTCTTCGTAAAACCATCACAGCAATGTGGTGGTTTTTTTTATTTGTATTATATTCATAAAAAAATCCGCCTTGTTTGTACAAGACGGATTTTGTATTTATATAAGAAAAATTATTTTCTTTTAATTACTCTTTCAACAGCTTCAACAATTGCTTCGTTGTTAAGTTTGTATTTATTCATTAATTGCTCTGGAGTTCCGCTTTCACCAAATGAATCTTGAACTGCAACAAACTCTTGTGGCGTAGGATTATTTAAAGCTAATGTTCTTGCAACACTTTCTCCTAAACCACCAAGAATATTATGTTCTTCTGCAGTTACTACACAACCAGTTTTTGCAACAGATTTTAGAATTGCTTCTTCATCCAAAGGTTTAATAGTGTGAATATTGATTACTTCAGCAGAAATTCCTTTCGCTTCTAATGCTTCTGCAGCTATTAAAGCTTCCCAAACTAAATGGCCTGTAGCGATAATAGTTACATCTGTTCCTTCGTTTAACATAATTGCTTTTCCAATTACGAAAGGTTCGTCAGCTGGCATAAAATTAGGCACCACTGGACGACCAAAACGCAAATAAGCTGGGCCATGATGATCTGCTAATGCAATTGTTGCTGCTTTTGTTTGATTGAAATCACAAGTGTTGATTACAGTCATTCCTGGTAACATCTTCATCAAACCAATATCTTCCAATATTTGGTGTGTTGCTCCATCTTCACCAAGTGTCAAACCTGCGTGTGAAGCACAAATTTTTACATTTTTATCTGAATAAGCTACCGATTGACGAATTTGATCGTAAACTCTTCCAGTAGAAAAGTTAGCGAAAGTTCCTGTAAATGGAATTTTCCCACCAATAGTTAATCCAGCTGCAATTCCAATCATGTTAGCTTCAGCAATTCCGATTTGGAAAAAACGTTCTGGATGATTTTTTTTGAAATCGTCAAACTTTAACGAACCAATTAAATCGGCGCAAAGTGCAACAACATTTTCGTTTTTTTGTCCCAACTCGGTCATTCCTGCACCAAATCCTGAACGTGTATCTTTACTTCCTGTGTTTGTATATTTTTTCATTGTGTTGTGTTGATAATTATTCTTGTTGTTTTAGTTGAATAGTTTGTTTTTTGGAAAAATTTGATCAGGAGTGAATGAAAAAGTATAATCAATTTTCGTGACTTTTAAAATTTCATTTTCGGATTGTTTTTTTCCATCGACTACGCAAATAGTTTTTTCTAAATTCTGATTTTTAATTTCAAGAAGATTATATTTATTTAGCAAATAATCTTTCATATTGTTTTTTTCAATACTTTTTATATTGTCTTTATTTGTGAAATAATAGTAGTGCTCATTAATGATTTTTTTTCTTTTACTATTTTTATATTGAGTTAAGTGAACTAAAGTTTGATTATTAATACTGTCAATCTCATATTCAAAATCCTCAATATATTTTTTATATTTTTTTCCTTTGGTGAAGCCAACATATCTGTATAATCTAATGTTGTTTAATTTTTTTAAATCTTCAACGTTATTATATTTGAACTCCACATTAAAATTTATAATAAAGCTCTTTTTGTGGTCTGATAAACTAGCATATACTGAATCCTTTTTTTGAAATAAACTCATCGAATAGGTTGAGTCTTTAGTATTTCTAAAATGAATAATTTTTGAATATAGTTTTAGATCATATTGATTGTGATTATATTCTGTACAACTATCAAAATAATAACTCATTTCTTTATTTTGAGAATAAAGAAATGTATTGGAACAAAAAATAAATATAAAAAGAGTTAATCTCATTAATAATCTCCTAAAGTTGCTGCGTTTTGTCCTAATGCATTTGCTAATTGTTCGTCACTTGGTGCTTTTCCGTGCCAAGCATGAGTGTGCATCATAAAATCTACACCATTACCCATTTCAGTATGAAGAATTACGCAAACTGGTTTTCCTTTTCCAGTTCTTGATTTTGCTTCGTTCATTCCAGCGATAATTGCTTCAATATTGTTTCCTTCGGTAATCTCTAAAACATCCCAATCGAAAGCTTCAAATTTAGCTTTCAAGTTGCCCATGTTCAAAACGTCTTTAGTAGAACCATCAATTTGTTGTCCATTGTAATCAACAGTTGCAATTAAATTGTCTACATTTTTTGCAGAAGCATACATAATTGCTTCCCAGTTTTGACCTTCTTGTAATTCGCCATCACCTGTAAGAGCGTATACCAAATGATTGTCATTGTTCAATTTTTTTGCTTGAGCAGCTCCAATTGCAACAGATAAACCTTGTCCTAATGAACCTGAAGCAACTCTTACACCAGGTAAACCTTCATGTGTTGTTGGATGACCTTGCAAACGTGTGTTTAATTTTCTAAACGTTGCTAATTCAGAAACTGGGAAATAGCCACTTCTTGCTAAAACGCTGTAAAAAACTGGAGAAATATGACCGTTTGACAAGAAGAAAATATCTTCATTTGTTCCGTTCATTTCAAATCCTTCGTTGCGTTTCATGAGGTCTTGGTAAAGTGCTACTAAAAATTCTGCACAACCAAGAGAACCTCCTGGATGACCTGAATTTACGGCATGAACCATGCGAAGAATGTCTCTTCGTACTTGTGTTGTAAAATCTTGTAGTTGTTGAATGTTAGACATTTTATGTAGTTATAAATTATAATGGTGTAAAAGTAAATCTATTTTTTTGGCGAGGCAAAAGATTTTATTACAAGTTATTAATAGTTTAGAATCACAAATAAATCTAAAATCTAAAATCTAAAATCTAAAATAATTTATCTTTGCCAACTGAAAATGCCTATATGAAATTCGATTTATTACAAAAAGATGCCAACTCTAAAGCTAGAGCTGGAAAAATTACAACAGACCATGGAGTTATTGAAACTCCTATTTTTATGCCAGTTGGAACTGTTGCCTCTGTAAAAGGAGTACACCAACGCGAGTTAAAAGAAGAAATTAATCCTGATATTATTCTAGGAAATACCTACCATTTATACCTTCGTCCACAAACAGAAATTCTTGAAAAAGCTGGTGGTTTGCATAAATTTATGAATTGGGATAGAAATATCTTAACTGATTCAGGAGGTTATCAAGTATATTCGCTTTCGGCAAACAGAAAAATTAAGGAAGAAGGCGTAAAGTTCAAATCGCATATTGATGGTTCCTACCACTTTTTTACTCCAGAAAATGTGATGGAAATTCAACGTACAATTGGTGCTGATATCATAATGGCTTTTGACGAATGTACACCTTATCCATGTGATTATCGTTATGCACAACGTTCCATGAAAATGACACATCGTTGGTTGGATAGATGTATTAATCATTTGGAAAAAGTTCCAGTAAAATATGGTTATGATCAAGCTTTTTTTCCAATTGTTCAAGGAAGTACTTATAAAGATTTGAGAATGCAAAGTGCCGAATACATTGCCAATTCTAATCAAGTTGGAAATGCTATTGGTGGACTTTCAGTTGGTGAGCCAGCCGAAGAAATGTATGCAATGACAGAGGTTGTTTGTGATATTCTTCCAGAAGATAAACCACGTTACTTAATGGGCGTTGGAACTCCAATTAATATTTTAGAAAATATAGCACTTGGTGTAGATATGTTCGATTGTGTAATGCCAACGCGTAATGCAAGAAACGGAATGTTATTCACTGCAAACGGAACCATAAACATCAAAAATAAGAAGTGGGAAGATGATTTTTCTCCTTTAGATGAAATGGGAATCACTTTTGTTGATACCGAATACACAAAAGCTTATCTTCGACATTTATTTGCTGCCAATGAGTATCTTGGAAAACAAATTGCAACTATCCACAATTTAGGTTTTTATATGTGGTTGGTTCGTGAAGCAAGAAAACATATTATTGCAGGCGATTTTAGAGTTTGGAAAGAAATGATGGTTAAGCAAATGAGTCAACGATTATAAAATTTATTGATGCTTACAATATTAGATAAATACATATTAAAACGTTATTTAACCACATTTTCTGTAATGTTGTTGATGTTTATTCCTATTGGGATAACCATTGATGTATCTGAAAAGGTCAATAAAATGATTGAGAACAAAGTGCCTTTTAGTGCTATTGCTCAATATTATGTCGATTTTACTATTTATTTTGCTAATTTACTTTTTCCTATATTTTTATTTCTATCTATTATTTGGTTTACTTCAAAACTTGCTAATAATACTGAAATTATAGCCATATTAAGTTCAGGAATTTCATTTACAAGATTTTTGAGACCTTATATTATAGGAGCAACAATAGTTTCAATATTTGCTTTGTTGATGGGATTCTTTTTGGTTCCAAAAGCCAGTGAAGGATTTAAAAACTTTAGATACATGTACCTTATTGGAAACGGACAAAATGAGATGCGAGACAACTCAGATGTTTATCGTCAAATCAATAAAGAAGAATACATTTATGTAAGTAGTTTTAATTCGGTTTCTAAAATGGCGTTCAATTTTTCTATGGAAAAATTTGAAAAAGACAAATTAAAATACAAAGTATCTGCTAGTAGAATAAAATGGAATCCAAGAGATAGCTCCTATACTTTATTTGATTTCAAAAAAAGAAAAGTAGGTGAGTTAGGTGATGTTATTATTTCTGAACAAAGAAAAGATACGGTTTTTAATTTTGATTTAGAAGATTTAACACCTGTTGTTTACATTGCGGAAACACTTTCGTATTTTGAATTAACTAAATTTATTGAAAAAGAAAAAACTAGAGGTTCTACCAACATCAACACCTATTTAGTGGTTTTATATAAAAAGTATAGTATACCTGTTTCTGCTTTTATCCTTACAATTATTGCTGTAGCCGTTTCTTCAATGAAGCGAAGAGGTGGAATGGGAATTAATCTTGCTATTGGTATTTTACTTGCTTTTGCTTTTGTGTTTTTAGACAAAGTTTTTGGTGTTTTAGCAGAAAAATCAGCTGCACCACCAATAATTGCAGTGTGGATTCCGAACATTCTTTTTGGAATCTTAGCAATATATTTATTACGTAATGCTAAGCGATAACAACAAAAGTTATTTACACCTTCATTTGATAGTTTTCATTTGGGGTTTCACAGCAATCTTAGGAAGACTAATTACTCTTGATGCATTACCATTGGTTTGGTATCGTATGTTGTTTGCTGTTGTATTTATTTTTATTTACATCAAATACAAAAGAATGCCTATAAAGATTCCTAAGCGAATTCTTTTGAAGTTTCTTGTTGCTGGATTAGTAATTGCCCTTCATTGGTTTACTTTTTTTAGAGCCATCAAAGTTTCTAATGTTTCTATTACGCTTGCTTGTTTATCAACAGGAGCATTTTTTACTTCACTTATCGAACCAATTTTCTTCGGAAAAAAGATTATTTGGTACGAAATTTTCTTCGGATTGATTGTTGTTTTCGGACTTTCAATCATATTTAATGTAGAAGGAAGATATGTTGAAGGAATTGTTTTAGCATTAACTTCTGCTTTTCTTTCTGCTTCTTTTGCAGTTATCAATAGTAAGTTTGTTAAAGATTATGATCCAACTGTAATTTCTTATTACGAGTTGGGCGGAGGTGTTTTGTTTTTCTCAATATTCCTACTTTTTACCAATAGTTTTAATTCTGAATTTTTTCAACTGACTACTTCCGATTTTGTTTATTTATTGATATTAAGTTCGGTTTGTACAGCATATGCTTTTATTGCCTCAACAGCGGTTATGAAATTTTTAAGTCCTTATACCGTGATGCTTACCATTAATTTAGAGCCTATTTACGGAATCATTCTTGCGGTTCTAATTTTTGAAGATAAAGAACAAATGAGTCCACAATTTTATGTTGGAGCTGTAATTATCTTATTAACTGTTATTTTAAACGGAATTATAAAAAGCAGATTAAAAGCAACTTAGCTTTTGTTTACAACTTATAGTGTAAAATTACTTTTACAAAAGATTTAAAATTTTATCTTTGTAGTTCGAATTTTAATTAAAACGCACAAATCCTATGGAATATTTAGATTTTGAGCTTCCTATTAAAGAGTTGGAAGACCAATTAGACAAATGTCAGATTATTGGTCTAGAATCAGATGTTGATGTAACCAATACTTGCAAACAAATCGAGAAAAAACTTGAAGAAACAAAGCGTAAAATATACAAAAATTTAACAGCTTGGCAACGTGTTCAACTTTCTCGCCATCCTAATAGACCTTATACTTTAGAGCATATTACAACTTTAACTAAAGGAACTTTTTTAGAACTTTTTGGAGACAGAAATTTTAAAGACGATAAAGCCATGATTGGTGGTTTAGGTCAAATTGACGGACAATCATTTATGCTTATAGGTCAACAAAAAGGAATCAATACCAAAATGCGTCAGTATAGAAATTTTGGAATGGCAAATCCTGAAGGCTATAGAAAAGCATTGCGTTTGATGAAAATGGCCGAAAAATTTGGAATTCCTGTAGTTACTTTTATCGATACTCCTGGAGCTTATCCTGGTTTAGAAGCAGAAGAAAGAGGTCAAGGAGAAGCAATTGCAAGAAATATTTTTGAAATGTGCCGTCTGAAAGTGCCAATTATTTGTGTAATTGTTGGTGAAGGTGCTTCTGGTGGAGCTTTAGGAATTGGTGTTGGTGATAGAGTTTTAATGATGGAAAACACTTGGTATTCTGTAATTTCTCCTGAATCTTGTTCTTCTATTTTATGGAAAAGTTGGGAATATAAAGAGCAAGCTGCCGATGCATTGAAATTGACTTCAGCTGATATGAAAAAGCAAAAATTAGTGGACGATATTATTCCAGAACCACTTGGTGGTGCTCATTATGATAAAGAAACAACTTTCAAAACGGTAGAGCAATACATAATGAAAGCTTTTAATGAATTGAAAGATTTATCAACAACTGAATTAGTTTCCCAGAGAATGGACAAATACAGCAAAATGGGCGAATATAAAGAGTAAAATCTTACAAAATTAATCAAAATCCGTCTCGTCCTAAAAGCTAGGATTAGACGGATTTTTTTTAGGTTGTTAACAAAAAATACTTAGTTATAAACAATAAATAGTAATAACTAAAGTTCATAAAAATTACAGAATTGGTTACTTTCGCTACATGGAAAATCTCAAAAATATAAACCCAATTAAAGTAGATAAAACTACTATAATCAATCTTGAAAAAGGGAAGTTACCTCCACAAGCGCTTGACCTTGAGGAAGCAGTTCTTGGTGCCATGATGATTGATAAAAAAGGTGTTGATGAGGTTATTGATATCCTGCAATCAGATGCATTTTATAAAGATGCTCATAAGCACATATTTGAAGCAATTTTTCAGTTATTCACAGATTCTCAGCCAATTGACTTGTTAACAGTTTCGGCTCAGTTAAAAAAGAATGCCAAACTAGAATTAGCTGGAGGCGATTTTTACCTTATTCAGCTTACACAAAAAATATCTTCATCGGCACATATTGAATTTCACTCAAGAATTATTTTACAAAAATACATTCAAAGAAGTTTGATAAGAATATCTTCAGAAATCATTGAAGAATCTTACGATGAAACTACAGATGTGTTTGATTTGCTAGACAAAGCCGAATCTAAATTATATGAAGTAACGCAAGGAAATATAAAAAGAAGTTCAGAAACGGCACAAAGTTTAGTAATTCAAGCTAAAAAGCGAATTGAAGAAATTGCAAACAAAGAAGGTTTATCCGGAATTGCAACAGGTTTTGATAAATTAGATAAAGTAACTTCGGGTTGGCAACCATCTGATTTAGTTATTATTGCGGCTCGTCCAGGTATGGGTAAAACAGCTTTTGTACTTTCAATGGCACGAAATATGGCTATAGATTTTGGTCATCCTGTAGCATTGTTTTCTCTTGAGATGTCTTCTGTACAGTTGATAACTCGTTTGATTTCATCAGAAACTGGTTTGTCTTCTGAAAAACTACGTACAGGAAAATTGGAAAAACACGAATGGGAGCAACTTTCTGTAAAAGTAAAAGATTTAGAAAAAGCACCTTTATATATAGATGATACTCCATCATTATCCATTTTTGATTTACGTGCCAAAGCAAGACGTTTATCTTCTCAACACGGAATAAAACTAATTATTGTCGATTACCTTCAATTGATGACAGCAGGAGGAAACGGAAAAGGTGGCGGAAATCGTGAGCAAGAAATTTCTACAATTTCAAGAAACTTAAAAGCTTTAGCAAAGGAATTAGAAGTTCCTGTAATTGCACTTTCACAATTATCGCGTGCTGTTGAAACTCGTGGTTCTAGTAAAAGACCATTGCTTTCTGACCTTCGTGAATCAGGTGCAATTGAGCAAGATGCCGATATTGTATCGTTTATTTATCGTCCAGAATATTATAAAATTGAAGAATGGGATGATGATGAACAATCGCCAACTGCTGGTCAAGCCGAATTTATAATTGCAAAACATAGAAATGGTTCTTTAGAAAATGTTCGTTTAAAATTCATCGGAAATCTTGGAAAATTCGATAACCTTGAAGAATATGGTGGCGGATTTGACGATTTACCTTCTAAAATGAATTTAGGTGATGACAATCCATTTTTCACCAAGAACTTACCTTCTGCAAATGAAGCATTTGGAAGTAGTTCAAATTCAAATGACGATGATAGTGATGTTCCATTTTAAAATATTGAAAGTTCTGAGAAATCAGGACTTTTTTTTTGGTTAAAAAACACGTAGTTTTACGTGGTTTTTAACCAAAACATTATTATAATTTTATGCACTTCTAAACAAAGGCATAAATTATATGATTGATAGTAAATTAAATGGTGAGCAATTTATAAATTTGATAAAGATTCTCTTTACAGTTTCTTTGTCAATGGCTCTTTTAATTATAATCATATTTCATTATTACAGAAATAAGTATTTAACCCTAACTAAATTTAAATAATCATGGCAGAAAACACAATTACATTAGAGCAAGCTCAAAAATGGGCACAAAATTGGATCGATAATCCAAATAAAGATATTAGAGCTTTTCTAATACCAGAAGTTGATTTAACTCAAGTAATGGCTGAAGAAAGTACAGTAAATGTTCGTTCTTATTTAGGCATAGATGATAATGGTAATTGTAAATTGATGATTGTTGGAGTAGATGTTAATGGTAGAGATTTAATCGACGATAATAATGGCCAGTATATCTATGATTTTACTACAGGATGTCCAACTCTTTGTGATGTTGATAGTCCATTATTTAAATTGTAATTAATGTTCAAGGTATTTGAAAACATTGCTAATTTACTATTATTTATAAATTTTATACTTTTTCTTCTTCGTTTCAACAAGGAAAATAAAGCTTACAGAATTTATACTATTTATTTGGGAGTAATTGTTGCAGTTCAAATAGCTTTAAAATCATTTATTTATTTTGGATATGAAAATTTAGTTTTATCACATGCTTATTTTTGTGGTCAGTTTATTATGTTGAGTTTGTTTTATTTAGAACTTCTCAAAGAAAAATATCAGCAACAAATAATTAAATGGAATTTAGGAATAACCATTAGTGTTGTAGTTTTAAGTTTTAGCTTAAATCCTTCTTCACTATTTAATTACAATCCTATTGAAATATTATTTACTTCAATATCATTGATAGTTTACAGTACTTTTCATTTCTATAATATGTTGTCAAATAGAAAAGAGTTTTACTACATAAATTGTGGAATTTTGATTTATTTGTTTGGAAGTACTGTAACTTTTTTACCAAGAAATCTTCATTATAAATTTGATTTTTCTTTTGATAATATTTTACAATCGTTAAACATTGGTTTATATATTACTTATTTGATTTTAGTTTTTATTGAATGGTATAAACTTAATTTTAGAAGTTTAGATGAAAAATAATATTTTTTTAGCATTTTATAATGATGATATGAATCTTGCAATTGGTTCAGTTTTTATGGCATTTTTGCTAATGTCTTTCATCGTAATTTTGTTTTTTTATTTTTCTAGAAAGAAAATCATCCAAAAAGAAATTGAAAAAAAAAATCTAGAAATTAATCATCAAAAAGAACTTTTGCGTTCTGTAATCCTTACTCAAGAGGCTGAAAGAAAAAGAATTGCACAAGATTTACATGATGATATAAGTTCTAAATTGAATGTAGTTTCTTTAAATACGCATCTTCTTAAAACACCCAATTTATCTGAAGAAGAATTGTTAGGAATAACAAACAACATAACAGAATTAACTCAAAAAGCTTTAGAAAATTCAAGAAGAATAGCTCACGATTTATTACCTCCAGTACTTGAGAAGTTTGGAATACATGCTGGTGTTGAAGAGTTGGTTGTTGAATTTAATAGCTCTAAGGTCGTTCAAGTGAAATATACTAATGACTTGAATTTTAATATTGATGATATTGATAAGCACCTTCACATTTTTAGAATACTACAAGAGTTGCTAAACAATTCAGTTAGACATGGAAAAGCTACTGAAATTTCAATAGCTTTTAAATTGATAAATAATCAAAACACTTGCATCTATTCAGATAATGGAATTGGATTTGATAGCAATTCTGATACTTCTCAAAAAGGATTAGGTATGAAAAACATTGAAAGTAGAATCAATTTTTTAAATGGAACTTTTTCTTTGAATTCATCTTTAAATAATGGTGTTAAAATCAATTTTACATTTTAATCTATGGATAATATTATCAAAATAGTTTTAGCTGATGATGAAGAGTTATTCCGAAAAGGAATTTATTTTTTGTTGCAAAGAGAAAAAAATATTGAAGTAGTTTTCGAAGCTTCTAATGGTGCTGAAATAATTGATTATTTAAAAACATGCGAAACTCAACCCGATATTATTCTAATGGATTTAAAAATGCCCGGAATAAATGGAGTGGAAGCTACTAAAATTATTCATAAAGAGTTTTCTGATGTAAAAATAATAGCACTCACAAGTTATAATACAAAATCATTTATAGCTAATATGATCAATGTTGGAGCTGTTTCTTATTTGGTAAAAAATGCTTCTCCATCCGAAATGGTTGAAACAATTAATGAGGTTTCAAAAAAAGGTTTTTATTATAATGATATAGTTTTGGAAGTAATTCAAGATGATATTTTATCAGGTAATAAATCTAATAAAAGTGCTTTTGATGATGAATTTTTGACTAATCGTGAACGAGAGGTTTTAACTTTAATTTGCCAACAATTGAGTACTAATGAAATTGCTGAAAAGTTATTTATAAGTTCAAGAACTGTAGAAGGTCATAGAACTAATTTGATGTTGAAAACAGAATCAAAGAATATTGCAGGTTTAGTTGTATATGCAATACAAAATAAATTATTATTAACAGACGACCTTTAACTTGCTAAAGAGTGACCGCCCCAACCAATAATTTCAAACAAATTTGGGCTAAATGAATTTTCATTTCCAAGAACACTATTTATACCATTAGCAACTGAAGAAAATCTTGTTGCTTCACTTAAAGTGATAATTAATCTTGCAATCGAATCATATTCAGCTTGACCAATTTCTTCACTATTTTTAACATTATTCAGAACATTAATACTGTCAAATAGGTTTTTATCTGTTATTACAGGTAATTTCATTCCAAAACCTAAACTTTTGTAAGTTCCATTAACAGATAATTTTTCTGCTTTAATTGTAGTTTCTTCACACGGAAAAGGTTCTATATTAAATATAAATTCTTGATTGTTTTTTGTTTTAAAACCTAAGATATTTAATGAAGCAATTATTGGAGGATTTTTCGAATTAGTTTCCAATCCAAAATTCATTAGAAGTGTAATTTCAGCACCATTGGGATGCGAAACATTGATTGAATCACATGTGACTTTATTACCATTTAATTTTATTGAATTAATAATGGTTTGAATATCAGAAATATAAATTCCTTTTGAATCAAGTCTTAGTCTGTAATTCATTTAATGATTAGCTTAAAATGAATTTTATTGATAATGCAAAATATGCTAAAAGCATTACTAATAATAATGTAAGTCCTATTTTTTTAAAAATATTCATGCTTTTAAAAGAATTACCCATAGTTAATGTTTCGTTTATGTTCATGATAAATTGTGTTTATTTTCTAATCCAAAAATAAGAACAATAAATTTTTCTCATATACGTAGTTTTACGTGTTTTTGGTTTAATGTAAAAATTTTAACAAAACATTATCTTTGACTATTTAATCTAAAAATAGTATCTTCGAAGATAAATTTATTCATTAAGTATGAAATTCTTAAAGTCAGTTTGTCTAATGCTTCTTTTGGTTTGTATAACTAAGGTTCACGCCAATTTTATTCTATTGCCAATGGATGATGTTTCTCAAAAAAATCATCTAAAAGCCTATGGTATAACTTATTGGTGTCTTGATAAACAATATAAAGCCAGTTGGTTGTTGAATTATAGAGGAGGTTCTTTTTTGTTGCCTGATGCTCCAGAAATAAGAAAAGAATGTCAAATTAGAGGTGTGAGTTTTGAAGTTCTTTCTGATGGTGAAGCCAATCAAATTCTTGACGAAATTTCTTCACCTTCTCAAAATATGGAAACTGTTGTTTTAGAAAAAGCACCAAAGATTGCAGTTTATACACCAAAAGGTAAGCAACCTTGGGACGATGCAGTAACTATGGTTTTAACCTACGCTGAAATCCCTTTTACACCAATTTATGATGAGGAAGTTCTTAGTGATCAATTGATATTATATGATTGGTTGCATTTACATCACGAAGATTTTTCTGGTCAATATGGTAAGTTTTATGGTATTTACAGAAATGCTCCATGGTATATAGATCAAAAAAAGGAAGCTGAAGCATTGGCTGCAAAACTTGGTTTCTCTAAAGTTTCTGAAGAGAAATTGGCTGTAGTAAAAAAGATTAGAGATTTTGTAATTGGTGGCGGTTTTATGTTTGCAATGTGTTCTGCAACAGATAGTTTTGATATTGCACTTGCAGCTGAAGGTGTTGATATTTGCGAACCAATGTTTGATGGCGATGATAGTGAAGCAAATTATCAATCGAAAATTGACTATGCTAAAACTTTCGCTTTCAAAAATTTTATTTTGGATAGAAAACCTGAGCATTATGAGTTTTCAGATATTGATATGACCGAAAAACGAAGAATTCCGATGGAGAAAGACTATTTTACATTGATGGAATATTCTGCAAAATGGGATGTAATTCCTAGTATGTTATGTCAAAATCATACTCAATTAGTAAAAGGTTTTATGGGACAAACCACTTCATTTGAAAGAGAATTGATAAAATCTAATGTTTTAGTTTTAGGTCAGAATGAATTAAATGAAGAGGCAAGATACATACATGGTCAAAAAGGTAAAGGATTTTTTACTTTCTTTGGAGGACATGATCCTGAAGATTATCAACATAGAGTAGGTGATGCTCCAACAGTTTTAGATTTGCATCCAAATTCTCCTGGTTTTCGATTGATATTAAACAATGTATTATTTCCTGCAGCGAAAAAGAAAAAACAGAAAACGTAATAAATATGCTTTTTTCCTTTACAATTAGTTTAATTGGTCTCTTCCTTTTATTTATTAATAGTGTCTTGTTTTTTAAATCTAGAAAAGCTAAAGATATTGTTTATAGATACATTATGTATTATTTAATCGTTCAATTTGTTGTTGAATTATGCTGTAATGTAATAGGTATTTTATATCCAAATAAAAACTTTTTCCTATCACATTATTATTTTGTGATACAGTTTATAGTGTTGAGTTTATTCTTCTATCAACTCTTTAAAAATAAATTATTAAAGCGATTAGTTTACATTAATTTAGGAATAGTGTTACTTCTTTTATGCTTTCAATATTATAAAACACCTTCATTATATTGGGAATTCAATAATTTTGAAATTGGAACAACATCAATTCTTTTAATTTTATATTCATTCGTTTACTTCTATGAAAATTTAAAAGAGTCTTATAAGTATCATTTCTTTTGCTATGGATTGACGTTCTATTTAATGAGCAGTTGTTTGATTTTTTTAACAGGAAATACACAATTAGTTTTTATGAACGAACCGGTTTATCTCGATATTTGGATTTTTAACTCGTTGTTTTTTATTCTATTTCAAATACTCATTTACAAGGAGTGGAAATTGTTAAAATCTAATGTTATTAAAATTTAATCATAAAAAATCCCAAACTCAATTAGTATTGAAATTTGGGATTTTTATATTTTAAAGTAAAATGTTTTTATTTATTATTCTCAATAATATAATTCAAAACTTTAGTCATCAAATGTACTCTGTCTTTTCCAATGACATTGTGTTTGTGCATTGGATAAGGGAAATAATCTACTTGTTTTCCTGCTTCCACAAATTTCTTTACTAATGATAAATTGTGTTGTTCTACAACTACATCATCATTAGTTCCATGAATTAAAAGTAGTTTTCCTTTCAAATCTTTAACATAAGTAAGCAAACTTGCTTCTTCAAAACCTTTAGCATTTTCTGTTGGTGTATCCATGTAGCGTTCACCATACATTACTTCATACCATTTCCAATCTACAACTGGTCCACCAGCAACTCCAACTTTGAAAGCGTCTGGTTTTCTAAGCATTAACGAATTGGTCATAAATCCACCATAACTCCAACCGTGAACCGCTAAACGATTTCCGTCAACATAAGGTAGTGATTTTAAGTATTCTACACCTTTTATTTGATCTTCAATTTCGTTAGTTCCGCATTTTCCATGAATCACACTTTCAAAAGCAAATCCGCGATTGTCAGAACCACGATTGTCTACTGTAAATACTAAATAACCTTGTTCTGCCATCCAATACATCCATAAATTCGCACCATCTAAATAAGAATTCGTAATCATTTGCGCATGTGGTCCACCATAAACATAAACCATTACTGGATATTTTTTTGAAGCATCAAAATTACTTGGTTTGATTAGTCTTGTATATAAATCAGTAGTTCCGTCAGCAGCTTTTATCGTTTTGATTTCAGCCGTTCCCATTTCGTAACCTTCGTATTTATTTTTGCTTTCTAAAAGAGTAATTGCTTTACCTTTTTTGTCGTAAAGTAACGATTTTGAAGGTGTTGAATGATTAGAAAATTCGTCAAAAATCCAATTGTAATCAGATGAAATTGAAACATTATGAACGCCTTCATCTTTAGTAATTAAGGTTTGTTTTCCTTTCAAATCAACTTTATAAACCAACATATTAGTCGGATTTGGACCTGTTGCTTTAAAGTAAATTTCAGTTCCTGCTGGATTTGCTCCTAAAATATCTCTTGTTACAAATTTGTTACTAGTCAATTGTTTAATCAATTTTCCATCGATTGTATAATAGTATAAATTTTGAAAACCATCTTTTTCGCTATGCCAAACAAAATTTTTTGATTTCTCACTTGGAAAAAAGGCATCGTGTTCTGGTTCAACCCATTTATCACTAATTTCGTTTAAAAGTGTTTTAACAAACATTCCTGAATTTGCATCATATAAATTCAAACACATATCATTTTGACCACGATTTAATTCAGCAATTAAGATGAATTTTTCGTCTGGAGTCCAAGAAAGATTGGTTAAGTAATCGTCTGCATTATTTCTAGGTTTGATGAAAACAGTTTTTCCTGTTGAAAGATTATAAATTCCAACTCTAGGTTTTTCCGATTTTTGACCAATCATTGGATATTTTATCGAAACCAATTTTCCTGGAGTTTCGTTGATGTCTAATAAAGGATATTCTGCAACATCGGTTTCATCTTTTTGATAAAAAGCTAAATAAGATGATTTTGGTGACCAAAAAATACCACCTGAAATTCCAAATTCACTTCTAGAAATAGTTTGTCCTGAAACAATATTTTTGTCAGCATTATTAGTGACAGCAACTTTTTCTTTGTTTTTATTTATAAGAAATAAATTGTTTGCTTCGGTGAAAGCTAGATTTTGTTTCGATTTATCAAAGGTTTGATTTTCGGCATTTTCAGGAGTTTGTAAAATTTCTTTTCCTGATTTAGAAGTTAAGGAATAAGTAAAATATTTTCCATTTTCTGAAACTAAAATAGTGTTAACATCCATCCATTCTACTCCAAAGAAGTTTTTTAATTTAGCTCCTAGTGCGTTGTTGATGTCTGTTAAAGTTACCAATTCAGCTGCTTTAGAATCGGTTGTAGTTGCCGTCATCATTTTGGTCCAAACATCGGTGTAATAAACATATTTATTAGTGTTTGGAATCCATTGAAAACCTGTCATTTTATCGGCTCCAAATTTTCTTCCTTGTTGCAAAACGCCGTCTTCTAATGTAATTTTCTTCAATTGCGCTTGAGAAACAATAGCAATAAATAAACTGAAGAATAGTATAATTTTTTTGTTCATAATGTAATTTGTTTGTTGTGGTAAAGGTATAAAAAAAGGATAATGATAGTTAGACTAAAATCATTATCCTTTGTTACAATTTGTTAATCTTCTTCGATTTCAAACTCAGCATCTTTTTCCCAAATTTCCATTTCGCAAGGTTTGCAGTTGAATTTCAGTTTGTATTCTAGCTCACCTTGTTTCAATACTAATGGTTCTTTTAGTTTACCATCCATAGTGTCTTTATGATATTTAGGACATTTTTCTAATTCGTATTTAATACAATATTTAGTTGTCATAACACGAGATTTTCCTGGATCCCATTGTAATTCGAAGGCTTGTTCTATCTCGGTTACACCATGTCTTTCGTAGAATTTTCGAGCCGTTTTGTTGGCAACATTGTACATAAAATCCAATTTACTTTCCGGATAAGGATGTGATGTTTTAACCATTTGATGTTCTTCACGAACGTAATTTGCCAAACGAATTTCAGTCAATTGCTCATAAACTGTTCTACGCATTTCATTGATTTTAGAAATAGGTAAAAACCAATTTTGAGAGAATTCAATTGTAATTTCATCAGCATTATAAGGTGTAAAACCTGTTTTTGCTAAATTTATTTTGAAATTTTCCTCAATCGATTCGTTGTTTTTGGTTTGTTCTTTCGGATGAACTAAAGTTACAACGCTAACATTTCCGTCTTCATCGGTAGCTTTTAATTCAAAACCATTTTCATTTTCAGATAGAAGTAAAGTAGTGCTAATTTTCCGAACAGCACTGTCTTCACGCTCTACAATTTTGATAAAAGCAGCATCGTTATTTCTGTAAATGAAAGTTCCGTCTTTGATTTCTTTAAGAACATTTGGAAAAACAAAACCATTTTCAGCACGGTTTACATAAATTCCGTCGGCTTCGCTATTTTCGTTTATAAAACACAATCCGTCACCATTATTAAGCAATTCGCCATTTTCAATTTGATACGAATTCCCAACCGTTTTAATTAGTTTTCCAATGTATTGACCTTTTGATTTTGGACTTTCCCATGAACCAATGGCTTGATGTCTTTCGTTTACAAAATAGTCAGTGTAACCACGATTGAAACTTTTATCTAGAGAAGATTCAAAAGTATAAGTAGATTTTCCTGATGAAGCTTTAATATATCGGTCACTATTTTGTTCTAAAAAAGCATCCAATTTTTGACGTAAATAGGATACATTATTTTTTACATAAACGATATCTTTCAAGCGGCCTTCAATCTTAAACGAACAAATTCCAGCTTCAATTAAATTTGGAATTTGATCTGAAACATCAAAATCTTTTATAGAAAGTAAGTGACTATTTTTGATTAAAGTATCGCCATTTCCATCAATTAAATTATAAGGTAATCTACAGTTTTGTGCACATGAACCACGGTTGGCAGAACGTTCACCATTGGCAACACTCATATAACAGTTTCCACTAAACGATACACACAAAGCTCCGGTAACAAAAAATTCCAATTCAACATCGCTTGCTTCACTGATTTCTTTTATTTGATGCAAATTCAACTCACGCGCTAAAACTACACGTTTCATTCCGGCATCTTTTAGGAACTTTATTTTATCTGCGTCACGATTATTAGCTTGAGTACTTGCATGTAAAACTATTGGAGGCAAATCCATTTCCATAATTGCCATATCTTGAATGATTAAGGCATCAACACCTATGTCATATAATTTCCAAATTAATTGACGGCACGTTTCTAATTCATCATCATATAATATCGTATTGATAACTACAAAAACTTGTGCATTAAAAAGGTGAGCATATTTCACTAATTCAGCAACATCTTCGATAGAGTTGTGCGCATTGGAACGAGCTCCAAATTGTGGAGCGCCTATATAAACAGCATCGGCACCAGCATTTATAGCAGCCATTCCGTGAATTAAATCTTTTGCAGGAGCAAGAATTTCTATTTTCTTCTTCATATAATAAGTCCTTAAATAAAAGTGTGCAAAGGTCTTACATTTATCTGAGAAATCTAATGCTAAATTAAATTTTTATAAAACTATTGCTATGAACTATCTATGGATTAAAATTTAATTAACTACTAAAAATAAATTTGTTGAATTTCCATCTGCTGAACCTTTATTTGTGGTTTTAAATTGAGGTTCAATCCAATATTGTTCATCAATTACAAATTTGAAATAACCTTTGTAACCTTTTACGCCAATTTTACTTTTGGGAATTGTAATTTGATAAGAATTATTAGCGGTTTTAGTGAGTTTGAATTCTGGATTTTTGAAATCCCACTTGTTGAAATCTCCAGCGACATTTATTGATTTAATAGTTTCAAGTTCTTCTTTTGTAAAAATTTTAGAACCATTATTTCCATTACCAACAATTTTATTTGATAAATAGAAAATGAAAGTTACAGTTTCTTTATTTTGAGTAAATCCTTCAATAGATTTTTTATTGTTTGGTTTAAATCCAATTGATTTCAAATGTCTTTCATAGCCTGACTTTTTCAAAAAATCATTAACAACTGTGGCATTTTCGTAGTCTAATTCTATGATTTCTTTGATTGCTTGTTGTTTGTTTTTTGCATTATTGTAATAATATTTGCAAATGGTATAACCAACAGCATAGCCCAAATCAGAACACGGTAAAAGTGGATTTCCACCTGTTCCAATCCAATTTGACTTTGCTTTTCCGTTCATTTCATTGTAAAAAACTGACCAAACTTCTAGTTCATTTTTTTGATAAAACGGAATATAATTTGTTGGATAACTTCCGCAGACTAATTCTGCAACGAAGTCGCATGCACCTTCAAGAATGGCATTTCCAAGTAAATTAGTTTTATTTTCGTTTTCTAATTTTTGTTGCGTGTGCACATATTCATGAATATTTAAACTTATCAATCTTGTATCATCAGATGCGTCAAAAATTTCTCGCAACCAATTGTCCTCAAAATCTGATGTACTAACTGATTTATCTCCAAGTGCAATTTCGGTACCAATTAAAACTTTGTCTTTTTGAGTTGTTCCACCTGAATTAATTCTACCGATTAGGAAATAGATTTTTGAATCTTTCAGATCAGGATAAACTTTTTTGAAGTTTAAAATTTGATTTTCAAGCTCTTGTTTTTTTAGTTTTAAAAGTGTCATTCTAGGACGAAGTGTTTCCCAATAGCTAGGCAATTTCTCAATTAAATCTACTAAAATTTCTGGTGAAGCATGACGTTCTTCAACAAATGCTTTTAAACCTTCGGAACCTTTATCAAAGTAAAGGCGTTTCATAATGTCTATTTTTTTCTCTTTATTAGTTTGTACTTTAACACTATCAAATGCAATCCAAAATCGGTCAACATCATCCATTACAATTTTTTGCGATTGACTAAATCCAAATGAAAAAGAAAAAGTAGAGACGATTAATAAAAAATATTTTCTCATGATTAGTTGTATTTATTTGATAGACATTTTTTTCTACTATTTGTTACATATATCATTTACAATTTTCAAATGATGGTTGGTGTACAAATTTAAAAACCATTCTGTTGATTTTTTATTCAAATTCCCAAAAAATGGATGTGGAAAATAGGCGTTTTTATCAAACGAATCCCATTCTTGAAGTGCTAATTTTACTTTTTGCAAACTTAACAATAGTGACTCTTCGGAAATATTTTCGTCAGGTAGAACTACTTTTGGAGCTTTGGCTTTTCCTCTTGGAATAAAACCCAAAATCGAAATAAACAATTTACTTTTATTGAATTTCCATCTATACTCTTGAGGATTGGAGTTTTTAACAACTGAGGTAATTTGATAAATAGTTTTCAAACTATGCTCAATTTGCCAACCAACAGTTGAATTAGAAACAGATGAATTTGTCTTTTCGTGAAAAGGTATTTTAGATTCTAGTTGGGAAATGAGATTTTGTAAGTTTTGCATTTAATTTAGAATATTTAATTTTTTAAAAGCTTCTTTAGTTGCGTTTAATCTTATTGCTGGAAATTCATCCATATTCGTTTCTTCTTTTTCAATATTGGTTGCAAAAAAATATACTGAATTATTTTTTTCTAAATATCCTACTAACCAACCATTATTAATTTCATTTCTCATTCCCCAACCTGATTTGCCACTTAATGTGTATGCAGATGTTTCTTCGATTTTCATAATGTCTTTCATAATATTTTCTGTTCTTTTGGATATAGGGAGTTCTGAAAAATATAATCGTTTTAAAAAATCAATTTGTTGCATTTGTGAAATTTTTGATTGTCCTGCTAACCAAAAATTATCTATTGTTAGTGTGTCGAAAACCATTCCTTTATAGTTTAGTTTCTTCAAATACGATTTCATTCTTTTTACACCAACTTTTCTTGCAATCTCTTGGTAACAAGGAACACAAGAGACTTGAAAAGCTTTCTTTAGGGTTAAATCTTGTTCCCATTTTTTGAATCTTCTTTTTTCTCCATTCCATTTAAAAATAGTGGAGTCGCTTTTAATAACTCCTGTTTCTAAAGCAATTATTGAATTTGGTATTTTAAACGTTGAAGCAGGAATAACTCCCATTTTTGCCCAAGAAAAATTATTAGAATAATAGATGTCATTTTTCAAATCGTAAATTAATACAGAACCTTTTGCATTCAAACTATCTAAAATTTTATCAAATTCAGGTTTAATGATTTCGCTAGATTTAGTATCTTTTTTTTGACAAGAAGCATTTATAAACAATAAAAAGAGTAAGCAAAATGTAAATATTTGTTTTTTCATTTTTTTCTTTCTTATTTAAAAAAATCCCAAAAACCGTATGGAATTTGGGATAAAGCTTAATAAAGTTATTAATTTTATTAGATAAATTATTAGTTTACAATAATTTTTTGGAATGAATACTTTCCATCTGTTTTTATTTTTATTATGTAAACACCTTTTTCTAAATTTGATAAATCGATAGTTTTATTATCAGATGTAGATTTATTGAAATTTACTTTTTCCCCAATAATATTATATATTTCTATATTTTCAATTACTTTACCTTCATTAGTTATTATGTTAATTATGTTTGATGTTGGATTAGGATAAATTTTAATTTTTAAGTTATCATTAAATTCATTATAGTTTGAATTCAATAAGTTTGTAATATTAGAATAATATAATTCTGTTCCATTTAGAAATGAATATCCTGCAAACATTAAATTGTTATTAAATGGAAACAATTCAACAGCACCTTCAGAAGTGCTAAAATTATCACTATTTGTTACGTTAATCATATTAAAATCTGGGAGTAGTAAATTATCATTTATATGCCAAATTTTATTACTATAATTTTGTTTGAGAAAGAATAAATTATTTTGTATGCAAGTGCAATCTAAATATACGTCTAGAGGATTATTTATTCCTGTTTCGTTTATCAAATTTGTTCCGCTATTTGTCCCATTTGTTCTCCATAATTCAGTTCCTGAATTATCACTTTGAAAACCAATGGTGAAATAGACAAAATTTCCACATGGTTTTAAGTAATTAAAAGTTTTATTTGAAGGTACTCCATCTTTTAATAATATTGTTCCTGTAGTTGTTCCGTTGGTTTTGTATAATGAATAACCATTTAAATTTATTGATGTAAAATATAATTCATTATTGAAAATAATATTTTTTTTAAACTGCTGAACACTTGTGTTTGGTGTAAAATACAACTGTGTTGTATTTGCCTGTGTCCCATCAGTCACCCAGAGAGTATTATTTCCAAAACTTGAGTTAGTTGTATTTGTTTTGAAAAATATTTTTTCATTATTTGAATTTATTATTTTTCTATCATTATCGTACCCTCCACTTGATGGAATTGTTATTATTTTTATGGTACCTGCATTAGTACCATCAGTTCTCCAAATAGCTCTGTTAATACCATCGTAAGCAAAAAAGTATAGATATCCATTCAATACAGCGTAACATTTTTCGTTTAATATGTTGTTTGTTTCTAAATAAACATTAGATATACCATCAAAAGCACTTCCAATACCAGGATTAATATCTTTTAAAATATATGTTCCTGATTCTGTACCATCACTTCTCCATAGTTCTTCACCATGTATTTGGTCATTTGCTTTGAAGTAAATTACATTGTTAAATGACATAAATAAGGTAGACTCAACTAAACTACTCGCGGTCCCGATTGAAATATCTTTTACCATTTGAGTATTAATTTCAGTTCCATCTGTTTTATATAGCTCATAACCATTTAGTCCATTGTTAGCTCTAAAATAAACTAGATTTCCAGCTTTAGTAAAAATATCTAATTTAGTGTTGGTATCAGAATTAAAAAATGAATTTAAATTACCTACATTTATGTCTTTTAATATTTTTGAACCATTTATAGTTCCATCACTAACAAAAGGTTCAGTTCCATGCGAACCATCATTTCCCAAAAATATTAGTTTTCCATTTAACTCTTCAGAGTCACTTCTATTCACATAGCAACTAAATTTATGATTTATATCGAGAGCAATATTTGTATTAATTGTTGTTCCATCTGTTTTCCACAACTCTCTTCCGTTTGAGCTATTACTGCCGCCTTGAAAGTATAATAGCCCATTCAGAATTACAAAATTAACCTCCATACTAGATGATGATATATCTAAGTTAACATTTTTTAACTCAAATGTACCACCTTGTGTACCATCACTTCTCCATAAAGTATTAAAAGTATTGAGATCACCTTGAGCAGAAAAAATAATGAAATTTGATGTTGAAGTAAGTTCAGTTATATTACTTGAATTGTTTCCAAGTTTTATGTCTTTTAAAATTTGAGTACCTAAAGTAGTTCCATTTGTTACCCACAATTCTTCACCATTAACGTTATCATCTGCACTAAAGAAGATTGAATTATTGAAATTAATGAACTTTGTATTGTTTATTCCATTATACTGAGGATTTATATCTTTTAATATGTTAGTTCCAATTGATGTTCCATCAGATACCCATAATTCATATCCTGTTGAGGGTGTGTAAGCTTTAAAAACAAAATAATTAGTTGTACTAGCTCCTGATATATTAGTATTGTAAAAACTAACACCAGGAATAATATCCTTTAAAAGAATTGTTCCATTTGATGTTCCATCACTTTTCCATAACTCATATCCATTTACTCCGTTATTTGCAAAAAAATAGAAGTTATTATCAAATGTAATAAAGTTATTTCCGTTTATTACACCATTACCATTTGGGTTTATGTCTTTAAAAAGGTTTGTACCTGCTATTGTTCCATCGCTTTTCCACAATTCATAACCATTAATGCCATTGTCTGCAACAAAATATAAATTATTGTTGAAAATAAAAAAATCTTCTGGAGTACTGCTAGAATTTGTATTAATGTTTTTAAGTAAATTAGTACCGTTTAATGTTCCGTCACTAACCCAAACTTCATTATCATTATTTTCAAAAGCAGAAAAATATAATTTTCCATCATAAACAATAAAATCTGTTAAACTATCTCCATTTGGGTTTATGTTTTTAATCATATATGTACCTATTTCAGTTCCATCACTTCTCCATAATTCATTACCATTTACTCCATCATTGGCTATAAAGTACAAAATATGGTCAATTATTTCAAATTTTGAATTGTCAATTCCATATTGAGTGCCTGGATAAATATCTTTTACTAAATTTGAAGTATTATTTATAGTATTAAATAACCATAATTCTCTACCATGTACACCATCATCAGCTGAAAAAAATATCTGATTTAAATCTGAGGTCAAATATTTTGGATTACTATCTCCTATAAAATTTAATTGAATTAATGATGCGTCTATTGTTTGAGCATTAATTTTTATAATTGAAATAAGTATTAATAATATTATCTTTTTCATTTTACAATATTGTTATTTTAAATAGTTTCTTCTTGTTCTTTATCCAAATAACTTTGAACAATTTCAATGGCATTAGTAACTACGTC
>JAAFHW010000020.1 GCA_013298525.1 Flavobacteriia bacterium
TCATAATCGTTCCAAATTTTAGTTGAATCTTGCTTTGAATAATTGAATTGTTTTTGCCAACCCCAATTTTTCCAGCCTTCGTCATTTTCATTATTGCCACACCAAAGCGCAATACTTGGATGATTTTGCAAACGAGTTACATTGTCGATTACTTCATTTTTTACATTATCAAGAAATTCCTCATCGCCAGGATACATGGCGCATGCAAACATAAAGTCTTGCCAAACTAAAATTCCGTTTTTATCACATTCATCATAAAAAGTATCTTCTGCATAAACGCCTCCACCCCAAACTCTCAGCATGTTCATATTAGCAGCAACAGCGTTTTGTACAATGTCTTTGTATGTAGAAGTTGTTGCTCTTGGTAAAAAACTATCCGGCGGAATATAATTTGCACCTTTCATGAAAACTGGTTTTCCGTTTAATTTGAAATAAAAACTTTTACCTATGCCGTCTTTTTCTTGAATTAACTCGATGGTTCTTAATCCAATATTTAATTTTTTGAGAGATAATGGAACTTTACTTTTGGATAAACTAATTTCAAATGGATAGAGGTTTGCTTTTCCTAAACCATTCGTCCACCAAAGTTTTGGGTTTTTAATTTCATATGGAAAATCTATTGAATTTATTCCTTTTTTTAACTCAAGATCTTTTTGAACTCCATTAATTTTTAAATCATAATTTCCTGCAAATTGGCAATCTATAGTTACTTTAAAATTCAATTTTGCAGTAACTTCATTTAATTCTTCTTGTTCATATTTTACATTTTCTAATGTAGCATTATTCCAAAAAAGAAGTTTTATTGGTCTATAAATTCCTGAAGTTACAAATCGTGGTCCCCAATCCCAACCGAAATGATATTGCGCTTTTCTTGAAAAAATTCGTTCCTTTTCTGGCAATGTGTAAGGCAACTTTTTGGCTTGAGCTTTTCCAATTTCAACAGCCGATTTGAAAACAATTTTTAGATTATTTTTACCAACTTTCAAATTGTTTTTCACATCAACTTTCCATGTGCGAAACATATTATTGGCGTCCAAAATCTTTTTATTATTCAAAAAGACTTCGGCATAAGTATCTAATCCTTCAAATTGTAAAATGGTGTTTTGATTTTTTAATTCCTCTTTTGAAATTTTAAAACTTGTTTGATATTCCCAAGTTTCATTTTCAATCCATTGCAAGTCTTTTTCGTTGTTTCCGAAGAAAGGATTTGGGATAATTTTGTTGTTGCATAAATCGGTGTGAACAGTTCCAGGAACTTTCGCAGGAAGCCAATTGGAATCCGATATTTTTTTGAAACTCCAATTTTCAGAATTCAAATTTCGCTCAGAATTTTGCGACCATAAAATTAATGGTAACAGCATTAGAATTAAAAATTTAAATTGGATCTTCATTACTTTAAATTACTTTTTAATTTGAAAATTTCTTCTGGATTTGCAATTAGAGTTCCATCAGTAATAGCTGAAGAATGATAGAAAGTGGCTTGTGTTATTTCTTGAACATGATTGATATTTGTAGAACGCAATCCACCACCAGGCATAATTGTAATTCTATTTTGTGCTCTAAGAACCAATTTTTTAAGAACATCTATGCCATCCATAACATTGGAATGCGTTCCTGATGTTAGAATAGTCGAAAATCCACAAGAAATAACATCTTCCAATGCTTGTTCAAAATTTATAATTTCGTCAAAGGCACGATGAAATGTGCAAGGAAAAGGCTTAGCCAAATCGACTAATTCAGTATTTCTTTTAACATCTATATTGTTATTTTCATCTAAAATTCCAAAAACAAAACCATTGATATATAGTTTTTTGAATTCCGTTATTTCCAATTTCATTTGTTCGAATTCGGTATCAGAATAAACGAAATCTCCACCACGTGGTCGAATCATTACATTCAAATCGATATCGATTAATTGTCTTACTTTAGTGGTGACTTCAAAGTTTGGAGTAGTTCCGCCAACTTCAATTCCTTCACACAACTCCACTCTATCAGCGCCATTTTGATGTGCAATTACGGCTGATTCTAAATTAAAACATGCTATTTCTAATTTGTTCATTACTTCAAATAATAAGCCGCGTCAATTAATTTATTTCCAGAATTATCGTTAACTGCATAATTAAATCCGCTTTGAATACAATAAGAACCATATTGTCCTTTTTTATTTAAAGCAATAAAACCTACTTGAATATCTTTGAGTTCTTTTCCTCGATTTTTAGTCAATTTTACAATTCTCTCCACTGCTTCTTCACAAGCTTTTTGAGGCGATTTTCCTTGACGCATCAATTCAACTACTAAATGACATCCTGTAATTCTAATAACTTCTTCTCCGTGACCTGTAGCCGTTGCCGCACCGATTTCGTTATCTACATATAATCCTGCGCCAATAATTGGTGAATCTCCAACTCTTCCATGCATTTTAAAAGCCATTCCGCTTGTCGTACATGCTCCAGATAAATTTCCGTGAGCATCTAAAGCAATCATTCCGATAGTATCGTGATTTTCTATGTTTGCAATTGGTTTGTATTGACTGGTTTTAAGCCATTCTTTCCATTCTTTTTCTGATGCTTCTACTAACAAATTTTCTTTTTTGAATCCTTGAGAAAGAGCAAATTGTAATGCGCCATCACCAACTAACATTACGTGTGGCGTTTTTTCCATAACAGCTCTTGCTACAGAAATTGGATGTTTAATGTGTTCTAAACAAGCAACCGAACCAATATTTGAAAACTCATCCATAATGCAAGAATCAAGAGTAACCCTTCCGTCTCTGTCTGGTCTTCCGCCATAGCCAACACTTCTTTCGTTTGGATCGCCTTCAGGAATTTTCACTCCAGCTTCGACAGCATCTAAAGCTCTTCCATTATTTTTTAGGATTTCCCATGCGGCTCCATTGGCTTGAACTCCGAAATTCCAAGTAGAAATGACGATTGGTTTATTTATTTTACCTTCATCAAATAAAACCTCATCTTCTTTTGATTTGAACGAATTCAAAGCAATGGCTACCGAACCAATTGCAGCAGTTTTTATAAAATTTCTACGATTTGCCATACTTATTTTTTTATTCCACACCAATTTCATCAATAAACAACCATGCACTTGAACCAGCGCCTGGATTTCCTTCCGGAATTTTACCCAGATTTGAAGCAATAACTTTAATGTATTTTGTTTTTTTGGAATTTACTTCAATTGTAATTTCTCCTCTTTTTTCAATAATCTCTTTAGCTGAAATTGATTGCAAACTTTTGAAATTTACACCATCTTCTGATAGTAAAAATTCAATACTTTTTGGAAAATAAATCCAACTTCCTTCATTAGCTAAACTACTTATTGAAACTTTATTTATAACCTCAACTTTTCCAAAATCGATGATTGCAACCATGTCTTTACCTGAAAATCCGAGCCAATCTCGGCCAAACTTTTGTCTATCACCAATAACTCCATCAACTAATGTAAAAGCACCATTTGCAGCATAACTTTCGCTTGGTTGGTTTTGTAAAGAAATCTTTTTGCCAGTTGCCTTATTTATAGAAAAAGATTGTTCAATGGTTGCGCTTTTTTGCTCTCCGTTTTCAAAATAAGCGGCTTTAATTGTTTGACTTTTTGTTATAGGAATTGGATTTTGATAGCTATTAGAATTTAAACTAGGATTAGAACCATCAGAAGTATATCTGATTCCTTCTTGATTTTTAGAGGATTTTATTGAAAATAGAATGTTTTTATCAACTTCTGACTGACTTATTTTGGAAGTTAATTCGAAAATTGCCTTGCTGTAATTGATTTTATTTTCTTCAAAATATTGAAAATGCTGTATCATTCTATCTTGAAAATCTTTATATTTTTCAGTATTAGATGTGCCCCAAAGTACTTCTGAAAGCGCCAACATTCTTGGAAAAATCATGTACTCAACTTTATTGGCATCTTCCATGTATTCGGTCCAAACATTTCCTTGTGCGCCCAAAATATAGTTGGCTTCGTTTTTATTTAGAGTTGTTGGTGTTGGATTAAAACCATACACTTTTTCAACTGTTGTGAAACCACCGATGGCTAATGGTTCATTTTTAGGTTCACCTTGATAATGGTCAAAATAGCAATGTGATCCTGGTGTCATTACTACAAAATGATTTTGTTTAGCCGCTTCAATTCCTCCTTTTGTTCCGCGCCAACTCATTACAGCAGCATTTGGCGCCAAACCACCTTCGAGAATTTCATCCCAACCCATTATTTTTCTTCCTCTGCTGTTTACAAATTTTTCAATTCTTCGAATAAAATAACTTTGTAGTTCATGCTCGTCTTTCAAACCTTCTCTTTTTATCACAGATTGGCAATTTGCACATTTTTTCCAACGAGTTTTCGGACACTCATCTCCACCAATGTGGATATATTCCGATGGAAATAAAGTCAACACTTCTGATAAAATATTTTCTAGGAATTCGAAAGTTTCTTCTTTTGGACAAAACACATCATCTAAAACACCCCATTTTAATGCTACTTCAAATGGTCCGCCAGTACATGAATATTGAGGATATGAAGCTAATGCAGCTACTGCATGTCCAGGCATTTCAATTTCAGGAACTACAGTAATGTGACGTTCTGTTGCATAAGCTACAATTTCTTTTATTTCCTCTTGGGTGTAGAAACCACCATAAGGTTTATCATCAAATTTTTGTTCTCTGTAGTGACCAATCATCGACCCTTTTCGCCATGCTCCGATTTCGGTAAGTTTTGGGTATTTCTTTATTTCAATACGCCAACCTTGATCATCGGTCAAATGCCAATGGAAAACATTCATTTTGTATCTAGCGAGATAATCAATATACTTTTTAATAAACTCTTTTGGAAAGAAATGTCGGCTTACATCAAGGTGCATTCCGCGCCATTTGTATTTTGAGTAGTCATTTATCTGTAAACAAGGTATTGAGATATTATTCTTTTTATCAGAAGGAATTAATTGTAAAAGTGTTTGAATTCCATAAAAAATACCTTGATTTGAAAATGATGTTATTGTGATTTTACTATTTGAAACATTTAATTCATAGTGTTCTTTATCAAAATTTATAGTGTCTGGAAGTTTCATTATAAGCTGAATACTATTTGAACTATAAACTTCACTTATACTTAAATCTAATCCTGATTTTGATTTAAGTATTTCTTTCAAATATTTTGCTTCAAAAGAATTTTCAGAAGCTTGTATTGTAGTTTTATCATTAAGTACAAAACTTCCTGAGCCTAACTCTACTTGAGAAGGATATGGAATTATAGGTAATTGATTTTGCGAAAAAACAGTGTTGAAAATCAATAGTAGTAAAAATAGAAATTTCTTTTTCATGCAATTTTGAATTTATCAATGGCTAAATTTACATAAAAAAAGTCAAAAAAAATGCCCCACTTTCGTGAGGCATTTTATATAAAACATTTTATTCTATTATTTTAAAGCGTCAACTTTAGCTTTTACTTCAGCTTCAGTTCCTTCAATAATTTCTTCCGTTACTTTACCATTATTTGTTTTAGTAACAGTAGCTTTAACTTTATCATTACTTACTTTTTCCATGATAACTTTAACTGAAATATTTTCTTTTACTTCACCTTTAAATTTACCATTTTCATCGTACATAGCCATACATTTAGCTTTGTCTTCATCTGAACAACCATTTTCGTCACACATTGCTGCACACTCTTCTTTGGTCATTGTAGCACATTTGCTCATATCACATTTTCCTGCAGCAGCTCCTTTAACTTCACATGAAGCGTTTGTACATCCTTTTTCTTCACACTCTTCTTTGCTCATTGAAGCACATTGTTCAGTAGCAGCACAACATGATGCTTTTGCATCATCAGAATGTCCGCTTCCTAAAATTGGAGCTATTACTAAACCAATTAAACAAGTTAATTTGATTAAGATGTTCATAGATGGACCTGAAGTATCTTTAAATGGATCTCCAACAGTATCTCCAGTTACAGCAGCTTTGTGAGCATCAGAACCTTTGAAAGTCATTTCTCCATTGATTTCAACACCAGCTTCGAAAGATTTTTTAGCATTATCCCAAGCACCACCAGCATTGTTTTGGAACACAGCCCAAAGTACACCAGAAACTGTTACTCCAGCCATATAACCACCTAACATTTCGGCAATTAATTGGTTGTTATCTCCGTAAACTAATTTACCTAATAGTACAATTGCAATTGGGAAACCAATAGTTAAGATTCCTGGCAACATCATTTCACGTAATGCAGCTTTTGTAGAAATTTCAACACATTTACCATATTCAGGTTTTCCAGTTCCTTCCATAATTCCTGGAATTTCTTTGAACTGACGACGTACTTCATATACCATGTCCATTGCAGCTTTACCAACAGAATTCATTGCTAAAGCAGAGAACACTACAGGAATCATACCTCCAACAAATAACATTGCTAATACTGGAGCTTTGAAGATGTTGATACCATCAATTCCTGTGAAAGTTACATAAGCAGCAAATAAAGCTAATGATGTTAAAGCAGCAGAAGCGATTGCAAAACCTTTTCCTGTTGCAGCAGTTGTATTACCAACTGAATCTAAAATATCTGTTCTTGTACGAACTTCTTTTGGTAATTCACTCATTTCAGCGATACCACCAGCGTTATCCGAGATTGGTCCGAAAGCATCAATTGCTAATTGCATAGCCGTTGTAGCCATCATAGCTGAGGCTGCAAGAGCAACTCCGTAGAAACCAGCACAAGCATACGATGACCAAATAGCAGCTGCAAATAATAAAACTGTTGGGAAAGTAGAAATCATTCCCGTAGCTAAACCAGCAATTACGTTTGTTCCTGCACCAGTTGATGATTTTTGTACAATTGCCAAAACTGGTTTTGTACCTAAACCTGTATAATATTCGGTTACTGAAGATATTGTTCCACCAACAATTAATCCAATAATTGTTGCATAAAAAACTCTCATTGAAGAAATTTCTTTTAATCCTTCACCATAAAATTCCATTTTCATAGTTGCAGGTAGCATGTATTGGACTAAAAAGAAACAAGCTACTAATGTTAAACCAATAGAAACCCAGTTTCCAATGTTTAATGCTTTTTGAACTTGAGCTTCTTTAGCATCATCACTAGAGATTTTTACTAACATTGTACCGATGATTGAGAATAAAATTCCGAAACCAGCGATAGCCATTGGTAACAAAATTGGTCCGATTCCACCAAAAGCATCTTCGATTTTACCGCCCATATCTTTAATTACATAGTTACCTAAAACCATTGCAGCAAGAACTGTAGCTACATAAGAACCAAATAAATCGGCACCCATACCAGCAACGTCACCTACGTTATCTCCAACGTTATCTGCAATTGTAGCAGGATTTCTTGGATCATCTTCTGGAATTCCAGCTTCAACTTTACCTACTAAGTCAGCACCTACGTCAGCAGCTTTTGTATAAATACCACCACCAACACGAGCAAACAATGCAATAGATTCAGCTCCAAGAGAGAAACCTGCAAGCGTTTCAAGAACAACTGTCATATCTTCAGTGTTTGTCCAAACGCCACCAGGCATAAAATATCTAAATAGTAAAATGAAGAATCCTGTTAAACCTAAAACTGCTAAACCAGCAACTCCAAGTCCCATTACAGTACCACCACCAAAAGAAACTTTTAATGCTTGTGGCAAACTTGTACGAGCAGCTTGAGTTGTTCTTACGTTAGTTTTAGTTGCAATTTTCATACCCATGTTTCCAGCTAAAGCCGAAAAGAAAGCACCGAAAATAAACGCAATAACAATTAATAAGTGAGTTTTAACACCAGGCAAGAACGTGATACCAGCTAAAACCACACTTGCAATAAGTACGAAAACTGCTAATAATCTGTATTCTGCTTTAAGGAAAGCCAAGGCACCTTCGTAGATGTAATCTGAAATTTCTTTCATTTTTCCATCACCTGCATCTTGTTTTAAAACCCAAGATCTTTTGATTGCCATAAAAGCTAATCCAATTAATGCCATTACAATAGGCACATAAATCATCATTGATTCCATAAATATAATTTTTGTTATAAATTTTATCGGGTGCAAAAATAACAAAATTTTAAGAACTTATGCAACTTGATTCATATTATAAAAAGAAATGTGCTAAATTTATATAGTTAAGGCTTGAATTTTTCAATAAACATTATAAATAATTGGAATTTTGACAGAAATTATAGACTTTTGGAATGTATAATTACCAATTCATAAAACTTAATCCAATAAAAAATGAAGAGATTAGAGTTATTTTCATCAAAAGAAATCAATAGAGACTTAGGCTTATTTCTTATTAGACTAATAGTAGGATTGCTTATGGCTTTTTATGGCTACGAAAAATTAATTCATTTTAATGAAATGGCAGCTTCAGAATTTTGGACAAAAAATGTAAATTTTTTAGGAATGAGTGGATCAGTTCCATTGGCTCTAACTGTATTTGCTGAATTTTTTTGCAGCTTGTTTCTTATTGCTGGATTCTTAACAAGAATTAATTTGTTTTTCCTACTATTTTGTATGGCTTATATTTTCTTGGTGATTTTTCCATTTTCAATTTTAGATAAAGGTGATAATGGTTATCAATTTAATGATGCTTTTTTATATTTTATTATTTATCTTGGGTTATTTTTTACAGGACCAGGAAAATATAGCTTGGATCAAAAGTTATTTGGTAAAAACGATTAAATTTTATTTCTCTTTTTGAGATAATAATGCCAAATGGTAAAAGAAGCAAATGTTCTAAAAGGCTTCCAATTGTCTGAAAGTTTTTCCATTTCTTCGTGAGTTTGACAATCGTATAATTCCTTCAAAGTGTTTTTTATGGCGATATCGCCAAGAGGAACTACATCTGGAGACTGAAGACAAAACATTAAATAAACTTCAATACTCCAATTTCCGACTCCTTTGATTGTTACTAGTTCTTCTCTTATTTTTTGCTCGGTTTTGGATGCAAAACTCTCAAAATTGATTTCTTTGGAAATGACTTTGGCTGCTAAATCTTTGAGATAAACTATTTTTTGTCGAGACAGTCCACAAGATTTTAATTCATCATCGGAAGAATAATAGATATTTTCAGGTGTGATTTTCTTGAAATAATTCTCCAATTTAACATAACATGCTTTGGCAGATTCTATTGAAACTTGTTGCTCAAGAATAATATGACACATCGAAGCAAATCCTTCTTGGCGCTTTTGAATAATTGGATGACCGTAAGTATCAAGAATAAATCTTAAAGTTTCATCTTTAGAAATCAGAAATTCAACAACTTGCTCCATAATTAAAGAAACTAGATTGAATTAAAAATAGAAACCAAATTCACCTTTAATTGTAAAATTATTTGTTCCTGGAATATCTCTGTAATTTCCTCTCCAACTTGCATCAATTCGGAATACTTTGAATATGTTTCCGATTCCAACACTATATTCCCAATAAGGTTTTTTTGGAGCTTGGTAAACCAAACCTGAGGCATTTATTAGTTGATTTTCTTGAGAAATTGTTCCATAAACTCCTCTAACACCAATGATTTCTCTCCAATTTAATTTTCTCATAAGTGGAATTCTAGATAATAATCGTCCCTGAAAATTATGGTCCCATTGTAAAGTAGCATATTCGTCGGCTACAAACTCATAAAAATTTAGGTTACTAAAAGTGTTTCCAATAATGAAATAAGTTTGATTTCCAGGTACTACACTCATCAATCCAAGAGGCACTTGTCCGAAAGTTTTACCCAATTCCATGGTTAAGTTTGTTCTTCCTAATGGCCCTATTGTTATGGGTTGTTTGTAATATAGTTGAAGTTTGCTATAATCAAAATCACTATCTATTAATCCTTTAAATCCTTGACTATAATTTACAAAAAAGCGACTGTATGGATTATCTACATTAAGACGTTCTACTCCATAACCAACCGTTTTCTTTCCTGGCGTATATTCTACTTGTAGATTAACTTCAGATTGTTTCACTTCACTTTTTGTTGTTGTATAAGTATCATCAGAATAATAATCTAAACTAAATGTTGGTGAAGCTGATTCTAAGGTACGATAAGAAAATCCTGTTTGAAGAATTAAATTTTTAACTGGTTCAATTTCGACAGAAGCTGTTGTAAGATTGATGTTGGTTAATTTACCATTATTACCAGAACTAAATAAACTTGAAGAAGCAAAACTTCTTCCCAAAACATCGTTTGTTGTTGTCAAACTTGCACCGATTTGCTCAACATCTCTTCTATTTCCTGCTGTAATAATGATACGCTTTTTAGAATCAACCATCCATTTTCCAGATAAGCCATATTTGAATTTATTATCGTCAAATCCGTAAGCGGTGTAACCTTGCAAACGCCATTTATCATTTGGTCCAAAATAGGTTCTTCCTCCTACTCTAACTCGAATTCCTTCTACAACATTGTACCCAAAGGTTGAAAAAATAGGTCCGAAATCTATATTTCCTTTTTGTATATATCCGCTACCTAAAATGGTTACAAGATTATACATTTGCTTGAATTTTTTTACCGTTTTTAAGGTATCAAGCATTTTGTAAACCCCAATTTCATCTTTATTTAGTTTCTCAAATCGGTTTTCTTCCCAATATTCATCTGACTTGGTGTAAACTTCATTGTCAATAAAATTGACTTCTTCTTTATAAAACTTATCGGGTTTTACTTCGTTAAATTTATGATTTCTCACTAAAGTTGTTCGTTTTCCATAAACACCTTTAGATTCTTCTTTTTTGTTGATTGCAAAATCCGACATCATGTAATCTCTGGTAAGAAGAAAAACAGAATCATTTACCACTTCAAATTCTTGTTCAATATAAATATCTTTAACCCAGTTAATATTAGCACTTTTAGAAACCGCCATATTGATGGTTTTGATTGCATAAGTAGAATCATTAACCCAAAAATCTCCTTTAAAAGTTAGTTCGTTTTTTCTTCTTGGATAAAACACAATGTTGTAACACCATTTATTATCAATGAAAGAGCTGTCCCTTAAAACATAATTATAAACATCTATACCAGTAGTTGATAATGGACTTGTAAAACTTTTATCAAAAAAAGTTAGGTGATTATTGTAGATATTGTAATCGTTGTAAAGGTCTTTAATGAAAGTGTTTACTCCATCGCCATTTCCTAAACCTGAGTTTTTATTGGCTTTGATAATTGATTTTTCCTTCTTTAATTTATTGTCACCATAAACATCATACATTGATTCATTAATGAATATAGGTAAATAGGTTTTTCCAGTAACTTTAGAGGTGTCTACTTTATTGAAAACAAACTCCATTCCTTTGAAGATTTTTTGCTTCATAAAAGCACTATCTATGGTATTCAAATCAAATTCAACTTTCTCGTATTTTTCGTATTGATATTGATCAAACATACGTAAGCCATTTTTCCTTTTTCTTTCCCAAATTTTTCTTAGAATATCTAATGCTGGATTGTTTTTCTTTGATGTTTTTCCTTTATAAATAACAACCTCTTGCAACATTTCCTCTTCATTCAAAACCACTTTCATGTTGTAAGTTACCAGCTTTTCTAAATCTACATCTTTAGTAGTAAAACCAACGAAAGCCACAACTAAAGTCGTGTAATTTTTTGATGATTCTAAGTAAAACTTACCGTTTTCATCACTAACAGTTCCTTCGTTAGAACCTTTAAACACAATATTTGCATAGGAAACTGGTTGGTTTTTCTTATCAACAACAACTCCACTTACTTTTGTTTGAGAAAAAACAAAAGAAGAAAAAAGAAGAAAAAGAACTATAGAAAAAGATATTTTTTTAAGCATAATACTATTTGCGAATTTTTGGTAAAAAAAAAGCTTCATCAAGATTTCTCCGATGAAGCTTCAAATATAATAGATTATATTATTTGTACATTACTTTTTTTACTGCTTTAACAACATCTTGCGCATTTGGTAACCATTCTTTCAATAAAGTTGGTGAATATGGCGCTGGAGTGTCAGCAGTTGTAATTCTTTGAACTGGTGCATCAAGGAAGTCGAATGCTTTATCTTGAACCATATAAGTAATCTCTGAAGCCACACTTGCAAAAGGCCAAGCTTCTTCAAGAACTACCAAACGATTTGTTTTCTTAACAGAATTGATAATCGCATCATAGTCCATTGGGCGAACCGTTCTTAAGTCGATAATTTCACAAGAAATTCCTTCTTTAGCTAATTCGTCAGCAGCAATGAAAGCTTCTTTGATGATTTTACCAAAAGAAACGATAGTTACATCAGTTCCTTCTCTTTTAATATCGGCAACTCCTAATGGAATAATGTATTCACCATCTGGCACTTCACCTTTATCACCATACATTTGTTCAGATTCCATGAAAATAACTGGATCATTATCACGAATTGCTGCTTTCAATAAACCTTTAGCATCATAAACTGTAGATGGAACTACCACTTTTAAACCTGGAGTATTAGCAAACCAGTTTTCAAAAGCTTGTGAGTGTGTTGCTCCTAATTGTCCAGCAGAAGCTGTTGGCCCACGAAAAACCATTGGCATTGGAAACTGTCCAGCCGACATTTGACGCATTTTAGCAGCATTGTTAATAATTTGGTCAATTCCAACTAATGAAAAGTTGAAGGTCATATATTCTACAATAGGACGACAACCGTTCATAGCTGAACCGACCGCAATTCCTGCAAAACCTAACTCAGCAATTGGAGTATCAATTACTCTTTTTGGACCGAATTCGTCAAGCATTCCTTTTGATGCTTTGTAAGCACCATTGTATTCGGCAACTTCTTCACCCATTAAATATACGGCTTCATCGCGACGCATTTCTTCACTCATCGCTTCGGCAATCGCTTCTCTAAATTGTATCGTTCTCATATATATTGTTTCTTAAAATCTATTTTGGATAGCAAAAGTAAAAATTTTATTTAGATTATTGGATATTTAGATTGTTAGATTGTTAGATTTACAATTTTGTTTTTAACGAAAACGATGTAATGTATTATTTTAATTGCTTGAATAACATTTAAACCGATTACTCAGAAAAATTATTACTCTTAAGAAATTAAAAAACAAAACTTTATTTAAGTGATTAATTTGTTAGATTTGTTTTGATATAGAATTTGGGCACGGATTGAAAATCCGCGCTATCGGGTTTTAATAAATAAATTAGCTGTTTTAATGATATATTTAAAAAAAAACAACTTAATAATAGTTGTATTTCTTTTTGTTTCAATATTTACTTTAGGTTTTTATTTTTATAAACAATCAACATATTTAGATTATTCTTATTCACAATATGAGAAGGAATTAATCAATCATTTCAAAGAAGTAGCCTTAAAAACAGAATATGGTGATAACAAAGGAAGGATAGTTAAATGGGGAAGAGTAATGTATTTATATACATTGTTTAATGGTAAACCAATCAAAAAAGGTCAATGTAAAGAGCAAATGGAAGCATTAAAAAAAATTATTAATAACATTAACAATATAGTTGATAACGACTTTAAAATTACTTTAACTGATGATATAAAAAAAAGTAATTCTATTATTTACTTAACAAGTGTAGAAAAAATGAGTCAAATGTATCCAAATTTTTTTGCTGGTATTGAAGAAAAAGTTGCAGGTTTAACAAAAGGCTATTGGAAAAATTATAACTTATATAAAATTGAGATATTCATTGATACAAATGAATCATTAGAAGTTCAAAAATCGGGAATAACAGAGGAAATTAGTCAAAGCATTGGATTGTCAAATGATTCAAAAAAACACTCAAATAGTATTTTTTACCAAAATAAATCATCTGATCGAATTTTAAATACTGATTTATCTTCACTAGATAAAGATATTATCCAACTTTTGTATAATCCAAGCATTAAAGCAGGCATGAACACAAAACAAGTAGAAAAAGAAATATTAAAAGTTTTAAAGAATGGAGAATTAAAACTCTATGGAGATAAAGACGAGCGATGATATATTAAGGTAAATGATAAACTCTAACGGGTAATATATTAAAATTAGCTACAGTTTAATTTTACTAAAATGCAAATCTGAATGTAAAATTAAAAAGGTTTTACAATTCAACAAAAGTTAAATCTTCTGTTTTGGTTTCAAGTAATATCAGCGAAATCGATATAATACTGACTTTTTTTAAAAAAATAGTATGCGTGCATACAAATATTCGAAATATATTTTATACTTTTACGCTCAGAAAAAACTTTTTAAAAAATATATAATGAAAATATTAGTTTGCATCAGCCATGTGCCTGATACTACTTCAAAAATCAACTTCGTGAATGGCGATTCTGAATTTGATACCAACGGAGTTCAGTATGTTATCAATCCAAATGATGAATTCGGATTAACTAGAGCCATTTGGTTTCAAGAACAACAAGCAGCAAACGTAACTGTTGTGAATGTTGGTGGACCAGATACAGAACCAACTTTAAGAAAAGCATTAGCTATTGGAGCGAACGAAGCGATTCGTGTAAACGCAACTCCAACTGATGGTTTCTTCGTTGCAAAACAATTAGCAGAAGTTGTAAAATCTGGTGGTTATGATTTAGTAATTTGCGGAAAAGAATCATTAGATTATAATGGTGGAATGGTTCCAGGAATGTTGGCAGGTTTATTAGGATATAACTTTGTAAATTCAGCTGTTGAAATGACCGTTGATGGAACTTCTGCAAAAGTAGGAAGAGAAATTGATGGTGGAAAAGAAATCGTTTCTGCATCGTTACCTTTAATTGTAGGTGGACAAAAAGGCTTGGTTGAAGAAAAAGACCTACGTATTCCAAATATGAGAGGAATTATGACAGCAAGAACTAAAGTTTTAACTGTACTTGAGCCAGTAGCAGCTGACAATAACACTAAAGCTGTGAAATTTGAAAAACCAGCAGCAAAATCGGCAGTGAAATTATTTTCAGCTGACGATTTAGACGGATTAGTTAGCGCATTACACAACGAAGCAAAAGTTATTTAAGAATTAGGATTCTGGAATTGGGATTTAAAATCCTTAATCTAAACTCCTAACTCTCAAAATCCTTAATAAAAAAATCCTTAATCCTAAATTATTATGTCAATATTAATATATGCAGAATCAGCAGACGGAAAATTCAAGAAAGTTGCTTTCGAATTAGCGTCTTATGCAAAAAAAGTTGCCGAATCACTTGGCACAACAGTAACCGCTGTAACAGTTAACGCAGGAAATGTTTCTGAGTTATCTAAATATGGTGTAGATAAAGTTTTAAAAGTAACTAACGATAAGTTGGCTAACTTTAACGCAAAAGCTTACGCAGATGTAGTAAAACAAGCTGCACAAAAAGAAGGCGCAAAAGTAATTGTACTTTCTTCAACAACAGACAGTTTATACCTTGCTCCTCTTGTATCTGTTGGATTAGAAGCAGGTTTTGCTTCAAATGTTGTTGGATTACCACTATCAACTTCACCATTTCAAGTAAAAAGAACCGCTTTTTCAAATAAAGCATTCAATATCACTGAAATTTCAACAGATGTAAAAGTACTTTCAATTAGCAAAAACTCTTTTGGTTTAGTTGAAACTGCTTCCTCTTTATCAGAAGAAGATTTTGCACCAACATTAAACGATGCTGATTTTTCAGTGAAAGTTGAATCAGTAGAAAAATCTACAGGAAAAGTAACTATTGCAGATGCTGACATCGTTGTTTCTGGTGGACGCGGAATGAAAGGTCCAGAAAATTGGGGAATGATTGAAGAATTAGCCTCTGTTCTTGGAGCAGCAACAGCTTGTTCTAAACCAGTATCTGATATTGGATGGCGTCCTCACAGTGAGCACGTTGGTCAAACAGGAAAACCAGTTGCAAGTAATTTATACATTGCTGTCGGAATTTCTGGTGCAATTCAACACATTGCTGGAATCAACTCTTCAAAAGTGAAAGTGGTTATCAACACCGATGCTGAAGCGCCATTTTTCAAAGTAGCTGATTACGGAATTGTTGGTGATGCTTTAGACATTGTTCCAAGGTTGACTCAAAAATTAAAAGAATTTAAAGCAAATAATAGCTAGTAAAATTCCAAAAAAAGAAATTCCAAATTCCAATTGGAATAAAAAATAAAACTAACTCAAACGTGATAAGCTATCTGAAATTATTTTTAGGTAGCTTATTTTTTTTGTTTAAAAAAGAGAAAGTTTTTTGTTACTTTGCAATCAATAGAAATACAAAGTATTATTGTTTTCCAAATTTGATAAAATATAAAAATGAGTTTAGTAAAACTTACCATAAAAGGAATTTCGTACAGTCAAACCCAAAATGGAGCTTATGCCTTGATTTTAAACGAAGTTGATGGAGAAAGAAAACTACCAATCGTTATTGGAGCTTTTGAAGCACAATCCATCGCAATAGCTTTAGAAAAGGAAATCAAACCTCCAAGACCATTAACGCACGATTTATTTAAAAGTTTTGCAGACCGATTTGATATAGTAGTTAAACAAGTCATTATTCATAAACTAGTTGATGGTGTGTTCTATTCAAGTATCATTTGTGAAAGAGACAAAATTGAAGAGATTATTGATGCTAGAACTTCTGACGCTATTGCATTAGCATTGCGTTTTTCTGCACCAATTTTTACCTATAAAAATATTCTTGATAAAGCCGGAATTTATTTGAATGCCAATCCATCTGAAACTGAAAACACAGAAGATGAAGGCGCACTTTCAACTCCTGAAACTTTCGGAATTGAAAGCGATTCAAATACTGAAAATTCTTATGCTAAACTAAGTTTATCCGAACTTCACGAGCTTTTGGAAAGCGCTGTTCAAGACGAAGATTACGAAAAAGCAGCAAGAATAAGAGATGAAATTTCTAAACGCGAATCTTAATTCTTAAACTTTTAAACACATAAACTTTTAAACCTTTTTTCAAAGTGAAACAATACCACGATTTAGTAAAACACGTTTTAGAAAACGGAACTCAAAAAGGCGACCGCACAGGAACAGGAACCAAAAGTGTTTTTGGTTATCAAATGCGTTTTGATTTAGCTGACGGTTTTCCGATGGTTACCACTAAAAAGTTGCATCTAAAATCGATAGTTTACGAATTACTTTGGTTTTTGAAAGGCGATACCAACATTGGCTATTTAAAAGAAAATGGCGTGAAAATTTGGGACGAATGGGCTGATGAAAATGGCGATTTAGGTCCGGTTTATGGTCACCAATGGCGCAATTGGAACAGTGAAGAAATAGATCAAATCACTGAGTTAATCGATACTTTAAAAACCAATCCAAACAGCAGAAGAATGTTGGTTTCAGCATGGAATCCATCGGTTTTACCAGATACATCCAAATCATTTTCTGAAAATGTTGCCAACGGAAAAGCGGCTTTGCCTCCATGTCACGCTTTCTTTCAGTTTTATGTTGCTGATGGAAAATTATCTTGTCAATTATACCAAAGAAGTGCCGATATTTTCTTAGGTGTTCCATTCAATATTGCTTCTTACGCATTATTTACCATGATGATAGCACAAGTTTGTGATTTACAAGTTGGCGAATTCATTCACACTTTTGGAGATGCACATATTTACAACAATCATTTTGAACAATTGGAATTGCAATTGTCTCGTGAACCAAAACCACTTCCGAAAATGATATTAAATCCTAATGTGAAAAATATTTTCGATTTTACTTTCGAAGATTTCACTTTAGAAGGTTATGATCCTCATCCTCATATTAAAGGAATTGTTGCTGTATAAATTTATATTATGAGAAAAATTATTCTTTTCTTTCTGCTTTTCTCTAAAGTAGTTTTTTCACAAGAATCAAACGATAAAATTATTTATTTGGATTCTTTATACAAAGAAGTTAGTGTTGAAAATAAATACTACACAAAAATCATAAAAGACTATAATTTAGAAAAAACTGAATACAAACATTTACTACTTTACAAAAGCGGCAAATTAAAAGAAGAAAAAACAGTATCCGGAAAAGATAGCGGATATTATATTGGAGAAGAAATTGAATATTATGAAAATGGAAATAAAAGTTCTTCAATACTTTATGAAAATAAACAAAGATTTGGGAAAACATTTAGTTGGTATGAAGATGGAAAACTAAAAGAGGAAGGTGAATTTATAAGTGTTCCAAATGCTACTGAGACTCGTTTCAAAATGATAAATTACTGGAATGAAAAAGGAGAAAAAACAATAAGTGATGGTAATGGTTTAGTGAATTTTAAAAGTGAATTTTACGAAGAGAATGGAAACTATGAAGATGGCTACAGAGTTGGAAAATGGTCTGGGAAATCATTAAAAAACATGTATAGTTTTGAGGAAATTTATACTGATGGAAAATTAGTTTCTGGAGTAAGCACTGAAGCTGATGGAACTAAAAATGAGTATACAGTTTTAGAGGTAAAACCAGAGCCTATAAAAGGAATGACTCACTTTTATAAATACATAGCTAATAACTTTACAGCACCCAACAGTGCTTATAAAAATAAAATACAAGGCAAAATAATGGTGACTTTTGTTGTAGATAAAGAAGGTAAAATTGTTGAGCCACAAATTACTAGAAGTCTTGGAACTGAATTAGATAATGAGGCCATAAGAGTCTTAACAAGTTATGAAGGATGGAAACCTGCTCTCCAAAAAGGTCGAAAAGTAAGATGTTCTTTCAGCATTCCCATTAAATTAGATTTTAGTAGATAAAAAAATCCGCTTAACAAAATTGCCAAACGGATTTTTAAACAAACAAACTAAACCTATACTTCTAAAACGCTGTTTTCAGCATTTGCGAATTCATTCCAACGATAGCTATCTGCCTCTGGTTCGTTTATATATGAACCATCAACTATGTATCTAAATTCAAATGAATTATCTTTTGGTAAATCGAAAGCCGCTTTGAACGTTCCGTTTTTTAACTTAGATAATTCTCCTTCTGATGGATTCCAATTATTGAAATCACCAACAACAGCAGCTGCATTTGCTTCTTTTGCTTCTAGTGAAAAAGTAACTTTACAAACTGGTTTTGTTTTTATAAATTGTTTCTTAATTGCCATAACTATTTCATTTATAGATTAATGCAACAAAGTAAAGGAATAAAAATATAGATTTTACATCGAAATGACGAATTATTATTTTATCATATTTGCTCAAAAAAACAAGATACATTCTTAATTTTTAAGCAGTTAAATTTTGATATTAAAATAAGAAAACGTTTTCTTAATAAATAATATCCATTTACCATTTTTATAATTTCAAAAATATTTGTATCTTTAAATTCAAATTTTCGACTTATGAATACAGAACAACACGAAATGTATGAATACGCACGAAGAAGAATTAAACAAAAAAAAGGATTGTATTTTCATTTTGTTTTATTTTTCCTTGGAGGTCTTTTTATATTTGCATTAAATAAATGGATGAATGTTGGAGAACCAACAAATTGGTATATTTGGGTTATAACAGCATGGTTTTTCATTTTTATTTTGCACTTCATCAAAGTCTTTATAACAGATAGTTTTATGAACAAAAACTGGGAACGAGAACAGATTAATCGTTTGATGACCATGCAAGAAAAAAAAATAGAACAACTTAAAAACGAAGTTGAAAATAAAAAAATTGTTTAATGATAACTCTCATAGCAGCTGCAGCTGAAAATAATGCTTTAGGAAAAGACAATCAATTAGTTTGGCACCTACCTAACGATTTTAAACGTTTCAAACAAATAACTTCTGGTCATTATATTATTATGGGAAGAAAAACATTTGAAAGTTTTCCTAAACCATTACCCAACAGAACTCACATCATTATTACAAGACAAAAAAACTACAAAGTTGAAGGCTGTCATGTTGTAAATTCAATAGAAAAAGCTATAGAAATTAGCCCAAAAGACGAAGAAGTTTTTATAATTGGCGGTGCAGAAATCTACAATCAATCTATTGATTTTGCTGACAAAATTGAACTTACAAGAGTTCATTCTAATTTTGATGCAGATGCTTATTTTCCGGAAATCAATCTCAATGAATGGGAATTAATTTTTGAAGAATTTCACACCAAAGATGAAAAACATAATTTTGATTTTACCTTTCAAACTTTTGTAAAGAAGTAGTTTACTCAGAAGCAAATAATTTTAACACAAAAGTCACAAAAGTTTTTGTCCTTAATTTTATTCGATTCTACTAAGTAAATTTATTTTAGTCAATAAGAAAATATCCTTATGTGACTTTTGTGTTTAAAAAATCTATAACTTTAAATTGTATTTTGTTTAATGCACTTTCAATTTTTATTATTTGTACTTTTGCACCCTAAAAAGCGCTGAAAATGTCAAAAAATGTTACTCCATATAAAGATTCTACTTTAGGAAAAAAAGAACAAGTCACTCAAATGTTCGATAACATTTCAGGAAATTATGATGGTTTAAATCGTATAATTTCTTTTGGAATTGATGTGAAATGGCGTAAGAAAGTTTTAGACCTTGTAAGTGCGAAAAACCCTGAAAACATTTTAGATATTGCTACGGGAACTGGTGATTTGGCAATATTAATGACCAAAACTAAAGCCAAAAAAATTATTGGATTAGACATTTCTGCTGGAATGCTTGAAGTAGGTAAAAAGAAAATTGCTGAAAAAAAATTAGAGCACATCATCGACATGGTAATAGGTGATTCTGAAAACATGCCTTTTCCAGACAATCACTTTGATGCAATAACAGTTTCGTTCGGAATTAGAAATTTTGAAACACTTGAAAAAGGACTTTCAGAAATCTTGAGAGTACTGAAACCACAAGGAATTTTTGTGATTTTAGAAACTTCTGTTCCAGAAAAAACACCTTTCAAACAAGGATATAATTTTTATAGTAAAAATATTTTACCTATCATTGGAAAACTTTTCTCGAAAGACAATGTTGCCTACGGATATTTATCTGAATCGGCTTCTGTTTTTCCTTATGGTGAGAAGTTAAACAATATTTTGAGGAAAATTGGGTTTATAGATGTTGAAGCAATGCCACAAACATTTGGAGTTGCAACCATTTACAAAGCATCAAAAAAATAAAATAGGTACACTTGATTAAGTTCAAGCCAAATTAAAATGAAGAAACTACTTTATATTATACTATTATTACTTAGCATTACGACGTACTCGCAATCTAAAGGAATTTTTTCTAAAAACCCGATTTTGAATTTAGAAAACTTCGACAAACAGCGAGTTCATTGGGGTTACTTTTTAGGATTTAATATCTATGATTTTAAAATTGATTATTTAGACACGCCAGATGTTGATATTGCAGTAAAACGAAATACTGGTTTTAATGTTGGTTTAGTTGGAAACCTAAGACTTCATGAACACATTGATTTGAGATTTGAACCAGGTCTTTATTATTCGCAAAGAAATCTAACTTATTCTGGTTTTACCAAAAAACTTGATGCCGAAAGAGAAGTAAGATCAACTTATATTGATTTTCCTTTATTAGTGAAATTTTCTTCATTAAGAACCGGAAATATTAGACCTTATCTTGTAGGAGGAGTTTCTGCAACATTAAACCTTGCAAGTAATTCAAAATCTTTAGACGATAACTACCAACAGCGTTTTAGAGTAAAACCTTGGACACAAAACTATCAAATCGGTTTTGGAGTTGATTTATATTTAGAATATTTCAAATTCTCACCATCTATTAGAGGTGTTTTTGGCTTGAATGACGAGCTAATTCGTGATAATAATCCAAATAGTCCTTGGACAGGAAACATCAAATCTATGCAGTCTCGTGGTATTTTTGTGAATTTCACTTTCCACTAAGAATTCCTTTTAAATTCACTTAAGAAAATTGCGGTTGCTGTTGCTACATTCAAACTTTCTGTTTGTTGTAAATCACCAAATCTTGGAATAGCAAGTCTATCGGAAACTAATTTTTCTATCTTCTCTGAAATTCCGTTGGCTTCATTGCCTAAAACTAAAATTCCTTCTTGAGGTAAATTTTCTTTGTAGACATTTTTTCCATCCATAAAAGTTCCAAAAATTGGAGTGCTTGCTCTTTTTAGGTATTTTTCTAAATCTAAATAAGCCACAGAAACTCTCGAAATTGAACCCATTGTTGCCTGAACTACTTTTGGATTGTAAACATCAACTGTTTGTTCACTACAAACCATTTGATCAATACCATACCAATCACACAATCTAACAATTGTACCTAAATTTCCAGGGTCTCTAATATCGTCTAAAGCAACTATTAAACCCTTATCATTTCTTGGTTTTTGTTCCGGAATTTGAAATAATGCCAAACAATTATTAGGCGTTGACAAACAAGATATTCTTTTCAAATCTTGATCCGAAATTTGTGTTTTTTTATCAGAACTTATTGTTTCAAAAATATTCTGTGTTACATACAAATGTTCTAGCACAAAATTTGATTGTAAGAGTTCTTGGATTACCTTTACACCTTCAGCAATAAACAATTGATGAATTTGTCTGAATTTTTTTTGTTGTAAACTCGTAATTAGCTTTATTTGGTTTTTACTAACCATAAAAAAATGTACTTTTGAATTAAATTTTCCAACCCATTGAAAAAACACGTTACAAAAATATCATTATTTATTTTAATCGGACTCATAATTGTCTCTTGTAATGTCACAAAAAAAGTGCCTGCTGGAAAACGACTTCTTGTTAAAAACGAAATAACCGTTGATAATAAAGAGACCAAGCAAGAAGATGTATTTATTCAATTGTATCAAAAACCCAATAGTTCCATTCTTGGGTATCGTTTGCGTTTAAATTTATACAATCTGGCAAAGAAAAACGCCGACACTTCTTATGCAAAATGGTTGGCAAAAAAACCTAATCGTAGAAAAAATCTAGCCAAATTGCTTTCTGAAAAACAAGTTGATCGTCTTGGAAAATCATTTCTAGTTTCTGGGTTTAGTAATTTTTTAATGAAAACTGGTGAAGCTCCAGTGGTTTTTGATACAATTAGCACAAAAAAATCACTTAGAAGATTAGAATCTTTCTATTACAACAAAGGTTATTTTGATGTCAAAGCAAATTACACAAGAGACACGAGCGTTTCCAAAAAAATAGGAATTAAATATAATGTTGATTTAAAAAAACCTTACGTAATTGATTCTCTAAAAACTGTAATTGAAACTCCGGCGCTAGATTCGTTGTATCAAACAAGAAAAAGCAATTCGATTATTAAATCAAATGTACAATACAATACAGAAGATTTTAATAATGAAAGAAATAGAATCACAACCCATTTTAGAAATAACGGAGCTTTCCTTTTTCAACAAAATTACATTACTTATAAGCTAGATACCATTGATACTAACAAAAAAGTAAATGTAAAATTACTGATAAAAGATTATTCATATAGAGAAGATGATTCTTCTAAAACAGCTCCTTTTAAATTATATAAAATAAGTAAAGTTGCCATTTATACTGACCACACAACTAACAAGAACGATATAAAAATAAAAGATAGTCTAGAATATAAAGACTTTTTCTTGTATAGCGAAAACAAATTAAAATACCGTCCAAAAGCAATTACAGATGCCGTTTTTATTACTAAAGGAAGTCTGTATTCTGACAACTCTAATGTACTTACCACTCGTTATTTGAGTAATCTAAAAGTATTTAACTATCCAACAATTCAATATAAAGTTGACCCTAAAGATGAAAATGCTTTGATTGCAAATATTTTCTTAACTCCAAGAAAGAAATATACTTTTGGTGCCTCGGTAGATTTTACACATTCTAATATTCAAGATTTTGGTATTTCCGGAAACACTTCTATGGGAATTAGAAACGTATTCAACGGAGCTGAAACTTTTGAAATTGGATTTAGAGGAAACGTTGGTGCATCAAGAGATAATGCTAATCCAAACAATAATTTTTTTAATATATCTGAAATTGGTATTGATGCCAAGTTGAATTTTCCAAGAATTTTCTTCCCATTTAATACTGAAAAAATTATTGCAAAAAGTATGATTCCATCCACTTCAATAAGTGTGGGTTTTGCAAAACAAAGAAATATCGGACTGGACAAACAAAACTTTACAAGTGCTTTTTCCTACAATTGGACACCAACAAGAAATACAGCATTCCGATTTGATATTTTGAATATTCAATTTGTTAAAAATGTAAACATTGGAAATTATTTCAATATTTATCAATCTTCCTATAATGTTTTGAATCTTCTAGCAAACAATTATTCGAGTAATCCAGCCTATTTCGATAATAATAAATTGATTATTGGAACAGGAACAGATGGTTTTGTAAACGATGCTTTATTTGGTACTTTGTCAAGTTCTATAAGCGCAAGCGATTTAAAAACCATTAGAAGTATCGAAGAAAGAAGAAAAAGATTAACTGAGAACAACTTGATTTTTGCGACGAATATAAGCTACTCTAAAACCACTAGCAAAGGTCTAAACGACAATAGTTTCTATTCGTATAAAACTAAAATTGAATCTGCAGGAAATCTACTTTCAATCTTGGCTAGAGCTTCCAAACAGCTTGAAAATCAATCTGGCGCTAATACTTTCTTTGAAGTAGAATATTCTCAATACATAAAAGGTGAATTTGAATTTATTAAACACTGGAATTTTGGCACAAAAAAAGTTATTGCAATGAGAAGTTTTGCTGGAATAGCTGTTCCTTACGGAAATTCGAATAGTATTCCTTTCTCTCGAAGTTATTTTTCTGGTGGATCAAACGACAACCGTTCTTGGCAACCCTACAGTTTAGGTCCAGGAAGCAGTGGTGCTATCAATGATTTCAATGAAGCCAACATGAAACTAGCTTTTAGTGCGGAACTTCGATATAACTTATTCGGAAAATTCAACAGTGCGATTTTTACTGATATCGGAAATATTTGGAATGTTTTTGACAATGTTACCGACGAAGCAAATAAATTTAAAGGATTAGAATCCATGAAAGAACTTGCTGTAGGAACAGGAGTAGGTTTACGATACGACCAAGGTCTTTTTGTAGTGCGATTTGACCTCGGATTTAAAACCTATAATCCTTCAAAAATTGAAAATGAAAGATGGTTTAGAGAATTGAATTTTTCTAAATCAGTATTAAATATTGGAATAAATTATCCTTTCTAATTTTAGAAATTATTACTTTTGTAAACTTAACTAAAAAACATAACTACAAGATGTCACACAATATCAAACCTGGAGTTGCCACTGGAGATGAAGTTCAAGCAATTTTTGCATATGCAAAAGAAAAAGGATTCGCGCTTCCTGCGGTTAACGTAACTGGTTCAAGTACCATCAATGGTGTTTTAGAAACAGCAGCCAAATTAAATGCACCTGTTATCATTCAGTTTTCTAATGGTGGAGCACAATTTAATGCTGGAAAAGGACTTTCAAATGCTGGCGAAAAATCGGCTATTGCTGGTGGAATCGCTGGAGCAAAACACGTTCATACTTTAGCAGAAGCTTATGGAGCAACTGTTATTCTTCATACAGACCATTGTGCAAAAAAATTATTACCTTGGATTGATGGTTTATTAGATGCTTCTGAAAAACATTTTGCTGAAACAGGAAAACCTTTGTATTCATCTCACATGATTGACTTGTCTGAAGAACCAATTGAAGAAAACATCGAAATCTGCAAAACTTATTTAGCTCGTATGAGTAAAATGGGAATGACTTTAGAAATTGAATTAGGAATTACTGGTGGTGAAGAAGACGGAGTTGATAATTCTGATGTTGATAGTTCTAAATTATACACACAACCTTCAGAAGTTGCTTATGCTTATGGAGAACTTTTAAAAGTTAGCCCAAGATTCACAATCGCAGCTTCTTTCGGAAATGTTCACGGTGTTTACAAACCAGGAAATGTAAAATTAACTCCAAAAATCTTGAAAAACTCTCAAGAATACGTTCAAAACAAATTCAATACTGGTGCTAATCCTGTTGATTTTGTATTCCACGGAGGTTCTGGTTCTACATTAGAAGAAATTAGAGAAGCTATTTCTTATGGTGTAATCAAAATGAATATTGATACTGACTTACAATTTGCTTTCACAGAAGGAATTCGTGATTATATGGTAAACAATATTGAGTATTTAAAAACTCAAATCGGTAATCCAGAAGGTGCAGATTCACCAAATAAAAAACATTATGACCCAAGAAAATGGGTTCGTGAAGGAGAAGTTACTTTCAACAAAAGATTAGAGCAAGCATTTGCTGACCTAAATAACGTAAATACACTTTAGTACTTTTAGAATTAACTGACAACTGAACACTGATAACTGAATACTGAAATTATGGCTTGGTTTAAAAGAAAAGAAAAAGGAATTACTACTGCAACTGAGGACAAAAAAGATGTTCCTAAAGGATTGTGGTACAAATCGCCAACAGGAAAAATTATTGATACTGACGAATTAGCTAGAAATCTTTGGGTAAGTCCAGAAGACGATTTTCATGTTAGAATTGGAAGTAAAGAATATTTCGAAATTTTGTTCGATAACAACGAGTTCAAAGAATTGGATGCAAAAATGACATCTAAAGATCCTTTAAACTTTACGGATACTAAAAAATATTCTGAACGATTGAAAGACGTTATGGACAAAACCAAATTGAAAGATGCGGTTAGAACAGGCGTTGGAAAATCTAAAGGAAATGATTTGGTAGTTTGTTGTATGGATTTCGCTTTTATTGGCGGTTCTATGGGAGCTGTTGTTGGAGAAAAAATTGCTCGTGGAATTGATTATTCTATAAAACACAACGTTCCGTTTTTAATGATATCTAAATCGGGTGGTGCTCGTATGATGGAAGCGGCTTTTTCATTAATGCAATTAGCTAAAACCTCAGCAAAATTAGCCCAATTAGCCGAAGCAAAAATTCCTTACATTTCATTGTGTACAGACCCAACAACTGGAGGAACTACAGCATCTTATGCTATGTTAGGTGATATTAATATCGCTGAACCAGGAGCTTTAATCGGATTTGCTGGCCCAAGAGTAGTTCGTGATACTACAGGTAAAGATTTACCAGAAGGTTTTCAAACATCAGAATTTTTGTTAGAACACGGTTTCTTAGATTTTATTACTCCAAGAAAAGAACTAAAAGACAAAATCAATTTATACATCGATTTAATTTTGAATCAAGAAATTAGATAGATTTTAAAAGATATTTAAAACTAAAAAACACAAAGTAATTGCTTTGTGTTTTTTTGTATCTTTATTTTAACCTTCGTACTTCTTACTTCTACCTTCGTACTTCCAAATTACATTCCACTTCGAATGGCTTCAACTGGATCAAGTTTTGAAGCTGAGATTGCTGGTAAAATTCCTGCAATTAATCCTATTATTATCGCTAATCCTGAACCTAGCATAATATTGCTTAAACTCAACACAAACTCAAAGTCAAGTAATTTTGTTAAGGTAATTGCAATAATCCAGACTAGAAAAATTCCTATCAATCCGCCTATTAAACACAAGATTACGGCTTCAAATAAAAACTGAAATAAGATGAATCTATTTTTAGCACCAAGAGATTTTTGAATTCCGATTAAGTTGGTTCGTTCTTTTACAGATACAAACATAATATTAGCAACACCAAAACCTCCTACCAAAAGTGAAAATCCTGCAATAACCCATCCACCAAGATTCATAAAACCAATTACACCATCAATTAAATCTGTAAATCCTGAGAAAACATTCACAAAAAAGTTATCAATTTCACCAGTTTTAACTCCACGAAACGTACGTAGTTTTTGCTTTAAATCGGCTTTGAAGGCTTCCATATCGATGCCTTTATTGGGTTTGATAACAATTACAGGCGTCATCGAATCGTTATTATCGCCATACATTCTTCTAATGAAATTCACCGGAATAAATGCAGAAGTATCATCGTCTCCAAACATTCCTGCGCCTTGTTTTTTCAACACGCCAATCACATTGAAACGCTGTCCGTAAAGTCTGATTTCTTTTCCAATGGGATCGATATTTTCAAAAAGACTGTTGGCCAACTCGTGTCCGATAACAGTTACAGCAGCTCCAGAATTTGATTCCGATTCGTTGTAAAATCGTCCATCGGTAAATTCTAAACCTTGAATATCAATAAACTCATAAGAAACCGGAACCACATTTACATTACTTACCGATTTCTCTTCATATTTTACTATTTCTCCACTCAAGAAAATCTGAAAAGCTAATTCTTGCGCATCTGGAAGCGATGTTTTAAGGTATTCATATTCGGTGTAAGTTACATCTGGAAATTGCTCTCGCTTCCATCTTGGCACTTCTGAAGGACCAAAACTACCTTTGAATAAATAAATCGTATTTTTATCTAAACTGCTTAACTCCTTTTTGATTTTTTGATCTAAAGAATCGACTGCCGCTAAAACCGCAATGATAGAAAATATTCCAATCGTTACACCAAGTAGCGAAAGAAGTGTACGCAACTTATTGTTTCGCAAGGCATTCATTGCAAAACTGAAACTTTCACTCAATAATCGAAGGTAAACAAGCATATCGGTTTTATTTTCTAGGTCAAATTTAAGATATTAGTAAATAGAATGATGGAATTGTTACAGAAATTCAAAAAACTATTTTACTTGACTATGACTTTGAATTAATTATTTTTCAAAATAAATAGATTAAGAAAAATAAAGGCTAAAGAATTATGAAATCCAAGTACCCACATTTTTCTTAATAACCCATAAACCATTTACTTTTTCTAAATAAACTAGATTTCCAAAACCCAAAAGCGGAGCACCAAAATATCCAGTTTCTACTAATGCTTTTGTTTTATCAGAATTATATGCAACTGCAGAAAAACTACTATATCCATTTGTGTTTGGATGAGTATTATAAAATTGAATCCAATCATTATTAGAATCTCCATCAAAACCAAAAATATAATTCAGTTCAGGCTCAGAAATTAACTCTACATTTGTTGGAGACACATCAAATGAATTATCAAAAAACAAAGGAATTTGGTTGTTGTAAAATAAAGTTGTAACCATCTGTGGCTCAAATCCTGGATTTCCTGCACTTAATTCATCAATAAAATCATTACTAGAATTTGAAAATATTGCTTTTTGTTTAATTATAATGGTGCTAAAATTATAAGATTTGATAATTACTGAATACACATCATAATCTTCAGCATCAATATTACTTGGTTGTTCTAAAGGAAATCGTTCCGTTGCATCGTCATTACTACAAGAAGTCAAAAGACCAAAAAAGAATATAAAAACGAATGATTTTAAAGCTGCAGTTCTCATTTTTAAGAATTTAAAATACTTATTAAAAGTAATAAAATAAAATGAATAATAATGATTTAAAAAAAACTTTGAAAAACAATTATTTTATAAACCTAAAAAACTTCCAATTTTGCTAAAATATTTTTTTTAGAATCTGAAATGAATTCAGATTAAAAAACTACTTTTGCGTGCTTAACAACACAACACAATGAGCACTACAAAAACAATTCAATCCGCTCTTATTTCGGTATTTGATAAAACCGGATTAGAGCCTATTGTGAGACAACTTCACAAACAAAACGCAACCATTTATTCTACTGGAGGAACCGAAGAATTCATTAAAAATCTTGGTATTCCTATAGTTTCTGTAGAAGATATTACTGCTTTTCCAGAGATTCTTGGTGGCAGAGTAAAAACATTGCATCCTAAAATTTTTGGTGGTATTTTAAACCGTCAAGACAATTCAACCGATGTGGAGCAAATGAAGCAGTTTGAGATTCCGCAAATCGACTTGGTTATTGTTGATTTATATCCGTTTGAAAAAACAGTAGCTTCTGGTGCAAATGAAACCGATGTTATCGAAAAAATTGACATTGGAGGAATATCCTTAATTCGTGCTGCTGCAAAAAACTTTAAAGATACCGTAATTGTTCCATCAGTTGCAGAATATGAATTGTTCCTAGGAATGATTACTGAAGGAAACGGAGCAACAACTTTAGAACAAAGAAAATATTTGGCTACAAGAGCATTTCACGTTTCATCCAATTACGATACCGCTATTTTCAATTATTTTAATACCGAAGATACTTATTACAAAGAGAGTATTGCTAATGGACAAGTGTTGCGTTATGGAGAAAATCCACATCAAAAAGGATTCTTCTTCGGCGATTTTGATGCAATGTTCACCAAATTGCACGGAAAAGAATTATCATACAACAACTTGCTAGATGTTGACGCTGCTGTAAATTTGATTGAAGAATTTAAAAACAACGAACCAACTTTTGCCATTCTAAAACACAATAACGCTTGCGGATTGGCAACTAGACCAACAATGAAAGAGGCTTACCTTGCTGCTTTGGCTTGTGATCCAACCTCTGCTTTTGGAGGCGTTTTGATGGCAAATGGTCACATTGATACTGCCACTGCTACCGAAATCAATTCTTTATTTTGTGAAGTAGTAATTGCACCAAGTTATGATGACGAAGCGTTAAATATTCTACAAGAAAAAAAGAACCGAATTGTATTGACAATAAATGATGTACCTTTACCTCAACGCCAAGTAAGAACTTGTTTAAACGGATTGTTGGTACAAGATAAAAACAACATCACAGATACTAAACAAGACTTAAAAAACGTTACTATAACAATACCTACAGAGCAAGAAGTAGAAGATTTATTATTTGCTTCTAAAGTCTGTAAAAACACCAAGTCAAATACTATAGTTTTTGCCAAAAACAATACTTTAATTGCTTCTGGAACGGGACAAACCTCTCGTGTAGATGCTTTAAAACAAGCCATTGAAAAAGCAAACACTTTCGGATTTGATTTACATGGAGCTGTGATGGCAAGCGATGCTTTCTTCCCTTTTCCTGATTGTGTAGAGATTGCAAATCATGCTGGAATTACGGCTGTTATTCAACCAGGAGGTTCTATAAAAGACGAATTGAGCATCAATTATTGTAACGAAAATAAAGTTGCAATGGTATTTACAGGAACACGTCATTTTAAACATTAATTTTATTATTTTTGTAGGCTGATAAAAATTTAACAAACTAAACACCCTTTTTTGAATATGGGATTTTTTGATTTCATGACCGAGGATATAGCAATTGACCTTGGTACCGCTAATACACTAATCATTCACAACGACAAAGTTGTTATTGATAGTCCTTCTATTGTTGCAAGAGATAGAATCACTGGAAAAATCATCGCAGTTGGTAAAGAAGCCAACATGATGCAAGGTAAAACCCATGAAAACATCAAAACCATTCGACCATTAAAAGACGGAGTTATTGCCGATTTTGATGCATCAGAAAAGATGATTAGCATGTTTATCAAAAGTATTCCTGCTTTAAAGAAAAAAATGTTTACTCCTGCTTTACGTATGGTGGTTTGTATTCCATCAGGAATTACTGAAGTAGAAATGCGTGCGGTAAAAGAATCGTGTGAGCGTGTAAACGGAAAAGAAGTTTACTTAATTCATGAGCCAATGGCTGCAGCAATCGGTATTGGTATCGATATTATGCAACCAAAAGGAAACATGATTGTCGATATTGGTGGTGGAACAACAGAAATTGCTGTAATTGCTCTTGGTGGAATTGTTTGTGACAAATCGGTAAAAATTGCTGGTGACGTTTTTACAAATGATATTATCTACTACATGAGAACACAACACAATTTATTTGTTGGAGAAACTACTGCAGAGAAAATCAAAATTCAAATCGGTGCCGCTACAGACACTTTAGATTCTCCACCAGATGATATGTCAGTTCAAGGTAGAGATTTACTTACTGGTAAACCAAAACAAGTAGAAGTTTCTTTTAGAGAAATTGCTAAAGCACTAGACAAATCAATTCAACGTATTGAAGATGCTGTGATGGAGACTTTATCTCAAACTCCGCCAGAATTAGCTGCCGATATTTATAATACTGGTATTTATTTAGCGGGTGGTGGTTCGATGTTGAGAGGATTAGATAAACGTATTTCTCTTAAAACAGATTTACCAGTTTACATCGCTGAAGATCCTTTGAAAGCAGTTGTAAGAGGAACAGGTATGGCGTTGAAAAACATCCCAAAATTTAGAAGCATTCTTATAAAATAGTATTTAAATACAAATACTAAAAACTGAAAACTGACCACTGAATACTTTAAAAGATGCAGCAAATATTTAATTTCATATTTAAAAACAGCTATCGTATGCTGTTTTTGCTGCTTATGATAATAGCTGTTTCTTTAACTATTCAATCACATTCTTATCACAAAAGTAAAGTTATTAGTTCTGCTAATTTCTTCACTGGAGGTGTTTATGAAATGACGAGCAATGTGGAAGGTTATTTCAATTTAAAAGTACAAAACGAAGAACTTGCAAAAGAAAATGCTCGTTTGAAAGGATTGCTTTTTAATATTAAAGACTCTACAAAAGTCCCAAATTTAGATTCTATTAAAGGTGTTAAGAAAACCGACATCATTATTTCGAAAGTTATCAAAAACTCTTATAGCAATCAGGTTAACTTCTTGACGCTAAACTCTGGATCTAATCAAGGTGTTAAACCAGAAATGGGTGTAATCAATAGTTTAGGAATTGTAGGAGTTGTAGAAAATACCTCAGCAAATTACAGTACTGTATTGAGTATTTTAAATACAGAATCTCCTTTAAATGCTAAAGTTAAGAAATCTAATCATATTGGTTCATTAACTTGGAATGGTAAAAATACTGGTTTTGTTCAACTAACAGATGTACCAAGGTTAGCTACTGTTAGAAAAGGTGATACTATTGTTACCGGAGCGCAATCTACTATCTTTCCAGAAAACATCGGAATTGGAACCATTGAAAAAATTTACATCGACAATGAAACTAATTTGTACATGATAGATGTAAGACTTTTCAATGATATGACAAGTTTAGGTCACGTATACATCATCAGAAATAAAGATAGAGAAGAAATCATTAACTTAGAAAAGAAGACTCAAAAAAATGAATAGTGCTATGTTGTTCAATATGGCCCGTTTTATTTTACTGCTTGCGGTACAAGTTGTTATTTTTAATAATTTCAATTTCTTAGGTTATATCAATCCGTTTCCATACATCCTTTTTATTATTCTTTATCCAGTTAATGGAAATAAATATGCTTTACTAATGTCAAGTTTTTTTCTAGGTATTACAATGGATTTATTTTGTAATTCTGGAGGAGTCCATGCTGCAGCTTGTCTACTATTAGCATTTGTAAGGCCATCTATTTTTAAATTTTCATTTGGTTTAAGTTATGAATATCAAACTGTTAGACTGAATGATACTTTAACACCAGAGCGTTTTTCATTTATCCTATTAGCAGTAATAATACATCATTTAACACTTTTTGTTCTTGAAGTTTTCACTTTTGAATACCTTTGGGATATTGTTCTTAGAACTATTATTAGCACCATTTTTACTATTATAATTTGTATCTTAATTATTTACTTAATCAAGCCAAGTAAACGATGAGAAAAGCATTATTACCTTCTGTAGTAATTATCGCAGCATCTTTGTTGTTGCTCCGAATTTTTTATTTGCAAGTTATAGACGACTCTTTCAAACTAAAGTCGGAGAATAACGCCATTAAAATCAAATACGATTATCCCGAAAGAGGTTATGTATATGATAGAAATGGAAAATTATTAATTGCCAATCAACCATCCTATGATATTATGGTTGTGCCAAAAGATGTAAAAAACATAGATACTTTAGAGTTTTGTTCACTACTTGATATTAGCAAAGAATTTTTTATCAAAAAAATTAATAAAGCTAAAGTCTATAGTCCAATGCTTCCTTCAGTTTTTTTACCTCAATTAAACAAATTAGAATACGCTGCATTTCAGGAAAAAATTAGAAAATTTAGTGGTTTTTATATTCAAAAACGTTCATTAAGAGATTATCAAGTTGATTATGGTGCCAATGTTTTTGGATTCATCACTCAAGTAAATGAAAATATCGTTAAAAAAAATCCATACTACATTGGAGGAGATTTAATTGGAAGACAAGGTATTGAGGAAAGCTACGAAGAATTTCTTAGAGGACAAAAAGGTGTAAAATACATTTTAAGAGATAAATTCAACAGAGAAATTGGTTCCTATAAAGAAGGAAAATACGATACGATTTCCAAACAAGGAAGTGATTTAACTTTAACTATTGATGGAGAACTTCAAAAATATGGTGAAGAATTAATGATTAATAAATGGGGTGGAATTGTTGCTATTGAACCTAAAACTGGTGAAATTTTAGCATTGGTTAGTGCTCCAAGTTTTAATCCTGCTTTATTAGTTGGAAGACAACGTTCAAAAAATTATACTTTGCTTCATAATGATTCTATTGCAAAACCATTATACGACAGAGGTCTTTTGGCAGAATACACACCAGGTTCTCCATTCAAAATTCTAACTGGATTAATTGCCTTACAAGAAGGAGTTGTCACAGATAGTACACGATTTTCATGTCATCGAGGTTTTAGTTATGCAAGAGGTCGATTTATGAAATGTCACTGTTCTGGTGGAGCAGTTCAATTACACAGAGGAATTTATCAATCTTGTAATACCTATTTTTCTAATTGTTATATCAAATTGATTAACAAATACAAAGACCACAGTTATGCTGTAGACAAATGGGCTAGCCACTTAAAAAGTTTTGGCCTTGGTGATTTTATGGGTTATGATTTGCCAATTGGAAAAAAAGGAAACATACCAACCTCTAAAACCTATAATAGAGTTTATAATGGTTGGAATTGGGATGGAAAAACTATCGTTTCAAATGCTATTGGACAAGGAGAAGTTTTAATGACTCCTATTCAACTTGCTAATTTTATGGCAACAATTGCTAATAGAGGCTATTTTTACACTCCACATATTGTAAAAAGAATAAAAGGAAATACTATTGACAAAAAATTCAGAACCAAACATACTACTACTATTGATAGAAAATATTTTGAGCCTATAATCACAGGTATGAATGCAGTTTATGGTCCTGGCGGAACAGCTTCAGGGCTTGGAGTAACCGGTATTGAAATCTGCGGTAAAACTGGAACCGCAGAAAATTATTTGAAAGTAAATGGAAAGCGAGTAAAACTTCAAGATCACTCGATTTTTGTTGCTTTTGCACCAAGAGACAATCCTAAAATTGCTATAGCTGTATTTGTTGAAAATGGATATTGGGGTAAACGTTGGGCTGGACCAATTACAACTTTGATGATTGAGAAATATTTGAACAAAAAAATCACTAAAGTTGATTTCGAAAAAAGAATGTTAACTGGAAGTTTGAAAGCACAATACGACAAATTATACCCAAGAAAACATCAGGATAGTATTTCATTAATTAATAATAGAATTAAAGATAGTTTAGCAAAAATTAAAAGAACAAGAGATTCAATAAACGGAGTTTTGAAAAAGGAAATTAAAATTGATACTTTACAAAATCCCTAGTTTAAGTTAGAAATGAGAAACCAAAGTGTAACCAACAATATCGACTGGATAAGCATTGTCATCTATATTGCATTAGTTGTAATGGGATGGCTAAATATCTATTCGTCATCATTGTCTACCGTTTCAGAAGATGCCTCTATTTTTGATTTTACTCAAATTTATGGAAAGCAGTTTCTTTTCATTGCCTTCTCTATTCCTATCATTTTCATCGTTTTATCAGTAGAAGCTAAATTTTATGAAAAGTATTCTATAATTATTTTTGCAGTATCACTGTTATCATTAGTAGGCTTATTCCTTTTCGGAAAAACAATTGCTGGTCAACGCTGTTGGTATGCCATTGGAAGTTTTACCTTACAACCTTCAGAGTTTGCAAAAGCTGCGACTTCACTAGCTTTAGCTAAATACTTAAGTGATGTTCAGGTTAACTTAAAAGATGTTAATAGGCAAATTCAAGTTTTAATTATCATTTTCCTTCCTGTGATGTTGATTTTACCGCAACCCGATCCAGGAAGTGCCTTAATTTATAGTGTATTCTTCATAGTGCTTTACAGAGAAGGTTTGCCTGGTTGGTATTTACTTACTGGTTTTATTGCCATAGTTTTATTCGTTCTAACTTTAGCAACAAATAACCCATACATTGTAATAGGAATTACAGCTTTAGTATTAATTATAAACTATTTTAGAAGCAGATTAGTTGATAGGAATATCATTGCAAGTGCTATTCTTTTAATTATTATAACGGCTTTTTCTTTTTCTGTGAATTTTGTTTTTAACAATGTGTTCAAACAACACCATAGAGATCGTTTCAACATTTTACTTGGAAAAGAAGTTGATATGAAAGGCGTTGGTTATAATACAAATCAATCTGAAATTGCTATTGGTTCTGGAGGATTTTTTGGAAAAGGTTACCTAGAAGGAACACAAACCAAAGGAGGTTTTGTACCAGAACAGCATACCGATTATATTTTCACAACCGTTGGTGAAGAATGGGGTTTCTTAGGCTCTATCTTCGTTATAGGATTGTTTGTTGGATTGATTTTAAGAATAATATATTTGGCAGAACGACAAAAGACTAAGTTTAGTCGAGTCTATGGCTATTGCGTCGCCGGAATTCTCTTTATTCACTTTTTTGTAAATATAGCAATGGTTGTAGGTGTTTTTCCAACAATTGGGGTTCCGTTACCTTTCTTTTCATATGGAGGTTCTGGACTTTGGGGTTTTACCATTTTATTGTTTATTTTCTTAAAAATGGATGCCAATAAAGTAAACGAATGGTAGTTTAATTAAAACTCCACGATTTATAATCGCTACTTTTTTCCAAATTATTCTCAATTTTATCATTCAAACTCGGATAGAAATCAATTCCGGTCATTTTTTCTATTTCATCAACCGGAACAACAAATTCGTAAAGTGGCTTATTACTATCAACTGCCGGAACCAAAAAGCCTATCATCTTATACTCACTTCTTGAAGTATCTAATAAAACTTTGTAAAAGTATTCAGGAACAGCAACATCTTCCTCTCCAATAGTTTTTAAATTATCATTCAAAACACCTCCTGTTACAACATAAATCCCATCATATTTTGATGCCCAATAACGAACTTTTTGTTCTAAAGTATTCCAGATTCCATCATTGAAGTCATGTTTTTGCGGAGATATATTTGATGTTAAAAAAGTTTCATCATAAGCTTCTTTAGAAAATTTCATATCACCTGCCGGACATAAATGACCTTTATCATAACCAGAACGTTTGTAATTTCTCCAATCAGCAGAACCAGTATTTACCTTTTCATCTTCAATAAAAAAAGGTCTATCATAATCGTGGTATGATTTTACTCCTTTAAGCTCATACGCAACCCATTCTGCTTGTTCGTATGTTTCATTATAGGACAATGTATAATATTTATGCTCAACAACTTGATTGGTTGTTGAAGAAGGAAGAAAATTAAACTCCGCATTGTCAGTTTGAATTGAAGTTGAATTTTTTTCTATTGAATCAGTTGAATTTTTAGGTTCTAAACTAGAGTCGATTTCTTTTCTACAAGAAACAGTTATTGTAGAAAATATTAGACATAAAATGATTTTCAATACTAAGGATTTTTTCATAATTTTATACATTGATTTAACTATCCTATTTCATCATAATGATAGTTGATACTAATAATTTAAAACTTGACAAATATGAAAATTAAATTTTTACTTACAGCCATTCTTCTTGTAAGTTTTCAAAACTTTTTTGCACAAGAAACTCCAGTAAAACAAGCTGTTGATTCTGTTAAACAAAATGTAATAGATGTAGAAAAACAAAGAGCTCTTGAAAAGGAACGTTTAGAAGAACAACTAAAAGAAGAAAAGAAAGCTTTAAAAGAAAAAGAAAAAGCTGAAGAGAAAGTTGAAAAAGCTGAAAAAGAAGCTAAGGATGCTGAAAAAAAAGCAGAAAAACAACAAGACAAATTAGAAAAAGAACAAAAGAAATTTGAGAAAGAGCAAAAGAAATTAGCTAACGCTGAGAAAGATGTTGAAAAAGCTCAAGGTAAAATTGAAAAAGAAAGAAATAATTTGGAAAAAATGCAAGCTAAACACGCTAAAGCACAAGCCAAAGGAAAACTTTCTCCAGTTGAAATTGAAAAAGGAAATGTTGCTATAACAAAACAACAACTTAAAATAAAAGAAGCTGAAGAAGATTT
>JAAFHW010000021.1 GCA_013298525.1 Flavobacteriia bacterium
ATTTTTCTACACTTGTATCAAGTTTCCTTTCCCATCAACAAGTTTGTTCATTGCTCCTTGATATTCCACTTTTGCTTCGTCCATTTTCTTGCCGATTTTTACCAAATCAGTTACAAAACCTTCAAACTTATCATACAAAGCTCCAGCTTGGCGTGCTATTTCTAAAGCATTTTCTTGTTGCTTTTGGTTGGTCCACATACTATCAATTGTTCGTAAAGTTGCCAATAGAGTAGAAGGAGTTACAATTACAATATTTTTTTCGAATGCTTTGTTGTATAAGTTTGTATCTTCGTTTAATGCTAGAGCAAAGGCCGATTCTATAGGTATAAATAGCAATACAAAATCTGGACTTTCCATTTGATACAAATCATGGTAATTTTTGTTGCCCAATTGTTCTACATGTCGATTTATTGAAATAACATGTTCTTTTAGAAATTGAGTTTTCAAATTATCGTCTTCTTCATTAATATATCGCTCATAAGCAGTTAATGTTACTTTAGAATCGACAATCATTTTCTTTCCGTCAGGAAGATTGATAATAACATCAGGGAAAACTCGATTACCATCTTCAGTTACAAAACTTTGTTGTACAAAATATTCTCTATCTTTTTCTAAACCAGATTTTTCTAAAACACGTTCTAATACCAATTCACCCCAATTACCTTGCATTTTACTATCGCCTTTTAATGCTTTGGTCAAGTTTAGCGTTTCTTTACTCATTTGCTCGTTCATTTCGCGCAAGCCTAATATTTGCTGACGTAAAGCGGCATGGTAATCGATACTTTCTTTGTGAGTGTCTTCCACTTTCTTTTCAAAAAGTTGAATTTTATCTTGCAATGGTGAAAGAATATTTTTTAGGTTTTCTTTATTTTGTTCGGTGAATTTGGTTGTTTTTTCTTCTAATATTTTATTGGCTAAATTTTCAAATTCTTTGGTAAATTTCTCTTGAAGTTGTTCTACTTCTTGTTTTTGCTCTTTGTTGCGTTCCCAAAGATTTTCAAAATCGGTTTCTTTTTTAGACAATTGAATAGCTAACGATTCTTTTTCTGAACGGATGGTTTCTTTTTCTTGATTAGAGGTAAACAATTGTTTTTCAAATTGATTTCTTTCTAAAACTGATTGCTCTTTTTGTTGATTGATTTGTGAAATTAATCCATTAATTTTTTCTTCTAACGAAGCTTTTTCTGATTTAGAATTGGCTGAAAATAATTGTTTACCAAGGAAAAGTCCAATGGCTAAGGCGACGATAAATATTAATAAAAAGGGTAAAACTGCGGTCATGGTGATGAATATTATAAGAATGTAAATGTACTAAAAAATGTAATAGTTGTTTATCAGATTAAATAGTATTTTTGCTACAAAATAAATTCATGTCTAATCATCAACATTTCTTAATTTACAAACCTTATGGCTATTTGAGTCAGTTTATTTACGAACTCAAAAGGCCAAAAAAGTTACTCGGAGAGTTGTATAATTTTCCAGAGAATACAATGGCTATTGGCAGATTAGATGAAGATTCAGAAGGACTACTTTTGTTGACAACTGATGGAATGATGAGTGAAATTGTTCGAAGTAAAAAAGTAGAAAAAGAATATTATGTCCAAGTGGATGGAATTGTAACTCAAGAAGCGATTGAAGAATTAAAGAATGGTGTTTTAATTGGTTTTAATGGAAAGAAATATTTAACCAAAAAGTGTGAAGCCAATATTTTAAACGAAATTCCAAACTTTCCTGAGCGAGCAAAGAAAATTCGAGATGAACGCCACGGACCAACATCTTGGCTTTCAATTACCATTAACGAAGGTAAATTTCGACAAGTTAGAAAAATGACCTCGGCTGTTGGTTTTCCAACTTTAAGGTTGGTCAGAGTTCGAGTTGGAAACATCTATTTAAATGATTTAAATCCAGGAGAAGTTCTAGAAGTTGAAAATTTTAATGTCTAAAAATCTAATTGTCTAAAAATCTAATTTAATGTTAAACATAGTTTTAGTAGAACCAGAAATCCCAAATAACACAGGTAATATCGGACGTTTGAGCGTTGGAACCGAAAGTCGATTGCATTTAATTCATCCATTTGGATTTGTTATTAATGACAAAAATTTGAAGCGTTCTGGATTAGATTATTGGGTGCATTTGGACGTTACAGAATACCAAAACGTTGAGGAATGGATGACTCAAATAAAAGATAAATCAAGAGTTTTCTTAATGAGTTCGCATGCTTCAAAATCTATTTATGAAGTCGAATTTAAGGATGAAGATTGGTTAGTATTTGGAAAGGAAAGTGTTGGTTTATCTCAAGAAGTTTTAGCTAAATTTGAAAATCATTTAACGATTCCTATGTCCAATTTAATTAGAAGTTATAACATTGCTAATTCGGTAGCATTTGTAGTTGGTGAGGCGAAAAGGCAAATTAATTTGAAATAATATGAGAGAAAATATAACCGTTCAGCAAGCATTAAGCAAAGGTAAAATCAAGTTGGTTTACCTTCCTTTATTTCTTATTTTAGTTTTTATTGGAGTAGGAGTTTATCTAAAAACTATCGAATTAATTGAAGATTGGATGATGGCAGTTTTTGCTGTAGGAGGATTTTTATTAGCTTGGCTAGCTTGGAGTTATTTTGTTGTTGAATGGAAAATATGGGCTTTTGAAAATGTTAGAAACGTTCATGAGTTAAAACGAAAAGCCATTCAAAATAATTTGATTTGGAAAGATGATAGTTGGTTTAATAAAACCGAAATCATCAATTATGAACAAAAGCAAAAATTAAAACTTCTTGAAAGAAAATTTCTAGAAAAAGATGTATATCATGATGATATAAATGTTCCGAAAGAAACGCTCATTCATTATTCTAAAGCTACTATTGCGTTCGGAATTGTTTTTGGAGTTCTATTTTTATCTGTTGGTGTTTATGTTCTAATGGAGAATTCGAAAGATTATTATTACTTGTTTTTTCTAGGATTAGGACTATACTTTTTCTACACTTCAATTCCTAAATTGATTAATAATCAACCTCAAATTAGTATCAACTCTAAAGGAATTCAATTCTATAAATCAAGTTTAATGGAATGGGAATTTATTGACAATGAATATGTTGATATGAGACGAAGTGGTAAACACGTTAACTATTATTTGGTTTTCAAATACCGCAATAAACATCAAGAATATCACATAGATGAATTGGCAATTACTCCAGAAAAATTAGAACAACTTATGCGTGTTTACCGAGTTAGATTTGAAAAGAGTAGTTTCTAATTATCTAAATATTTCTTCAAAAAACACTTTCATTGCTTCCCAAGAACGCATTGCTGCTTTTTCGTTGTATGCAGCGCCTTTGCTATTGTCATTTCCGGCATCTTTGTGAGTGAATGCGTGAACAGAATTAGCATAATAAACCATTTGCCAATCGGCTTTTGCAGTTCTCATTTCGTCTTGAAAAGCTTTGATTTCAGTTTCAGGAACATAAAAATCATCTGCGCCATGAAGTACTAAAACTTTAGTTTTTATTGGTTCAATTGTTCTTGACGCATCTCTGCCTAATCCTCCATGGAATGATACAACACCTCTTACATTCATGTTTGTTCTTGCAGCTTCAATAGCACCTGTTCCTCCAAAGCAATAACCAATAACTGCAATTTTATCAGGATTTGCGCCTTGTTTTATTAGTTCGTTTAAAGCTAATTGAATTCTTTTTTGGTATTCTTTGATATTTGTTTTGTAATAACCAGCCAATTTTCCTGCTTCACTTGGATTTGTTGGTCTTTTATCAACTCCGTATATGTCTGCAACGAATGTTAGATATCCTAGTTTTGCTAATTCAGCAGCATTCTCTTTTGCATTGTTATCAATTCCCATCCATGCAGGTAGAAGTAAAACGGCGTTACCATTAGCAATCTTCTTTTCAGGAACTGAAACTAATCCTTCTAACTTTTGATTTTCATCATTATAAGAAACCGCTTGTTGTGCTTGTGAACTAATCATTGTAAGGGCAAAAAGAAATATGGATAGATTTTTCATGATTGATTATTTTTAAACAAAAGTAAATTTTCGAATTAGTTTATGAATTAAAACAAATCATAATTATTTGATAATAAATTTTCCTCGTTCGCTATCAAATTTTATGTTTTCATCTTTAAAAAGTGTGTCAAAAACACCTTTTGAAATTAAATTACAAGGTTGATCTTGAATAACTAAATTCTCTGTCATAACTATCATTTCATCAGATAATTGAATCGCTAAATCAATATCATGAGTTGAAAACAAAATACATTTATTCGACTCAGTAGCAAGCTTTTTTAATAATTTGAACAACGATACTTTATGAAATAAATCTAAATGAGTTGAAGGTTCGTCAAGAATAATTAAAGGTGTGTCTTGGGCTAAGGCTCTTGCTACAAGTACATTTTGAAATTGTCCATCGCTTATTTCATAATACTTTTTAGTAGCTAAATGTTCAATTTGGGTTAAATGAATTGCCTCATTTATTTTTTCAAAGTCTTCAGAAGTTAATTTTCCTATCCAATTGGTGTAAGGTTGTCTGCCTAGAGCGATTAGTTCAAAAACAGTCAAGTTGCTTGGAGGTAATTTTTCTGTTAAAACTAAACTCAAACTTTTGGCTAAATCAATTTGATTGAAGTTATTGAGGTTTATATCATTTAAATGAATTGAACCATCTAATGGTTTTTTAAGTCCTGAAAGCGTTCTTAAAAGAGTTGATTTTCCAATTCCATTTTCGCCAATTAAAGAAATTAGTTTTCCTTCTTGTAGTTTCAAGTTGAGGTTTTTAGCAATAACATTTTCTGTCGATTTAGACTTGTATCCAATCGAAAGATTTGTGGTTGTAAGTATGTTATTGTTATTACTCATTTTTATGATATCATTTTAAATCAGTCGATTTTTCCTAACCAATAACCAAATCACAATTGGCGCACCAATGATTGAAGTTATAGCATTTATCGGTAATGTAAAGTCAAATCCTGGCATTTGTGAAACCATATCACAAAAAAGCATAATAATTGCACCGATTATTATAGTACTCCAAAACAAAATTAAATGATTACTTGTTTGAAAAATTAATTTTGACAAATGTGGCACTGCTAATCCAATAAAGGCAATTGGTCCTGCAAAAGCCGTGATACTTCCTGCTAATATACTTGTAGCAAGAATAATCATTCTTCTTGATTTTTTGATTTTTAAGCCTAAACTCTTGGCATAATTTTCACCCAATAGTAAACCATCTAATGATTTTATTGAAAATAAACTGATTAACAATCCAATACAAATTGCAATAAATAAAATAAGTAGGTTTGGCCATGAAATATTTCCAATACTTCCCATGCTCCAAAAAGTAAATTTTTGTAGTTTTTCTGCAGAACTAAAATAGGTTAAAATAGAAACAATAGCACTTGCAAAACTGCTGAACATCAATCCAGCAATCAAAATAGTCATGGTGTCGCGCAAGAATTTGGAGATGGTTAAAACCAATAATAATACCATAAAACTTCCTAAGCAAGAAGCTAAAATGATTCCATAGGAAGACAATAAAAAATCGGCTAATGATAAGGGTAAAATTCCGGCTCCAAGAATTACAAAAGCTACACCCAAACTCGAACCAGAACTCAATCCCAAAACATAAGGACCAGCTAGTGGATTTCTGAATAAAGTTTGCATCAATAAACCCGAAATGGATAATCCTATTCCCACAAAAATAGCAGTTATTGCTTTTGGAAGCCTAAAGTTTACTATGATATATTCCCAAGTTTCTTTGCTTGCATGAGAACCAAAAAGACTCTTGATAACTTCTTTAAAAGGAATAGCAACTTGCCCTAAACTGATGTTCAATAACAGTGCTAAAAGCAATAGCAATGAAAGTGATATAAAGAGTAAAGAATTTCGTTTTTGTGTTTTCAAATTATTTTAATTTTTCAAAAAAGAAAGGTTTGTAACCAGTCAATAATTCGGGATGTAGTATTTTGACAATATCTTTTAGGACAATATCTGGTCTATTTGGAGCTAATTCATAGTATAAAATACCACCAGTTTTACCTTTTCTTCCACTAAACGAATATACATTTTTATTTTTAAATGCACTAAATTGTGCGTAATGTGGATTAGCGTCTGTCATTTCCTTCAAAGTAGAAAATTGTCCTGATGTAATCCATAAATCGGCTTCTTTTGCCTTTTCTAAAACAGTTTCAAATGATAACGATAAACTTCCTGTGCCAGTTGTCTCTGCCCACAAATAGTTGCCTTTAGCTTCTTTTAATAATTGACAACCCCAACTTGTACCTTGTGGTAAATACCATTTGTCTTCAAACATATCACCAGCTAATATTGTTGGATTTGTTGTTGCCTTTTTAGCAATTTCCAAAGTTTTTAAATAGTCCTTTTCAATTTTAGTAAATATTTTATTAGCCAATTCTTGTTTGCCATATAATGCTCCAAAAAACTTAATCCATTCTGCTTTTCCTAACGGAGTTTGTTCATTCCAATCGCCATTTAGTAAGACTTTTAAACCATTTTTTTCTAAATTATCTAAAGTTGGATTGCTGTTGTCCAATCCATATCCAATAATTACTTCTGGTTGTAAATCAATTAGAACTTCGGTATTTAAGGATTGATTGGTTCCTAATTCTTTTATTTTTTTTGCATCGATTAATGCACGAACTTTTTGCGATGAAATGTACTTCAAATTTGGAAAACCTATCAAAGAATTTTCTTCTCCAAGCATTTCCAATGAAGGAATATGAGTGGTAGAAGTAACCACAATATTTTTTATAGGAACATTTATTGTAAGATTGGTTTTTAAAGAATCTGGAACAATTCCATTTTTTTCTTTAAGAATGTAAGTGTAGATTTTGTTTGCCTCTGGCCAAGGATTAGAAACCTTAACAATAGAAAACCCTTCATAGTTTATAATCGAAAATCCTTTGGCATATTTTACTTCGTTTACAGGAATTATTACATCGGCATTGCTAACTTCTTTTTTGCATTGAACAAAGCTGAAAACAATTAGTAACGAAAAGAAGGATTTTAAAAAACGCGACATTGATAATTTTTTTTTGCAAAAGTAAAACAATGTTTTTACAAATTGACTTTTGTGTAACATTTGATGCAAAATCAGATTTTAAAGTAATGTAACTTTGACGAAAATTAAAATCGTGAGAGATAATTCAAATACTTTTATGTACGTCGTGGGTGGAATAATTCTACTTCACTTTGTCGTTGGATTTGTTTGGTTGATTTTTAAATTTTCTAAAAAGAAAGACGATAAATAATTTACTTTTTAATTAATTTAAAGTTTCCACTTTTACCATTTTCTAATTGAAGGTTTAAAAAATAAATTCCAGAATTTAGTTGTGATGCAATAGTGTTAAGTTCATTTTTTGAAGTTGTTGCAATTAATAGTTTTCCAGATATATCTACAAGAGAATAGTTTAAAATAGTTTCTTCTGTCTGAATATCAAAATCACTTGAAAATGGATTTGGAGAAATTGAGATATTATATTTTTCAAATTCACTTGTTTTTAATAGATAGGCAGGCGATGGGTATTCAGTTTGACTAATTACAGAATTATAATTATCTAAGGCGTTTTTTAGTAAAACATTATCACAATCACAAACTAAACTATAATATCTTAATAATTCACTATTGATTGAAAATGGTGAATACTGTACATAATAATATACGTTGTAAGTTTGAAATATTTGATTCAATCCAGTATCGTTTGTTACAATGATTCCATTATTTACTCCAATTGGAACACCAATATTTATATTTGAAATTTGAGCTAGTAAGTTATCCTTAAATGGGCTTGCATAATTTGTTACCCTTGCTTTGTCAACAACACTTGAATAAGCCAAAAGATCAGATGCTAGTTCAGAATAATTGCAATTGTTACACCATATTTCTACATGTCTTCCACTAAAAGGAGGGTAAAGGTGGCCTTCTTTTGATATATATTGAAATACATTATGTGCTTGTAAAATCTGATTTAAACCAATATCATTTGATTCAGTTGTATTATTTGTAGTAAAATTGAAGGCTGGTGCTCCAATATTTTGATTAGCTAATCTAATTTCAACTACATTGTTTTGTGCAAATCCAATATTAGAAAACAATAATATGAGTAATAGTTTTTTCATATATGTAAAAATTTATTTTTTAGCGGTCATATATGGTATCGCATTTATTTATTTGTAATTGTTTACACAAACGTTTTGTTGGTTGCGATTTCATAATCAGATGTTTAAATCAATTACGAAGTTACGATAATTTATTTGTAATTAATTAGTTTGTCTAATGGTTTTTAAAAAATTACATTTGCACTCGTATTTCGGTTGTGACTTTGATTTTTTTCAGAGAAACATTAAAAGGGAATTTGGTAACAGATTTCAGATTTCAGTTAGCAGATTAAAAATCTAATAGCTAAATCTAATATCTTAAATCCAAAGCTGTACCCGCAACTGTATGCTATAAAGCTTGTTGTTATCTACAAAACCATTGTCTCGTAAAAAAAAAAACGAGATGAGAAGGTAAACATCAAGACGCAAGCCAGGAGACCTGCCATATACACTGAGTATCAAACTTTCGGGAAAAAAGGTTTGGGTATGGGTAATTCTGTGCTTTTCTCCCATTATTTTTAAATTATTGTTTAACAAAAAAAATGAACAAAAATTTCATTCGTGTCAGTGCAATTGTAGCATTGGTTACAACTTGTGGCTATGCCCAAGAAAAAGATTCCACTAAAGTGAATCAACTTCAAGAATTGGTAATTTCGGATACTAAATTTGCGCAAAGCAAAGAAAAATCTGGAAAAGTAATCACCAAAATTTCTGCCGAAGAACTTCAGAAAAAATCGGGACAATCTTTAGCTACTGTTTTAAGTTCTGTTGCCGGTGTTGAAATTAACGGAAATCAATCCGCCAACGGAAAGAACTTAGGTTATTACATTCGTGGTGGAAAAAATCAACAAGTTTTAGTTTTGATAGACGGAAATCCTGTAACAGATGCATCCGGAATTAGTTTCGAATATGACTTGCGTTTACTTCCGGTTGATCAAGTAGAAAGTATTGAAGTCATGAAAGGCGCCGCTAGTACACTGTATGGAACTGGAGCAGCCACTGCTGTTATCAATATTATTCTTAAAAAATCAAGCAAAAAACCACTTCAAGCTAACGCTTATGTAAATATTGGTTCCAATAATACTTCGACCAATAGTAAATACAATGGTCAAGATTTTAATCAAGGTTTTTCTGTAAATGGAACAGTAAAAAAAGTGAATTATTTAGCTTCAATCAACAGTTCAGAATCAGATGGAATGTCTCAAATTGCTGCTCCAGAAAATCAAACCAATGAAAACGACCGATTTTCAAGAGTCAATTATATGTCTAAAATTGGTTTTAAAGCATCAGAAAAATTGACTTTAGATTTCTTTGGAAATTATGACGTGCTAAAAAACGATTATGATTTTTCGTTTGATAATACAGGTTTTAATGACACCGATTTGAATAAAAGTAATACAGAACAATTTCGCTTCGGATTTTCTCCAAAATATAAATACAATCGCGGTGAGTTTGTAATTAATTCGAGTTTTACAAAGTTGCAACGTGATTATTCGGAGTTTAATTCTTGGACAAGTGTTATAGAAAATTCTCTTTATGAATCAAGAGGTATTAATCTGGATGCTTTCAATAAATATAAAGTTACATCCGATTTCTTTTTAGTAACCGGAGTAAATTATCAATTTTACGATATGTTAAGTGAAACTCCTTATGCTAATATTACTAGGGAATCAACAAAATTCAATATGATTGATCCTTATTTGACAGGAGTTTATACTTCTAAATTTGGATTAAATATTAATGCTGGTGCAAGACTAAATGTTCATAGTGAATATGGAAATCAAGTAGTTTATAATATCAATCCATCTTTTAGTTTTGGAAAAGAAGTTCCGTTAAAATTGTTAGCTTCTTATAGTACAGCTTATGTAACTCCAAGTTTATATCAATTGTATTCAGAATTTGGAAATACTAAATTAACACCAGAAAAAAACGCAACTATCGAAGCTGGATTTGAAGTTGGATTATTGAATAAAAAGTTGATTTTTAATGCTATAGCTTTTCATAGAGAACAAAATAATAGTTTCGGATTTTATTTTGATAATGTAACTTTTGATTCGTACTATATTAATATTGAAGGAATTAATAAAGCAAAAGGAGTAGAGACTGAGTTGAGTTATGCTTTAAATAGTAAGTTTAAACTAAACGCAAATTATACCTTTGCTCAAGTAGATAAAAATTTAGATCGATTGATTCCAAAGCATAAAGCTAATGCTTCAGTTGATTATTTTGCTTCTGAAAGATTATTTTTTAATGTAAATTATCAATACTTAGATGGTAGAAAAGATGTTTACTTTGATGGAAATACTTTTGGAACCGCTTCAGTAAAACTAGGTTCCTATCAATTGGTTAATGCTTTAGTAAAATATGAATTGATAAAAAACAGATTGTCAATTTTTGGCTCAGCTACTAATATTTTAAATGAAGACTTTACAGAAAATATTGGTTATTCAACACGTGGTAGAAACTTCCGATTGGGATTGAATATCAGTTTATAAGATTTTTTTAAATTGTTTTGTTTGTAACGCTTTCAGAGGATTTTCTTTGAAAGCGTTATTTTTTTTGTAAAAAAATTAAAGTATCTTGTAACAAAATAAATAGTGACTCGTCTTCACTATATAACCAACCAAACAAATGCAACAAAACGAGTTCATAAAGATAGTTTCACCATTTAAAGATAAACTCTTTAGATTGGCAAAACGACTACTCGTTAGCACAGAAGAAGCAGAAGATGCAACTCAGGAAGTTCTTGTAAAATTGTGGACTAAAAATGAAACACTATCAGAATTGAAAAGTGTTGAAGCTATGGCAATGACCATGACAAAGAATTATTGTCTAGATCAATTAAAGTCGAAACGAGCTAGTAATATGACGATTGTTCACAATAATTACACCGACAATCAGGCAAGTTTGCAACAAAAGTTAGAGGATGAAGATAGTTTGAGTTGGGTTGAAAAAATAATTAACGATTTGCCAGAACAGCAAAAGTTGATTATTCAAATGAGAGACATTGAGCAATACGAATTTGAAGATATTGCAAAAATACTAGACATGAGTGAGGCAACTATAAGAGTGGCACTTTCAAGAGCTAGAAAAACGATTAGAGAAATAATGACCAAAACACATAATTATGGCATTGGATAGAATAGAAAATTTAATAGACAAATACTTTGAAGGAGAAACAAGTATTGCCGAAGAAAATGAATTAAAAGTTTATTTTTCTTCAACAGATGTTGCGCAGCATTTGAAACAATACCAAACCATTTTTGGTTATTTCTCTCAAGCAAAAGAGCAACAGTTTACGCAAGAAATTCCACTACAAACTAAAAAACGAAATGTCGTATTGTGGTTATCTATTGCAGCTTCAGTTGTGGTAATGCTTGGTGTTGGTACGATGATGTACTTTAATAATGATAAGGAAGAACAATTTGTAGCTTGTTCTCCAGAAGATAATCCGGAGTTGGCACTTCAACAAACAGAGAAAGCTTTAGCATTAGTTTCAGAACATTTAAATACTGGCATAGAAAGTGTAAGTTATATTAATGAATATGAACAATCAAAAAACAGAATTTTTAAAAAATAATCAGTCAAAAAACGAATAGAAATCATGAGAAAATTAATTTTAATTATCGCTTTAGTATTAGTTTCTAATACCTTATTTGCACAATCAGTCTTTGATAAATTTGATAATCAAGACGATATCACTACTATCATTGTAAATAAAAAAATGTTTACCATGTTGAGTAAAGTAGATGCTAAAGACAAGCAATCACAACAGTACATCAACTTAATCAAGAAATTAGATAACTTGAAAGTATTTGTAACTGCTAATGACAAAAAGAGTGACGATATGAAAGCTGTAGCTGATAAATATGTCAAGTCTGTTGGATTAGAAGAGTTAATGAGAATAAATGAAAAAGGTAAAACAGTAAGAATTTATGTTAAATCTGGTGCAACCGAATCTCAAGTAAAAGAACTTTTAATGTTCATTGAAGGTTCTGGAAAAGAAGAGTCTGTATTGATGTCTTTAACAGGAAACTTTGATTTAGATGAGCTTTCTGCACTTACAGATAAAATGAATTTACCTGGTGGTGCCGAGTTGAAAAAAGCTGGTAAAAAATAATATCATGAGAGTAATCACCTTTTTAGCTATCGCTTTGAGTTTACTTTTATTCAGTTGTAATTCGGAGCCAAGTTTACAGAAATATTTTGTTGACAATCAAGAAAAACCTGGATTTGTGGTTGTAGATGTTTCTCCAAGTATATTGAATTTAGATAAAACTAAGTTAACAGCAGATCAAAGTAAAGCATTATCGTCCTTTGAAAAAATGAATATTTTGGCTTATCAAATTAATGATAAAAATAAATCGGAGTTTGATGTAGAAAGAAAGAAAATCAACGAGATTCTAAAAGACACTACAAATTATCAGCAATTAATGAAATTTGGTTCTGGTAAAGATGGAGCTTCAATAAGTTTTGTTGGTGATGAAGATCATATAGATGAATTCATCCTTTACGGAGCTAAAAGCGATAACGGATTTGCTGTAGTTAGAATTTTAGGAAAAGATATGAATCCAGCAGATGCTATGACTTTTCTATCGGTTTTGAAAGAATCTAATATCGATATGAAACAATTAGAAGCATTAAAAGGATTAATGAAATAGTTATTTTAATAATTATAAAATTGAGGTTAGTTGTAAAAACAAAATCCGATTCATTACGAATCGGATTTTTTTATTTTTTGAAATATTTTAACGGAACAAACAACATTCCAAAACATTCACCATCACCTTTACCAATATGTTTATGATGCATTTTGTGTGCTCTTCTTACACCTTTTGCATAAATATTGTTAGCATTTCTAAACAATTTAAAACGTTGATGTATAAAAATATCATGAACAATGAAATAAGCTAATCCGTAGGCAAAAATTCCTAATCCAATTGAAATTCCAATTTCTAGTATTCCTTTTTGCCAAAGCAAGAAACATCCAATACTTACAACTGCATAAAAAATAAAGAATGCATCATTTCTTTCAAACCAAGAATCGTGATCTTTTTTATGATGGTCTGCATGAAGTGACCATAAAAAGCCATGCATAACATACTTATGAGTGAACCAAGCCATAAATTCCATTATGACAAACGTTAGAACAAAGACTAATACATGTAACCACATAATTTATATAATATTTAATTTATAAGAAAAATAACATTTAGCAAAAAGACCATATTTTTGATAATCTGGAACTCTTATTCTAGTATTTTTAATTTCAGTTGATGGTGTTTTCTTTAATTTGGAAAGCAATTTTTTATAATAAATGTAAGCTGTATATACACCAAATTTAGCTTCCAATGGCAATCCAACAATTCCTTGATAACCGGCTTCAAAATCGGCTTCTATTTCTCTAATGATTTCGTTTTTTGAAGCTTCATCTAATTTTGTCAAATCAGTATTCGGAAAATAAGTACGACTTAAATCTTCAAAATCGGCTTTTAAATCTCTTAGGAAGTTTACTTTTTGAAAAGCCGAACCTAATCGCATTGCCGAATGTTTAAGCTCTTCATATTTTGCTTCGTTTCCGTTTACAAAAACCTTCAAACACATCAAACCTACAACATCTGCCGAACCGTAAATGTATTCGTTATATTCTTCTTTTGTTTTGTATTCCGATTTTACCAAATCAAGTTTCATACTTTTCATAAAAGCATCAATCAAATCATTTGGAATTTCATATTTGTGAACTGTGTGCTGAAACGAATTTAATATCGGATTCAAACTGATTTTATTTTGTAAAGCGGCTTCCAAATCTTTTTCAAATAAATTGAACAGCTCTTCTTTGTTGTAATCGTGAAAGGAATCAACAATTTCGTCTGCAAAACGAACAAATCCATAAATATTATAAATATCTTGTCGGATACTTGGAGCCAACATTTTTACAGCAGAGGAGAACGAAGTGCTGTACGACTTGGTTACATTCTTGCTACATTCAAAAGATACGGTGTCAAAAAGTGATTTCATCTATTTAAATTTTAGCGGTGTTTTTTTATTAAATCTGCAACAAGTTTTCCTGAAATTAATGCTGGCGGAACTCCTGGTCCAGGAACGGTTAATTGTCCTGTAAAGTATAAACTTTTAACTTTTTTACTTTTCAATTTTGGTCTCAAAAATGCTGTTTGTAACAATGTATTCGCCATTCCGTAGGCATTTCCTTTGTAAGAATTATAATCTTTTATAAAATCATTTACACAGAACGACTCCTTAAAGATAACATTATTTTTTAGACTTTGCTCTGTTAATTTTTCTAAACGAGTCATTATTTTTTCAAAATACATTTCACGCAACTCATTTGTATCGTTCAATCCTGGTGCTAAGGGAATCAAAAATATAGCAGCTTCTTTGCCATTTGGAGCCGAATTTGAATCCGTTTTAGAAGGAAAACTTGCATAAAACAATGGATCTTTTGGCCATTTTGGATTGTCATAAATATCCTGTGCATGAACATCAAAATCTACGTCAAAAAACAACGAATGGTGTTCAATATTTGTAATTTTTTTATCAAAACCTACATAGAATAGGAGTGAAGAAGGTGCGAAAGTTTTCTTTTCCCAATATTTTTCTGAGTAAGCACGGTGTTTTTCATCCAATAAAGTTTCTGAATGATGATAATCTGCTCCGGATAAAATAATATCTGCAGCAACTCTTTCGCCATTTACAACCAATGCTGTAGCTTTTCCATCAGTAACTTCAATTTTTTCAATATTGGAATTCACATTGATAGTAACACCAAGTTCTTTAGCCAATTGTTCCATGGCAAGAACTACTGAATACATTCCGTTTTTTGGATGCCATGTTCCCAATCCGAAATCGGCAAAGTTCATGAAGTTATAGAATGATGGTGTATCAGATGGTTTTGCACCCAAAAACAAAACAGGAAATTCTAATATTTGAACTAACTTTTTGTTTTTAAATCGGCGTCTAATGTCTTTAGAAATATTTCCAAAAAATTGGTTTACTTTTAAAGCTGTTTCAACCGTAATCAATTCCAATGGTGAAACTCCTGGACGATAAACTAAATCTTTTATGGCAATGTCGTAGTTGCTTTGTGCTTCTTTCATGAAAGAGGCTAATTTTTCACCACTTCCTTTTTCGATAGACTCGAAAGTTGTAATAATTTCTGGAAGATTGTCTGCAATGGTTACAAATTCATTCACTCCAAAATACACTTGGTATGCTGGAGAAAGTTTTATTAATTCGTAATAATCAGAAGGTTTTTTGCCAAAATCATTGAAGAATCTTTCAAAAACGTCGGGCATCCAATACCAAGTTGGTCCAATGTCAAAAGTGAAACCATCTTTTTTTAGTTGCCTAGCTCTACCACCAATGGTGCTGTTTTTTTCATAGATAGTTACTTTGTTGCCTTCTTTTGCCAAATAGCAAGCTGCAGCCAAAGCTGAAAATCCTGAACCTATTATTTTTATATTTTTTCTCATATTGTTTAACAAAAATAGTAAAAAGTTAAACAATAAAAAAGTTTTATGAAAATTTTATAAGTTTTCAACTAGTTCATTTATTGTTTTAAACTGTCTAATCTTGTTATTTAAGTTCTTTTGGTCAACGTGTTCTGTCATTCTTCCCATCAACCATAGCTCAGAAGTATCGTCTAGAATTTGCTCTTTTAATTCTTTTATGTAATTGTTTACATTAGCTTTTTCGGGCTCAACCGTCATGTAACAAATGTAAGTGATGTTATCGAAGTATTTTTTTAAATCTTTTAAACTTTCCATGGGTACACTTTCGCCAAGGTAAATGGTTTTGTAACCGTTCAAGAGAATGTCATAATTCAAGTACATCAATCCCAATTCATGAATTTCATTCATAGGTAGATATAGTACGAATAATCTGTCTTCTTTAGTTGGTTTTTGTGTCTGAATTTTCTCGGTATTAGTAAGTAATTTCAATTTTATCAGATAACTAATAAAATGTTCGTGCGCTGGCGTAATCGTATCAGATTGCCAAAGAAACCCGATTTCTTCCATCAATGGAATGAAGACTTCAAAGAAAACTTCTCTAAATGATTTTTCAGAAAGTAAAGTGTCGTAAGTATTGAAAAATAGCGTTTGATCAAAATTCATCATAGCCAATTTAAAAGAACTTATGGCGTGACTTTTAGCACTTTTAGCAGAAACAATATCGCGAACTAATTCGGGAATTTTTTCTTGAGGCATTTTCGAAATTTTCGAAATTTTATAGCCGTAATCGTGCAACAATGTAATATTCAAAAGTTTTTGCAACGCATTCAAATCATAAAAACGAATGTTGGTATCAGTACGCATAGGTTCCAAAACATTATATCGTTTTTCCCATATTCTAATGGTGTGCGCCTTGATTCCAGATAGGTTTTCTAAGTCTTTTATGCTGAAAGTATTTTTAACACTGTTCATTGTTTTGATATTTTTGTTAAACAAAAGTACTAAAAAAATTAAACAAATGATAAATTTTTGGAATTATTTGGGAAATTGGGAATTATTTAAGTATCAATCTAATTTTTTAAACGGCTTTTATTTGCAGTATTTATTTCTGACTCTTTATTATTGTTGGAATTATATTTTCCATTCCATTCCTCACCATTGTAATGAACAAACAACTTAAAGGATTCCCACAAGTCCATATTTCACCATAGCTATTTGTGTCGCCAAAAATCTGTTGATTTACAATTAATTTTTTCTCTTTTTTAGAGTAAAGTTTAATAGTAGATGTCATTATGAAATCGTTTTTTGATTTGGATGCTTTTACATCATCGAAAAATAAAATGTAATCTAGATTATTAGTCATTGTATAAGTCTCAAAATTGTTTTCAATTTCATTAGAGAAAGGCACTGAATAAATGTAGGAATAAGGTTCAAACTCGTTAAACACCAAATTTATGATTGAAACTGAATAAAGTATAGTATCGTAGTATTTAAAATCTTTTATATGTGGTTCAAGGCTATCGATTAGTTTTAATTGGATTTCCGCAGATTTCTTATTTGCTTCAAAATCTGCTTTCATATCTTCTGGATAATCGGTGAAAGTTAATATTTCCTGTAATTTTTTCTTTTCATTAGAAAATTGAACTATTTTTTGATTTTCAATAGAATCTTTAAACTGATTAAGGTCATTTGGAATTTCTGCATTTTCTGCAGCCATTATAGCCATTCTAAATGTTTTTTTTTCACCAGATTGACTAAAGGTTAATTGTGTTATAAGTATTAAATAAAAAATTATGTTTTTCATCAATTATGTCTTTTAATATTGCCTATAACGTATATAGCTTGCACTAGTTGCTGTCGCAATCACTTATCATAACAAAACTACAACTTTTCTTAAAAAAAAATAGAATTGTAGTCACCAGATTATTTTCCACGAAGAACAAAGTAGCAAGCGCAAGCGCAGCAATAGCTCAAAACACGTGTTAGCAGCGGCCTTAATTTGTAACCATTTTTTGAAAATTTTCCCAATCTGATTTTCTCTCAGTGAGATATTTATTTTCCGAGTAAACAGATTTGTCAGGATTTATCTCAATTCTTAGTCCGTTATAAATTATGTATGTAATTTCATTAAGATTTGGTTTTTCATTTCCTCCACAACTTGATTCTCCCCAGTTGTTTTTCCAAATTTGGGATAATATGTAATGTGCTATTAATCCTTTTTTTGGATCATTCAATAAATTAATCAATTCAGGAGTGAGGATTTTTCCTTTTCTGATTAGTTTTTTACCTGCATTACTTTTCATTTCCAATATGAAATATGCATCCCTTTCCACAACACTTAATTGAGTATTGTTTATTTCTAAAAATAATTTTTCAATCTTTTTTTGTTGTCCAACTACTAAAGTTGAAAATAACAATAATGCTATGTATATAACTTTTCTCATTGTTTTTTTACGAGGTGTACAAAGGTTGCTGCTAACTTTTACATAGCCGCTCCAATTTATTAATCAAATATACTAAAAACAAACCTCATTAAAAACAAAAAATTCCAAACCAAAACTTAAAAAACTTTAAATTTTAACTTGGAATTTCATTCATTCGTGACTTCGATGGGATTCGAACCCACACGCCTTTCAGCACTACCACCTCAAAGTAGCAAGTCTACCAGTTTCTCCACGAAGCCGTAAATAAAAAAAGCCAAGCAAAATGCTCGACTTTATTTTGTGACCTGGCTGGGGCTCGAACCCAGGACCCCATCATTAAAAGTGATGTGCTCTACCAACTGAGCTACCAAGTCATTGCTTGAAGAAATTTTATAAAAAAAAGTGACCTGGCTGGGGCTCGAACCCAGGACCCCATCATTAAAAGTGATGTGCTCTACCAACTGAGCTACCAAGTCATTGCATTTCCTCAATGCGGGTGCAAATATAAGGCGATATTATTTATTTTTCAAAGCAATTTTGTTTTAAATTTACCTTTTTTTAATATTATCTCTTAACGCCTTAATTTATAAGGTTTTATTTTATGAAAAAAGTTGTTTTAATAGGTTATATGGGAAGCGGTAAGTCGGTTGTGTCTAAAAAATTAGCACAACAGATTGAATTTTCCGTCGTGGAATTGGATGAAATGATCGAAGAAAAATGCGAAATGTCTATCGAAACACTTTTTTCTACCAAAGGCGAATTGTTTTTTAGAAAGCAAGAACACCAACTTTTTTTAGAATTACTTTCAGAGGAGAATAATATGGTGATTAGCACCGGTGGAGGAACGCCTTGTTATTTCAATAATCATGAGTTATTGAATGGAGATAACGTGGTTTCTATCTATTTAAAAGCGTCGATTGATACATTATATAATCGTCTTTTAAAAGGAAAACAAAAGCGTCCTTTGATAGCCAATTTGGATGATAATGAATTTAAAGAATTCATAGCAAAACATCTTTTTGATAGAAGCTTTTACTACAATCAAGCGACTTTTAAAGTAAATGTTGATGGTAAAGATATTGATGAAATCGTAGCTGAAATAGCAAGTTTATTAGCTTAATTCGGCAAAACTATTATTGTCTTCAAAAACCACAGAAACATGCTCATGTGAAGATGTTGAAAGCGAAATTCCTTTAAAATCAACTTTGATAGGGTATTTTTTATGGTTTCTATCTACTAAAACCGCAGTTTTGAATTTCTTTAAAGGAACATCCAAGAAATGTTTCACGCCATACATCAACGTTGAACCAGAGTTCAATACATCATCAACTAAAACAATGCCTTTATTTTGATATTCTTCTTTTGAGATAGAGGTAGTTATTTCTGAATTTAGATTTGTTTTATCGATTTTTACTTCGCATAAAATCACTTTTATTGGTGAAATTGAATGTAAAGAAACCGCTAGTTTTTCTGCTAAAACATAACCATTGGAAGCTATTCCTGCCAAAACAATGCTTTCTTCCTCTACGAAAGTTTCATAAATTTGATAAGCAATTCTCTTAATTTTATGTTCAATTTCTTGATGCGTAAGAATGATATTTTGGCTCATGGCTTTATTTTTTTGTAAATATAAAAAAGAGTTCGTTTCCTTGTCTAGGTTTTATTGAATTATGTGCAGTTTCTAATGTTTTTAAATAGAAATCATTTTCAAATAAAGCACTATATTCTTCTTTCGAACCACCAAAAGGCGGACCAACTTCGGTTAATGGAAATTGAAACAACAATCCTGCTATTTTTCCATTTGGATTTAATAATTCTTTCATTTTTTGAACATAATCTTTTCTTAAAGAAGGTTCTAAGGCACAAAAGAAAGTTTGCTCAATAATTAAATCATACTTGTTTTCATGTTCAAAAAAATCTGATTTTATTAATTGATTTGGATTACAATTTGGCACTCTTTTTAGAATGTTATCCAAAGGTGATTGGGCAAAATCTAACACAAACACATTTTGAAAACCATTAGCCATTAAGTAATCAAATTCATGACTATTTCCGGCTCCAGGAATTAATATTTTCAATGATTTATCTTCAATTTGGTCGATGTATTCTTTCAATGGAGTAGAAATAGTACCAACATCCCAACCAATTTCGTTATTCTGATAACGTTCTTCCCAATAGTTGCTATTCAGTTTCATCAATATCAGTATTAAATTCGATGTCATCTAAATCGCGTCGGTCTTTTTTGGTTGGTCGACCAGTTCCAGTTTTTCGGTAATGTTCTTTTGATAGTTTCAATAATTCTAAATGAGCAAACGATTCGGCTGGAGTTTCATCTTTTCTGTAAACATCAACAAGTTTTGCTCCAACACGATTGGCAGGAACATCCAAAACAGAAATTATATGGGTTATTTGATCTTTTCTAAAGGTGATTTTATCGCTCGGGAAAACCTCTTTAGATGCTTTAGCCACTTGACCATTCACAGTAATATGGTTCTTTTTACAAGCTTCAGTAACCATATTTCGGGTTTTATAATATCGAACACACCATAGGTATTTATCTACTCTCATAAAAATATCTAAAATCAACGTTAAATAGTTTACAAAAATAAATCAATATTGTATCTTGCGCACTTAAAATTGATTAATAATGAATAATATTTTTAAAATACTTTCAGCAGTAGTATTTTGTGGTCTTTTAGCATCTTGTAGCAAGAGTGATGACCCAGTAACGCCATTAAGAGATTATGCAGAACAATATGCAGCTGATATTGACTCAATAGATGATTACATCGATACGCATTACATGACAGTTGATCCAACAACTTTTGATGTAACGTTTACTGAAATTCCTACTGGAGGAACACAACAATCTATTAGAGCACAAACACTATATCCATTAAAGGATACGCTTGTAAAAGAAGATGGTATAGAATATAAAATCTATTTTATTAAATTTAGAGAAGGTGATGCGGTAAATGGTAAAAGACCAACACAAGTTGATTCTGTTCACGTTTCTTACAGAGGAACTAGATTGACTGATGATCAATTTGATGACGCTACAAATCCGGTTTGGTTTGGTTTGCAAGATGTAATAACTGGTTGGACGCACGTTATGCCAAATTTCAAAACAGGAACTTATACAACTGCTCCAGGTCCAAATCCAATTACTTTTAATGATTTTGGTGCAGGTGTTATGTTTTTACCATCAGGTTTAGCATACTTTAATAATGCAGCTGGTTCGATTCCTTCTTACTCTCCAATAATTTTTAGCTTTAAATTATATGAATTAAGATATCGTGATCATGATAGAGATGGAATTTTATCTAAAGATGAAAGAAAATTAGATCCAACTATTCCAGCAACCTTACGATGGAAAGAAAATCCTTTTCTAGGATATGATTTTAACGGAGATGGAACTGTAGAGATTTATGATGCTGATGGTGATGGAACACCAAATATGTTAGATATAGATGATGATGCTGATGGATTTCCAACGAAGATTGAAAGAAAATATGTAGTGGGGACTAATACTTATTATTATCCATTCAATGGTGCAGCAGTTGATAATCTTGCGACACCTGATGTTAATGAAACATATGGAATTCCAAGAAAATTCACAGGTACTATTGTTAATGGTTTACCTCAGCCTATGCCAAATGATTTTACCGACCCAACAAGGTTAAGAAGGCATTTAGATCCAACGTGTAAACCACCATATAATTAATAAAAAAAATCCCGTTCAAGTTGAACGGGATTTTTTTTATTTAGTTTCTTCTAACTTCTTTCTTTCTTCAATTAATTGTTTTAATTGTTTTCCGTAAAGCGATTTTGAGATTTCTGGCGTAAGTGATTTTTGAATGGTATCAAGATATTTTAAATTGATATCGTAGATTTCTGCAACGGCTACATAAGGAGCAACTGCATGACTTGCATTGTTAACAGCAAAATTTGTTGTGTAAAGATATTTTCTCTTTAAGATATTATCTTGTTCTACTTGAATTTTGGCTAATTCTGCAGTGTTTTTATTTTTAAATGCAGTAAACCTTTTTTTAACTAATTCTAAATTTTCATCTACGTAACGCGATACTACTTTTTTGTATTCGTCATATAACTCTTGATTTTTAGAACCTGTAATTTTTGCGTCAGCAGTAAAAAACTCTAAAGATGATTCAATATTAATTTTTCCAGGTTCAACAAAGAAAGGTAAATTGTTGTCAACAGAATTAGAAACTCCTCTATCTAAGAAAAGGTAAAGCATTTCTGGTGAATCTATATTCATTTCGCTTGTAAAATGAGAGTCACCATCAATAATAATGGTATCAATAGCTACAAGAGTAGTGTCTTTAATTCTTTGAATGTATAAAGTTCCTTTTTTTAAACCTTTAATATTTCCAGTTATCTGAAGGTTTTTGTCCGATTTTTTTTCAGAACATGAAGTGATTACTACAAGTGCTAGTAAAGCAATAATTATTTTTTGCATGGTTTATTTTATTTTCGGCAAAATAATAAAAAAATCCTCAATCTATTGCATAAATTGAGGATTTAAAAAATGGATATATTCAAGTTTATCCTTTTAGCCAAGCTTCTTTTAAAGTTTGTTTTGCTGGTTCCACTACTTGATAGCCTTCAGACTCTTGGTAAGACAAGATTGCTTTACCAGTCAATGTTTGTTCTTTACCATCTCGTTTTACTTTTATAGTTACATTCTCACCGTCTTTCCAGTTTTGAGAAGCAGTCATCATTTCAGACAAAGTATCAAGATTGTAGTTAGTACCATTTAATGAAAGAATGACATCATCCGCTTTCAATCCGATGTTGGTTATAAAAGTGCTTAATTCGGTGTTGTTTCTTACTAAGATTTCTTTTGTTGTAGGGTTTCCAGAAATTCCAGCCGATTTAGAACTGTTTAAGAATGGATTTACCGCTTTTTTAATTTTCCCTTTTGCAATTCCAACTTTAGCAAAATAAACTTCATATGGAATTGGAGTAGGACCAGCAACATAAGTGTTTAAAAATTCACCTACTTCTGGATAAGTCATTTCGGTTATTCTAGCAAAAAGTTCATTGTCATTAAATGGTTTTGTTGGACCAAATTCATTAGTAAGTTTTTGCATCATATCTAAGATTCCTCTTTGTCCATTACTTTTTTCACGGATAATGATGTCAATGCACATTCCAATTAAGGCTCCTTTTTCATAAACGTTTAGATATTGACCTTTGTATGGGTCAACAAGAACATTTTGACTCATGGTTGTAAAAGGCATGGTGTCATTCATACGTTTTGCACCCTTTATTTTATCATCCATTCTTCTGTAAAATGCATCTTCAGTAATTAAACCTTGGTTTACTTGAAATAAATTAGCAAAATATTCGGTTACTCCTTCATACATCCATAAATGTTGTGACATTTTAGGTGAATTAAAATCGAAATAATGAATTTCATTAGAGTGAACTCCAAGTGGTGTTACAATATGAAAGAACTCGTGCGATACTACATCAATAATTTGTTTTCCTAATACACCAGTTGACATCATTTCTGGAAAAACTACTGTTGTAGAACTGTTATGTTCTAAAGCTCCAAAACCTTTTGCATCAGTCTTTTTCATTTCAGAAAGATAAAGAAGGACAGTATATTTTTTATTACTATTTACAGCTCCTAAAAATTTCTTTTGAGCACGCATACATTTTTCTAAATCAGCAGAAAGTGCTTTAGCTGTATGTTTTTCATTTGGTGAATAAACGCTAAAAAGGATTTCCATTCCGTCTACATTGAAAGTAATATAATCTGGTTTAGAATACATTATAGGATTGTCTACTAAGTCATTATATCTTGAAACAACAAAAGTATCTGATAAATTACTGCTGTCAGAATCGACTAATGAAGTAGCTCCAAAAAGATTTTCAGAATGGGTAATATTTAGCTTATAAGTCAAATCTTTTTTGTCTTCAAAATAGCCTATAAATCCATGATTGTTTAGCATGAAATTTTTTCCTTCTAAGATATTTGTTCCTGCAGGAGAGAATACACCACTTCCAAATCCACCTCCGCCTTCAATATCATAAGTGTCATTAACTAAATAGGTAATTTTATCTAATTTTTTAGCTTCTTTTATAGTCCAAGAGTTAGTGCTTAGTTTTTCAACTTGTAAAGCATTTCCTTTACTATCAAAAGCTTTCATATCATCAATGAATTTCCCATAATCATCCTCAGAATATGTTCCTGGAATTATTTTTGGAACGTGATATACAACTTCATCAGTTGTGATAGTTGGTGCACTAATAGAAACTAAAAGTTTATCTTCTTTTACGTCGTTTAAGTTGATGCTTACTACAACTTCAGATTTTTCAGAAGAAACTGCTGTCGAAGTTGGTTTACAACCAAAAAACAAAGTAACAACTGCTAAGGATAGGATTATTTTTTTCATAAAGTATCAAAATTTCTAATAATAGGTAGCTAATCTAATAGATTTGTTACAAAGTATTTAAATTATTTTACCTGAATTTTTATCCAATTTAATATTTCAGTCAAAGCTATTGGTGAAATGGTTTGTTCAATTTTATCATATTCACTTGGAGCACCTGTTGTACATTCTTGAAACAAATGATTTAGATTAGGAAGTTCTTTGATTGTAACTTTTTTGTTTTTTGCTTTAGCTAAGGCATTTTTTATGGCTTCCAAATTTTCTTTTGCTGGAACTTGCAAATCTTTCAATCCGTTAAGTGCAAGAACTGGACATTTTACTTTTTCTAAGGCAATACTTGGATCTAGTTTTATAAAATATTTTATCCATGTTTCTGTATATTGATTTATTTGAAATTTAATGTATTGATCTTTAGTCATTCCTTCAGGATATTTTATATTAGGAGTTTTACTAATTGCCTCTTCAAAAAGATTGGTTAAATCAGCATTAAGTTTTGAATCATCAGTAGATTTAATTATTAAATCAAATATTTTTTCATTGAAAAGTTTTCCCTCGTTTATGTTTTCTTCAGTTGTACCATCAGCTCTTGATATTAATTCTTGTTGTAATAAAAGTAGTTTATCGCCTCTCAACCCAGTTCCTGCAAGTAATACTATAAAACTTACATCCTTGTTTCTACTAGCTACCATTGGTGCTACAACGCCTCCTTCACTATGACCAATAAGACCAATACTTTTTTTGTTTATTTCTTTTCTGCTAAGTAAATAGTTTACTGCTGCTTCTGTATCATAAGAAAAGTCTAAAGTTGTTGAAGAGGCATAATTTCCTTTAGATGAAGCAGTTCCTCTGTCGTCGTATCGTAAAACGCCAATTCCGTTTCTTGTTAAATAATCTGAAATTACTAAAAAAGGTTTATGACCAAGAAGTTCTTCATCACGATTTTGTGGACTACTTCCTGTAATTAGTATTACTACTGGAAAGTTTCCTTCTTTGCTAGGTAGTGTTAAAGTTCCAGCAAGTGTTACACCGTCTTTTTTGTTTTCAAAAGTAACTTCTTCAGTATAATAAGGATAAGGTTTTTTTGGTTCTTGAGGTCTAACCAAAGCCTTTTTCTCCACTTTTTCTCTAGACAATTCCAATAGAGTTGATTGTCCAGATTGCTTGAAAACTCCTTTTATTTTATTATTCTCTAAATTTCCTTCATATTCAATTCTACCTGCTGGAATTGCAAATTTGAAGGTGCCATTTTCAAAACTTGTTTTTGGAATTGGTATATCAAATGCTTTTTGCTCAGGACTGTCCATAGTTGATTTATAACCATTTTCAGTTTTGGTAACATTAATTTCAATAGGTAATTGAGCTCCTGGAACTTTTAATAATCCATACCATTTACCTGTAATATCTTGTCCGAAAGTTGTTAACGACAAGAAGAATATAACGATTGTTATTGATGCTTTTTTCATTTTATCTAATAGTTTAGTTTTAGTATTATAATTTTTGATATCACTTCAGCTAGAATTATTGCTAAAGCAAAAAGTAAAATATGTTTTGCTTCTTTTGAGTTGGTTGCAGTTTTGAATCCATTGAAAAGAAGGATTATTGACCAAATTAAGCAGGCAAATGTTGCAATTCCAGAAAATACAAGTAGAGCCATTTCTGAATTTTCAATATTGATTTGTTTGTTTTTTGAAACCATATTTATTAGTTTTTCAGTAACCAAATACATTTTGTTGTTTACATTGAAAAATAATAGGAAGTAAAAAGGAATTTTTGCAATTAGGCTTGTTGCTATAATGTCAATAAAGCGTGTTTTTTTATTTACTATTTTGCCAACAAGAAATAAAAGTGCTGATAGAATAAATGTATTTATTGTTAAATCAATTGCTGTTGTTGCAATAGATGTTTTTTCTATAAAATGTAAATCAAGAACGCCATCGAATCGTCCATTAAACGCAAGTGCTAGAAAGCATCCGATGATACCTGCTAAAATTCCAAATGTTATTAATTGCTTTTCGGAATAGTTTTGAAAAGGATTAAATATTATTTTTTTCATACTTATTGTTTGGATTTTAAGTGATTTATTTTGTTGATAATATCATCCAATTTATTTCTTACAGTTGGATAACTATTTCCCATTTGAGTAGCCATTTCTTTTAAACTACCGCTGGTTAGAAAAAATTGTAAGATAAAATTCTGTTCTTCTTCGGTAATTTGAAGCAATAATGGAAGGGAATAATTACCAGAAACAGATGTAGCGCAATTGCTACAACTTAATTGTGTTACTGAAAGAGAACTTTCACAACTTGGACATTGAACTGGAAGTTTTGGTTGCATAATATTGAAATTATAATAAACAAAATTAAATAATATTTAATTAATAATTAATAAAATTAATATTTATTTTAAATAAATTTATTTAAATGTTTTTTAAGTCAGTAAATAAAGAATGTTATAAAATAAAAAAAGCGATAATTTCTTATCGCTTGGAGGTTATCTGATTATATTTAATCAAATTTATTTTTCATATAATATTTGCCATCTAAATCGTCAAAGTCATCATCAACCATTGGTTTTGGCTTTGGTTTACTTGCTGTAACTTTTTTCTTCCAAAGTTCAAAATTGTCTTTGGATAATCTTTTTCGCATTAATTCGGTAACCTCATTTTCGGTTATTCCAAATTCAGCTTTTAATACTTCAAAAGGTTTTCTCTCCTCTTGCGCCATACTTACAACTCGCTCTAATTGTTCGTCGTCAAGTTCTACTCTTTTACTTTTTTTCATTAGTCGAAAAGCACAATTTTAATGTTAGTTCTTTTTTATCAATCAATTTATATACCAATATTAAGAAAAAAAATAATTACTTTTTAATTTGTTTATAAAAATTTTATTCTTCTTGTGGTATGCGAGTTTTCTGAAATGGAATTTTCAATAAACTAACTAGTTTGTTATTTTCATTTGGATCCATGTGTGTGTCAACTCCATAAATGATAGTTTCTCTTTCCATATAGCTAAATGTTCCAAAAATTCTATCCCAAATTGAGAAGATATTTCCATAATTACTATCAGTATATGGAAGTTTGTAATGATGATGAATTTTATGCATATCTGGTGAAACTAATAGGTAACTCATGAGTTTATCTAATTTTTTTGGCAAACAAATATTAGCATGTGTGAATTGAGTTGCAACAACTGATAGTGTTTGGTACATAAAGACCATCCACATTGGACTACCTACAATAAGAACTCCTAAAGTTGTAAAAACAAATCGAATTACACTTTCACCAGGATGATGACGATTTCCTGATGTAGTATCTATATAAGTATCTGAATGATGAATTAAGTGAAATCTCCACAATAATTTTACTTTGTGTTCAGTAAAATGTGCCAAATAGGCACCAATAAAATCCATTAAAAGTAACCCAACAATTGTGAAGGTTATCACATTCATTTTCGGTAACCAGTTTAAAATTCCAAATTCTTTTATTGTTACATAATCAGCGGTTCTTAGTAAAATAAAAGCTAATGCAAAATTTACTATAATTGTAGTTATTGTAAAAAAGATATTAATTCCAGCATGTTGCCATTTATTATATTGAAATTTAAAAAAAGGAATTGCGCTTTCAATCAACCAAAATATAGCAATTCCACCAGCTAATATTAAAGCTCTATGTAAAGAGGGAATGCTTTCAAAATAATGTATTATGTCATTCATTGTAATTTGATTTTTATCAAAAATAATCAAAATATTATTTGATAATGCGAAAGGTTAAATTAATTCTTGGTTGTAAAGTTTTGGCAGTCTTCGGAATTTGATGTTTCCAAAAATGTTGAGTTTCTCCTTTCATTAGTAATAAACTTCCATTTTCAAGAGTGATTTTTAGTTTAGCATCAGTGATAGTGTTGTGTTGTAAGTGAAAACTTCGTTCGGCTCCAAAACTTACAGAGGCAATTACTGGATTTCGACCTAATTCCTTTTCATTATCTGCATGCCATCCATTACTATCTTTACCATCTCGATATAAATTGAGTAATACAGTTGTGAAATTTTCTAAACAAACTTCTTCAATTTCATTTTTAATAAACATCAATAATGGATTCCAATGATGAGGTTGCATCACAATATTGGAATAGGAGTAGGGCTTACCTTCGTTTCCAAAAAGACAAGTTAATCTAGGTTGTGGGTGTGTTTTGCCAAAAACGGTAATGTTGTCTTGTTGCCATGGAATTTCATTTAATAGTTTTTCAAAAAGCATTTTAGATTTTTCTGCATCAAAGAAATTAGGGTAATATGCAATATCTGCATTGGGTAAATCAAAAATTATTTTTTCGGAAGGGAATAATGAATTCATCTTTCAAAAATAAAAAAAAACGACGGAATATTTTCCGCCGTTTCAATTTAATTAAGATGAATTAATTATTCGTTATCTGTTTTTTGAAGAAGATTTTTATATATAAGCCCACCGACAATGGCTCCTAATATTGGAGCTACCCAAAACAACCAAACTTGTCCTAATGGTTCGCCTTGAGTAAACAATGCTTGAGATAGAGAACGAGCTGGATTTACAGAAGTATTTGTAATTGGAATACTAATTAAGTGAATTAAGGTTAAAGCTAGTCCAATAGCAATTCCAGCAAATTTTCCGTTAGCAAATTTATCTGTTGCTCCAAGAATTACTAATAAGAAAAACATAGTTAATAAAAATTCGGCAGTAAAGCATGAAATCATTGAGTATCCATCTGGAGAAAACTTACCAAAACCATTAGATGCAAAAGCACCAGCACTAGTGTTGTCTATAACATTTCCAGTTTTACCCGACCAAATATAAAAAAGTGATCCAGCAGCTGCAATAGCTCCAACACATTGCGCAACAATGTATGGTATTAAGTCTTTTGCAGAAAAACGTCCGCTAGCCCAAAGTCCAAAAGAAACTGCAGGATTGAAATGTCCGCCAGAAATATGACCAACAGCATAAGCCATTGTAAGTACGGTTAGTCCAAATGCTAGAGCTACACCTAAGAATCCAATTCCTAAATGAACACCAGTAGGAGTTACGTATCCTGCTGCAAATAATGCGCTACCGCATCCGCCAAAAACAAGCCAATAAGTTCCAAAAAATTCTGCTAATAGTTTTTTCATATTTATTTAGTTTAGTTATTATTTATTTCTATATAATTCTTGTGAAATCTGCATATTGATATGCCCAAAGCATGAGAATAAATTGTAATGGTATTCTCAAGTACAATAGCCATTTAGGAAGACCTAAACTAGCTTTTGGGTTAATTAGCATATAGATATTAGCAGGAAAAATAAGTAGTAAAAGTATTATTATTGAAATTGCTGCCAAGTTTGAAAAAATAGGTATACATAAGTATATTCCAAACATTATTGCTAATAAACCACTTAATTCGTTTATAAATTTTTTATTTGTTAAGAAAGGAGGAATTATTTTATAATATACTTCAGGCTTTCTAAAATGATTGATTCCGGCGAGTATGTAAAACACTGCCATGACATAAAGGTGCCAAGGTTTGTCCATTTAGTTTGTTGTTTTGTTTTACGAATGTAAATAAAAATTAACAAAAAAAATGAACTTGTAGAATTAGTTTGACAAACTTATTGGTTTTTTGACAAAAAATTAGATTTAATATTCATAATAATAATGGCAATAATGATTAAAATTATACCAATCCATTGAATGAAAACTACTTTTTCACTTAGTATAATATAGGCCATTAGCACAGAAACAGGTAGTTCGAGTGCAGAAACAATACTTCCAAGACCAATTCCTGTAATAGGAAATCCAGCATTCATAAGAATAGGAGGAATAATGGTGCCGAATAAGGCTAAGAAGATTCCCCATTTTAAGAAAATATCAAAATTGAAAGGTGTATTTTGTGTAAACAATGCAAATCCAAAGACGATAATCGCTCCGCCCAATAGCATATATAAACTTCTTTGAGCTGATGAAATTCCTACAGCAATTCTATTAGCGGTGAACATTGTTGTTGTAAATGAAGCAGCAGCTAGTAATCCCCAAAAAATTCCTCTCCAGTCTATGGCTACTTTACTATTTAAAATATTTGTAGCCAAAATGGTACCTAATAGTACTATTAATACAGCAATAGTTTTTTGCGTTGATGGTTTTCTTTTTTCAAGAAACCACTCTAATAAAACGCCCATCCAAACGGTTTGCATCAATAAAACAATTGCGATTGAAACATCAATATATCGTACACATAAATAGTAGAAAACACTTGTCATACCTAGCGAAGTTCCAGCCAACATTAACTGAAAAATGTTCTTTGGAGTTGCTTTTTCAACGGCAGTTTTAGAAGTCGATTTTTGAAAGGCATTAATCAATAGCATTCCGAGAATTCCGTAAATGAATTGCGATATGGTAACTTCAGCTGTTGTATAATTTTCTTGATAAGCAAGTTTTACAAAAGTGGCTAGCATTCCGTAACTTGACGCACCAAGACCTACTAAAATCACACCTTTAAGGACACTATTCTTTAACATTTTTTATTTTTTAAAAAGCCGACAAAGATAGTCCTTATGGATCTGAGTTCAAAAGTTTATCTACTTAAAGTTTAGAATAATCCTTCGAGTGGTTTATTGTTGATGCCGATTTTAGAGTAATCAAAATTCATTTTTTGTTGTAACAATGTTGCATAAACACTTCTAAAATCAATTTGATGTTTCAAATCGCCATTGTCTAAATCAGATAAATTTGGATTGTTTCCTATTATTTTAGATTTGTTGTTTCCTCCAATTATAAACATTGGCGCAGCAGTTCCGTGATCGGTTCCATTGCCATTGTCTTTGACTCTTCTTCCAAATTCTGAAAAGACTACTATTGTCACATTTTGTAATAATTGCGCTTTTTTCAAATCGGTATAAAAACTAAAAATAGCGTCGTTCAATTCGGTTAATTTTCTTTTGTGAATGTCCAATTGATTGTCGTGTGTATCAAATCCGCCAAGTGAAGTATAATATACTTTGGAGTTCAAATTTCCTTTGACTAATCGAGAAATCCATTCTAGATTTTTTGCCAAACCTGTTTTTGGATAACTAATTTCAGCAGTTGATTTAGATAATGCTTTTTGAATATCATCGGAACCTTCTGTAACGGAGTTGGCAATTTTTCTAACAAAATCCAATTGCGGATTGTCAGATAATTTTACATTTTCTTCTTTTTCGCTTCTAATTTTAAATCGGTTTGGATCTTTTACTGTGATTGAATTGGGTTCGACACCTTTTAAAGCTAAATTATCAATAGAATCTAAATTAATTCCAGCTGTTGGTTGGTGTTCCTTGCATTGTAAATCTAAATAACGACCTAGCCAACCTTCGTTCAAATATTTATTAGAATCGGTTGCTGTTTGCCAAATTTCCTGACTTCTAAAATGCGAACGAACAGGTTCTGGATAACCCACATTTTGAATTACTGACAAATCGCCATTTTGTTGCATTTGAGCAAAATCTTTCAATGCTGGATGAAAAGCCATGCCTTTATTTTTTCCAATTACATCATTTTTATTGATGGCAATTTTAGTCCGAAGGTCATAATATAAAGGGTTCTCGTATGGAATGAAAGTATTCAATCCATCATTTCCTCCATTTAATTGAATAAAAACCAAGCATTGTTCTCCAATTACCAAATTGTTTTGAGAACCAAAAGCATGTAAAAAATCAGGAAGCAAAAGCATTCCGCCAGTGAACGTTCCTGTGAGCGATAAGAAGTTTCTTCTGTTCATAATTATTGCTTTAAATCAGTTGGTATTCAGGAGTTTTTGTAATGTAATTGAATAGTCTTAAAACAGCGAAATTAGCATTGGCGTCTTTGGCATCAAAATCGTATTTCAAAAGATTTTCCATATCTTTTTGCAAATTTTCATCTACTCGAAAAAGCAATCTGTTTGACAATTCTGAAATTATCTGTTTGTTATTTCCATTTTTATTAAAATCTATGCTGACGTTGATTTTTTCTAACTTAATTTCAGGTTCGTCACCTTCTTCAGGAATTTTGTCAAATACTTTTCGGCTGATGTTTCTTCCGTTACAAAGTAAATCGCTGGCATTATTTCTTTGTAAATAGATTTGTGATGTTAACCATGAATTTCCGCCATCCCAACCTTTAACATTAGGTTGGTTGAATAAATCCATTCCTTGTTGTTTCAAGAAAAAACTAATTAAATTACTATTTGAATTTGTAATATTTAACTCGTCTGTGAGTTGAAATAGATAAGTTAATGGATCTTTTATTTTGCTTCCAGAATTCTCTTTTGCGTATTCTTCGGTAAAAATTTTGGTTAAAAGTGGTTTGATTTCAAAATTCATTTTTCTGAAATAATCACCATAATAAACTACTAAATCTTCTGATGGATTATCATAAATAAACCATTTTAGTATTTTTCTTGTAATTAAATAAGGCGTATTTTTTTGTTCAAAAATGATGTCAACTAAATCATCAGCTTTAAAATTTCCTTGTTTCCCAAAATAGGTTTTGGTGGAATTATCTTCTAAAAATCTTCTGTAAACAGCGCTTTCTTCGCCAAGATTTAATCCAGCCAATGCTTTTGCACCTTCTTTAATATCGTTTTCCGTATAATTTCCAATTCCGATAGTGAAAAGCTCTAAAAGTTCTCTACTTAAATTTTCATTGATTTTGTCTTTTCGATTGTCTACATTATCCAAATAACGAACCATTGCATTCGATTTTACAATCAGTTTGGTGAGTTCTTTAAAGTTTCCAAAAGCATTTTCACGCAAAATCATATTGTGTTGGTAAATCCAATACGTAGATTTTACTTTTTGAGAAGTTGCTACAAAATGGTTGTGCCAAAAGCAGGTCATTTTTTCTCTCAAGGGAAATTTTTCTGTTAGAAATTTATCAATCCACCATTTTTTCAATTCGGTAGCATTTTTGATTTGCTTTTTAATAACCTTCTTTTGGTCATCTGCAGTTCCATTTTTAATCGATTGACGAAGTTCTTTCAACTCAGCAAGGGATTTTGGTTCGTCATCAAGAAATGTTGGAAGTGTTTTTTCGAATGTAGTTGCATAAGATTGATTTAGGAATTTTTCAAATCCTAATTCTTCTATAAGTTGCGCTTGTTTTCCAGAAAAACCTAATCGTAGCGACCAAAGATTGCTTTTGTTCATAATCAAAAAATTGAAATATAAATTTAGACTTTATTTAACACAAAAGGTTTAAATATAATTCAAATTTTAACGTTGAGAATAAGAATTAAATTATCTTCTTCATGAAAAACATTTTCCTTATTCTATGTTTAGGTTTTATCTGTTGTAACAATGCAAAAGTTGAAATTCCTACAAAAGATTATAAATCGAATAATTCAGAAGCCTTAGAATATTGTAAGAAGAACGGATTTAATGAAGAGTACTATTTTCTTTTGGATTTAAGTATTCATCCTGGAAAGAATCGATTTTTTGTTTATGATTTCAAGGAAAATAAAATTTCTGATAAGAACTTGGTAACGCATGGAAGTTGCGATCAATTTGAAGAAAATCCAGATAAATGGGAAAAGGCTAAATTTAGTAATAAAACCGATAGTCATTGTTCCATGAAAGGCAAGTATAAAATAGGAAAGAGAGATTATAGTTCTTGGGGAATAAATGTAAAATATTGGTTGCATGGATTAGAAAAAACCAATGAAAATGCTGTGAAAAGGGTAGTGGTTTTACATTCTTGGAATGCTGTTTCTAATGAAGAAATATATCCTAAAGTTTCACCTTTAAGTTGGGGTTGTCCTGCAGTTTCTGATGCATTTATGAGGAAATTAGATGCTAAATTGAAGCAAACAAAAAAGCCAGTTCTACTTTGGATAATTGAATAAAAAAAAATCTCATGAATTTTTTTCATGAGATTGATTCAAACATTTATCAAACTAACTTTTATCTTCTTCCTCCAGAAGTTCTAACTCTGTTTGGATTTGATTTTTTAACTCTTACAGTTTTTACTTCTCCTCTTTTGTTTTTTGTTACAACGGTTGTTTTACGATTATTGCTTTTCACTACGGTTGTTCTTCTATTGTTATGAACCACTACAGTTGAATGATTTCTTCTTGGTGCATATATTTTGTGAGCTACAACAACTCTTCTTGCAGGAACGCGATGATAGTGAACTCTATGAGGAGCACATCTGTTGTAAAAAACATGATATTTATAAGGACGCCAAGGTCTCCACCATTTTGGATAAAAACCCCATCTCCATGGAGAATGCCATACTACATAGGTTGGAGCGTAAAGAAATCTTACACTTGGCCAAAACCAAACATTTACAATTACTTGTTTAGTGTATAATTCGCTAACACTTGGTCCACCTTTTCCACCAGTTGAAGATTCTACAACTTCACTTGGCTCTACGAAAGTATTTTCTGCATATAAATCAGCATCACCTTCAATTTGAAGCGTTGCACTTTCATTTCCAGTTTTTTCAATTCCAATTATGGCGATGTCTTGTTTTTCTTTATCGTTTACATAAGTACTTAAAACGATTGCATGTGTATCACCTTCACGAATGTCGTCCACCATAATGTAATCAATATCATTATCATCATTTAGATCAAGGTTATTTACATTGTTATTTTCTTCGTTGAGTAATTTTTCAAATTCTTCTAAAGAGTTTGATTTTTTGAATAATGCCAAAGCACCTTCTAAGCTGAAGTTGTCGCCAGTATTGTCTGGTCTTTCGTCTTCTTGACTAAATCCTACAGATGTTGCAAGAAGGATAAGTAAAAGTGTGGTTATTTTTTTCATAATCAAATAAGTTTATGCATAAGACTATGAAATTGATAAAAGGTTTAATTTTTTTTATTTTTTTTTGAATTCAATAGTTTTCCAATTTAACTGTACCCATGTTGCTACTTCTTCTTGTTTGGTTATTTTTGGAGGCAGTTTTTCTCTAATGCAACGTTCAATTTTAATACAACTTTCAATTTTACTAAAATCCCACAAATCGACTAGTTTGTTAATAAGATACAACACTTCCATACCTTGATTTTTATTAAATCGGGTTTCATCTATTTTACCAGAAATTTTAGGATCAGAAGGCATATAGGACGACCATTCATAATCTGAATAAAATAAATCGTCTTTAGTGAAAGTTATCATTTTTTAGTTTTATTTCTTTGTAAGGTAAGTCAAAAATTGAGAGATATTTATTTTTTTTTATGAAACAGCCTTTTTAGTTTATGAAATGCTATTTTTAATTTTTGAATGGAAGATTATTTCCTAAAAATCATATTTTCTTTCAACGGCAAATCTTATTAAATCCGTTTTCCCTTGAATGTTCATTTTCTTCAGAATATTTTTTCTGTGGGTATCAACAGTGCTTTTACCAATGAATAAAATATCAGCAATTTCTTGAGATGTTTTTCCTTCACCTATTAGACGTAATATTTCTTTTTCTCGTGTGCTTAATACAATTTCTTCTTTACTTGTTACATCTGTAGTTGTTATGGAATCATCAAAATAGTTTCCGTTTTTTGCTACAATTCGTATGGCTTCTAGAACTTTTTTAAGAGAAGAATTTTTCATTATATAACCAGAAACTCCTGCATCTTTCATTTGGTGAATGGCTTCTGCTTGGTCAAACATGCTAAAAGCAATTATTTTTATGTTTGGAAATTCTTTTTTAATTGTTTTTGTTGCTGATATTCCATCACATTTGGGCATTCTAATATCGGTTAATACAATTTGTGGTTGTTTTTTTCTAACCAAATCGATTAACATTTCACCATCATTTGCTTCACCCAAAACGATAATATCTTCTTCATATTCCAAAAAAGAACGGATGCCATCAATTAGAGCTTGATGATCTTCTGCAATTACTAATGTTATCATATTGGTAGGTCTATAATTATGGTTGTTCCTTTATTTATTACTGAATCTATGGTGAAAGTTCCTCCCATTTGTTCTACTTTTTTTTCTATACTTTTAAGACCAATTCCGTCTTTAGAAACAATTGTTTTGATGTCAAATCCTCTACCATTGTCTTCAATGATGATGTTGATGTCGGTTTTGTTATGCTGTGTAAGATAAATATTAACTTCTGTTGCAAAAGAATGTTTGATAATATTGGTACACAATTCTTGAATCATTCTAAAAATCGTTATTTCCTTTTGATTTTCCAATCTTTCGTTTAATCCGAATGGAATTACATTTATGGTCAACTTTTTAAGAATACTCATTTTTTCTGCCATTTTTTTTACGGCAATTTCCAAACCATGACTTCCAATAACTCCAAGGTTTTTAAGATGTGAAATATTTCTTACTTCCTGATAGGCTTCATCAATGAGTGAATCAGTTTTTTCAAACAATTGATTTTCTTTGTCTTCTAAAACTTCTTTTTGGCGTTTAAGATTTTGAAAATTAAACTTTAAAGTTGCTAATAAACTACCTAGATTATCATGTAATTCATTTGCTATTCTTTGGCGTTCTTTTTCTTGGCTTTCAAGCATTATGTCAATTTCATGTAGCTCTTGTTCTTTTAGTGAAGTTTCGAGTTTTTGTGTTTGGATTAGTTTTTCTTGTTCGGCAATGGTTTTCTTTTTCGAAACATTCTTGTATGCTAGAACTCCTATTGTTGTAATTATCAGTAATAAAGCAAGTCCAATAAATAGTATTATTTTGTTGGTTTGTAGTTTGTTTTTTAGTGTTAAATTTTGAAGTTTGGTTTCTTCAGTTTTGTATTTTGTATCAATTTCCTTAATTGCAATTTTTTGTTCATTTTCATTTAATGTATTGGTTAGAACTTTTTGTTTTTCGATGTATTCAATACATTTTATGTAGTCTCCTTTTTCCTTGTATAATTCCGATAAGTAGCCATATAAAATTTCTTTATTTTTATTTAAATAATCTTTAAGAGGAATAGAATCAGCTTTGTTAAAATAATAAAGTGCCTTTTCAAAATCCTTTTTTTTACTATATGCTAGTCCGGTATTAGTATAAATATTGAAGAAAAATCCTGTAATTTTTTTTTGATTACTATTCTTTTGATTTTTGTTTAATATTTTTAAAGCTTTTTGATAGGAGTAAAGAGCAGAATCAATTTTGTTTATTCTGTCATGTGAAAAAGTAGCTCCTATGTTTTGAAGAATTCTGACATGGGTAATTTCATCATTTGTTTTTAGATTTTCTTTTTCTGCTTTTTTGAAATATTCTAATGCCATTTTTGGAATGGTGTCATAAAAAGACTTTCCAATTTGAATGTAAAACTCCGTTAAAATTTTCGGATCTTTTTTCTGTTCAGCATAGTCATTATACTCTTTTAAAAACTTTTTATAATCAACTTTATTTCTATTAATTGCTAATAAAAGCGAAACAATTTCAATGTTAATTTTAGCAACTTTATCAACAC
>JAAFHW010000022.1 GCA_013298525.1 Flavobacteriia bacterium
ATTGCCGACTTAAAATCACAATATAAAGATAACTTTTGGGAAGTACTTCCTGTTGAGCGAATGCAAATTACTCAAGACCAAATGCTTCCTGGTCAAGCTAAAAACGCAAACTTTGAAAGAGCCGAAACTAAAGCAACAAAAGCCATTCAAAAACACTCAATGAATATCGAAGGCGGTGAAAAGAATCCGCAAATGGATGAAGCGCATTTAATGTTGGGAAAAGCACGTTACTACGACCAAAGATTTGTTCCAGCATTAGAAGCATTTAATTATGTTTTGTACAAATATCCAAATAGTGACAAGATATATGAAGTAAAAATTTGGAGAGAAAAAACTAACATGCGTATGGATAATGACGCATTAGCTGTTACTAATCTTAGAAAACTTCTAAAAGAAATCAAATTTAAAGATCAAATTTTTGCTGATGCAAATGCAACATTAGCTCAGGCTTTTCTGAACTTAAAAGAACAAGACAGCGCGGTTGCGAAATTGAAATTGGCTACAGAATTTACAAAATCTAACGAAGAAAAAGCAAGATATCAGTTCATTTTAGGACAAGTATATGAACAAATGGGCCATAAGGATAGTGCGTTTGCTAAATATCAAGATGTAATTGATATGAAGAGAAAAGCAGCAAGACAATATGTAATTCAAGCCCATGCTCGTCAAGCACAACAATTTGATTTTGAAAAAGGAGACACTTTATCCTTTATAAAAAAATATAAAGATTTATTGAAAGATAGAGAAAATCGTCCTCATTTAGATGTTCTTAATCATCAAATGGCCTTATTTTATGACAAATCAAAAAAGCCTGAAGTTGCTAAAAAATATTACAATAAATCATTAAAATCTAGATCTCAAGATGAATATTTGATAGCTTCTAATTATAGAAATTTAGCAGAAATTTATTTCAACAAAGCTAAATATGTAACAACAGGAAAATATTTTGATAGCACTTTAACTGTTTTAAATTCAAGAACACGTGAGTTTAAATTGATTACAAAAAAGAGAGAGAATCTAGAAGATGTAATTAAATTTGAAGGAATTGCGCAACGTAATGATAGTATTTTGAAAGTGGCATCAATGTCATCTTCTGAAAAGGAGAATTATTACAAACAGTTTATTGATGAACTTAAAAAAGAAGAAAAAAGAAAACAAGAATTGGCTGAGAAAGAAGCGAAAATTAAAGAGTTAGCTGCTTTAAACTCATCTGATGGTGATGTTTTAGGAAAAAATGGAGCAAAAGAATTAGCCCAACCAGAAAACATGACGTCTAAGCAAGTAGCTCCTAAAGCAATTGCACCAAAACCTTCAATTTCAAGTAATTCAAGCACATTTTACTTTTACAATCCATCAACTGTCGCTTTAGGTAAAGTAGAGTTTAAGAAAAAATGGGGAAATAGACCTCATGTAGAAAATTGGAGATGGTCAAAAGACATTATCAAAGACGATAAAAATCCTGATGACAATAACGAAGTTGCCGACAATGGTGATAAAAAAGAAGAAGTAGATGAACGTTACACTACTGATTTCTATTTGAAACAAATTCCTTCTTCAGATAAAGATTTGGATAGTATTGCTAAGGAAAGAAATTTCGCCTACTATCAATTGGGTGTTATCTACAAAGAGAAATTTAAAGAGTACAAAAGAGCTGCTGAAAAACTTGAAAAACTACTTCTAAACAATCCAGAAGAGCGATTAGTGCTTCCTTCAATGTATAACTTATACAAGATTTATGAAATTATAGATCCAAGTAAAGCGCAAGCGATGAAAGCTAAAATTACGGCTCAATATCCAGATTCTCGTTATGCACAAATTATAAATAATTCATCAAATTCTGGTCAATTAGGTTCTACACCTGAAGTAGCTTATGATTTACTTTATAAAGATTATGAAAAAGGATTGTATAGAGAAGTGCTGCCAAAAACCGAACTTGCAGTAGAGCAGTTTACAGGTGAGGAAATGGCATCAAAATTTGAATTACTAAAAGCCAATCTTTTAGGAAAACTTAAAGGATTGAGTGAATTTAAAAAAGCACTTAATTATGTAGCGTTAACATATCCTAATAGTGAGGAAGGAAAATCTACTGAAGTGTTTTTGGCTAAAAAAATGCCTTACTTAGAATCTCTTTCTTTTAATTCGGAGTTTCCTCTATCTTGGAATATCTTGTATAAAGCAGATAACTTAGAAGACAAAAATACTAAAGCATTGTTAGAAAAGTTAAACAAGTTTGCCAAAGAAAGAACAATAGAAAAATTAACAATATCAACAGATATTTATACCATTGACAAAAACTTCATTGTGATTCACGGAATCAAATCTTTAGATAACGCAAAAGGAATTGCTCAGGTTTTAAAAGAGTTTAAAGAATACAAAATTGCAGAACCAGCTATTGTTATATCGAGTGAGAATTATAAAGTAGTTCAGGTTAAAAAGAACATCGACGAATATCTTTCAGGCGATTGGTTAAATAAAGATATAATTCCTATTCAGAGAACTCTTGAATTAGACCAACCTAAAGAAGATGCAAAAAAGAAACCAGAGCTCACAAAAGAAGATGTTTTAAACAAACTCAACCAACAAGCTCCTCCAGAAAAAGGTAGATCAAATCAAGCACCAAAAGGAGTTAATTCAATAGAAACTGATGACGCTCCACCAAAAGGAATGATGCCTCCAACACCTGAATTACCTAAAAAACCATAAAGTTATGTTTGATAAAAAACCAAAATCATACACAGACCTTTTAGGAAAAACTAATAGAATAGTTGAAGGAACCACAATTAAAGGTGATATTTCTTCCCCAGCTGATTTTCGTTTAGACGGACATTTAATTGGTAATTTCGAGTCAAAAGGCAAACTAGTTATTGGACCTGCAGGAAGTGTAAAAGGCGATATCATTTGTAAAAGTTGTGATATCGAAGGTAAATTTGACGGAAAAATTCAAGTTTCAGAAATTTTGAACTTGAAATCTAAAGCAATAATTCATGGAGAAGTAGTTTGTGGAAAACTAGCCGTTGAACCAGGAGCAGAGTTTAGTGCCACATGTGTTATGAAACCTCATGTAAAAAATCTTCCACAAAATGGACAACCAGTCGAAGAAAAAACAGCGTAACAAGTGGTTGGCTTTGATAAATATACCTATTCAAATGGGAGTAATTATTTATTTGTTTTCCCTCTTAGGTAATTGGCTTGATCAAAAATATATAAATGAACATGGTTTATTTGTAAAAATCCTTACATTAATAGGTGTAGCTATTGCCTTTTACAATCTTAATAGACAACTAAAAGACATTAATTCCTCTCAATAATGAAGTCCAATCCATACAAATCTATTTTTATTTCTTTTTTTGTAGCTCTAGTTCTATTTGCTATTCACAAATCGGCCTTTCTTTTATTTGCACCAGAAAAATTTGAATCGAGTTTCGTTTATTCAACAGAACTTCTTTATGCCTTCTTTTTTGTTTTCGCCGCAATCATATTATTTATCTTGATCAAGATTAATCAAAAGAATATAAATAATGTAGGTTTTTCGTTTATGTTCTTAACGAGTTTAAAAATGGCAATTGCCTATTTTTTTATGCAACCTATTCTCAATTCTCAAAGTATTTATGCAGGATCAGAAAAAATCAATTTCTTTGTTATTTTCATTCTGTTTTTAATAATAGAAACTGTTGTTACCATAAGAATATTGAACAATAAACAATAAATAGTTCAAAAATCGACAATTTCATCAAAAAAAATAAAAGTAATACTTTTTAATATTAATTTAAATTGTACTTTTGCACCAAATTTCAGAAAATAAATTAAAGATAATTATCAGATATGGTGTTTTCAAACAAACCACTCCAATTTATAGTAGCCGTTTTAGTCGCTTGTCTTCCCTTATTTAGTTCTGCAAATACTGCAACTGATTCTGTTCATGCAAAAGCAGAGGCAACTCATGCTGAAGCAACTGCTCACTCAGAAAAAGCAGCTCACGGAGAACATGCTGAACCAACTGATTTAAAGTCAAAAATCAACGCATATATCAATCACCACGTTTTGGATGCTCACGAATTTTCATTATTTGAAGATGAAGCAGCCGGAAAACATTATGGATTTCCACTTCCAATAATCCTTTGGGATAAAGAAAGCGGATTACATATATTTTCTTCATCTAAATTTAATCATGGTCATGATGTTGCAGAATCTAAAGGTGCTTACTTTAAATTAGGTCACGACGAAAAAATATACAAAACAGATGCAGCAGGAACTTTAACAGGTGACGAGCATCACCCAACAAATGTAAAACCACTAGATTTATCGATTACTAAAGCGGTTTTTTCAATGTTACTTGTAGCTATTTTAATGTTTTTCTTATTCAAAGGTTTAGCTAAATCTTATGTTAAGAATGGCGGAATCGCTTCAGGAGTTGGAAGATTTTTTGAACCAATTGTATTGTATGTTCGTGATGATATTGCAATTCCAAACATTGGTGAAAAACACTATAAAAAATACATGAGTTTCTTATTGACAGTATTTTTCTTTATTTGGTTCTTAAACATTATTGGTTTAACACCACTTGGAATTAATGCTACTGGAAATATTACAGTAACAGCTTGTCTAGCAATTATTGTTTTCTTCATTACAAATCTTACAGCTAATAAAAATTATTGGGGACACATTTTCTGGATGCCAGGAGTTCCAACACCAATGAAATTTATTTTAGCTCCAATCGAATTATTAGGTGTAATCATTAAACCATTTTCATTAATGATACGTCTTTATGCAAATATTTTTGCAGGACACATTGTATTAATGAGTTTGATTGCATTAATGTTTATTTTCAAAAGCTGGTTAGGAAGTAGTTTATCTTTCTTACTATCATTTGCAATTTCATCAATCGAAATATTAGTAGCTTTGCTACAAGCATATATTTTTACAATGTTATCTGCCTTGTTCTTTGGAGCAGCAGTAGAAGAGCATCATCACGAAGAGGCTCATCATTAATAGTCAATAGATAGCAATATCTATTTTAAAAAGAATGTTTAATTTTTAATACATATATTATGGACATCCCAAGAATTGTTGGAGCAGGTTTAGTTGTTATTGGAGCTGGTATTGGTATCGGTAGAATCGGTGGTTCTGCAATGGACGCTATTGCTCGTCAACCAGAAGCATCTGGAAAAATCCAAACAGCTATGCTTATTGCAGCTGCACTTATTGAAGGAATTGGTTTCGCTGCATTATTTGCTGTAGCTGAAAACTAGTAGAAAAAATCAAAAGCTATAACGGTTGGTTGTAGCTTTTGTTTCTAAATTAAAAAATTACATTACATACTATAATTACATCATAATATGGATAAGTTAATAAATGATTTTGGTTTCGGATTGTTCTTTTGGGCATTAATTATTTTTGTAGGACTAGTTCTTCTATTAAAAAAATTCGCTTGGAAACCAATTCTTGATGCTGTAAACGAAAGAGAAGAAGGAATCAAAAACGCATTACTTTCTGCTGAAAATGCAAAAAAAGAAATGCAAAACCTTAAATCAGATAATGAAAAATTATTAGCTGATGCAAGAGCTGAAAGAGACTTGTTAATGAAAGAAGCTCGTGAAATCAAAGAAAAAATGATTAACGATGCTAAATCTGAAGCTCAAGCAGCTGGAGAAAAAATGATTTCTCAAGCTAAAGCAGCTATCGAAAGTGAAAAAAATGCAGCGATGACAGAATTGAAAAATCAAGTTTCTTCTTTGTCATTAGAAATTGCTGAAAAAGTATTAAGAGACGAATTATCTAACAAAGAATCTCAAACTAAATTAGTTGAGAAAATGTTAGGTGATGCTAAATTAAACTAATCATTATGTCTAGAGCAGCGATTAGATACGCAAAAGCAATTTTAGATATTGCTCAAACTTCAGGAAAAGCTGAAGCAGTTAATAATGATATGAAATCTATCATTACAGCTGTAGCTGAAAGTACAGAGTTGAAAGATTTTTTATCAAGTCCAGTTATCAAAATGGATGTGAAAAAATCAGCTATATCTGAAATATTTTCAAATGTTCAAGCTGAAACTCAAAGTTTGTTCAACTTGTTGTTTGAAAACAAAAGATATGAAATTCTTGAATCAATAGCCGTTCAATACACTAAGTTGTATGATGTAAGTAATGGAGTTGAAGTTGCCAAAGTAACAACAGCTTTCCCAATTACTGCTGAATTAGAAACTAAAGTATTGGCTAAAATTGCAGAATTTTCAAAAAATAAAATTACGATTGAAAATATAGTAAATCCTTCAATCATTGGTGGATTTATTCTAAGAGTTGGCGATCAGCAGTATAATGCTTCTGTAGCAGGTAAGTTAAGTGAATTGAAACGTGAATTTGCAAATTAAGATGAAGCATATACTAATCATATTTTTATCAGGTTTTTCTTTTTTAGGATTTAGTCAAGATATTGATTTTAAGAAAGGAATTATTTCTGTAGACGGAAAAGAATGCATGAAATACGATTCTGATGCAAATACTGTTACTTATCAAAACCTAAATGGTGACGATATAATGATATTAAAGTATATGAGACCAGACGGTTCTCAAGCATCTTTATATACCAAAGTAATTTTCATTGAATCTCGTCGAGAATTCACATCTCAAAATTATATTTTTACAAAAAAAGCGTTGATTGAAAAATTAATAAAGTCTAATGCTTTAGTTGAATGTGTTTTAAATGATGAAAAACTAGAAAATTTTATTTTAAAATATGATGAAAAAGTTGAAGATAGATTAAAAGGAAATTCAACTAACACAATAATTATAAAAGAAGAGCCAAGAAGATCAGGCGTTAATATAAACATAGGTAGATAATCATAAATATTATGGCAGAAATTAAACCTGCTGAAATTTCAGCAATATTAAAAAAACAATTATCTGGTTTTGAATCAGGTGCATCGTTAGAAGAAGTAGGAACTGTACTTCAAGTGGGTGATGGTATCGCTCGTGTTTACGGTTTATCAAATGCTCAATACGGAGAGTTAGTACAATTCGAAAACGGATTGGAAGCTATCGTATTGAACTTAGAAGAAGACAACGTAGGAGTTGTACTTTTAGGACCATCTACAGGAATTAGAGAAGGTTCTACAGTAAAACGTACTCAACGTATTGCTTCTTTAAAAGTTGGTGAGCAAATCGTTGGTCGTGTGGTAGATACATTAGGTAACCCAATCGATGGTAAAGGACCAATCGGTGGAGAACTATATGAAATGCCATTAGAAAGAAAAGCTCCTGGAGTTATCTTTCGTCAACCAGTAACAGAACCATTACAAACAGGTATCAAGTCAATCGACGCGATGATTCCAGTTGGTAGAGGTCAACGTGAGTTGGTTATTGGTGACCGTCAAACAGGTAAAACAACTGTTTGTATCGATACTATCTTAAATCAAAAAGAATTTTATGATGCTGGTCAACCAGTATTTTGTATCTATGTTGCAATTGGACAAAAAGCTTCAACTGTTGCATTAATTGCAAAAACATTAGAAGAAAAAGGTGCAATGGCTTACACAGTTATCGTTGCTGCAAACGCTTCAGATCCAGCTCCAATGCAAGTATACGCTCCAATGGCAGGTGCTGCAATTGGTGAATATTTCCGTGATTCAGGTCGTCCTGCTTTGATTATCTATGATGATTTATCAAAACAAGCGGTTGCTTACCGTGAGGTGTCTCTTTTATTAAGAAGACCACCAGGTCGTGAGGCTTATCCAGGAGACGTTTTCTACTTACACTCTCGTTTATTAGAAAGAGCTTGTAAAGTAATTGCTGATGATGATATTGCAAAAAACATGAACGATTTACCAGACAACTTGAAAGGTATCGTAAAAGGTGGTGGTTCGTTAACTGCTTTACCAATTATCGAAACACAAGCTGGTGACGTATCTGCATATATCCCAACAAACGTAATTTCGATTACAGACGGACAAATTTTCCTTGATGGAGATTTGTTTAACTCTGGAGTTCGTCCTGCAATTAACGTAGGTATTTCGGTATCTCGTGTTGGAGGTAACGCACAGATTAAATCAATGAAAAAAGTTGCTGGAACATTAAAATTAGACCAAGCTCAATTCCGTGAATTAGAAGCTTTCGCTAAATTTGGTTCTGATTTGGATGCGGTTACTTTAAACGTAATTGAAAAAGGTAGAAGAAACGTTGAAATCTTAAAACAAGCAGTAAACGATCCTTATACAGTAGAAGACCAAGTAGCAATTATCTACGCTGGTTCTAAAAACTTGTTAAGAAACGTTCCTGTAAATAAAGTTAAAGAATTCGAAAACGATTATATCGAATACTTAAACAACAAACACAGAGATACGCTTAACGCTCTTAAAGCTGGTAAGTTAGATGATAACATTACTGACGTTTTAGAAAAAGCAGCTAAAGAAATTTCAGCGAAATATAATTAATTATAAGTGAAAAGTGAATAGTGATTAGTAAAAAGCTAATTACTATTTACTTATTACTAATTACTAGAAAAAAATGGCAAACTTAAAGGAAATCCGTAATAGAATCACTTCCGTTTCATCAACGATGCAGATTACTTCTGCGATGAAAATGGTTTCTGCTGCAAAGTTGAAAAAAGCACAAGATGCAATTACAGCTATGCGACCTTATGCCGAAAAATTAACCGAATTATTGCAAAATTTATCTTCAACTCTTGATGGTGAAGTTGGCGGAAGTTATACAAAACAACGTGAAATCAATAAGGTTTTAGTAGTTGCAATTACTTCAAACAGAGGTTTGTGTGGTGCATTTAATACTAATGTTATCAAACAAGCTAAAGTTGTTGCAGAATCCTATAATGGTAAACAAGTAGACATCTTTGCAATTGGCAAAAAGGGTAATGATATTTTAGTTAAAACAAACACTGTTATTGAAAATCATAGTGATATCTATGATAATTTGACTTTTGATAATGTGGCAACTATTACAAATATCTTAACAGATAAATTCATTTCTGGAGATTATGATAAAATAGAAATAGTTTACAATCAATTTAAAAATGCAGCTACACAAATCGTTCAAACAGAACAATTTTTGCCATTAGCACCAGTTAAATCTGACAAACCAGTTTCAACAGGAGATTATATTTTCGAACCTTCTAAAGAAGAAATTGTTGAAACATTAATTCCAAAAATGTTAAAAACACAATTGTATAAATCAATTCGTGATTCATTTGCTTCAGAGCATGGTGCTCGTATGACAGCTATGCACAAAGCAACTGATAACGCTACAGAATTAAGAAACCAATTGAAATTAACTTACAACAAAGCACGTCAAGCTGCAATTACTAACGAAATCTTAGAAATCGTTGGTGGAGCAGAAGCTTTGAAAGGATAAGGAAAAAATTTTAATTTTTTCAAATCTTCAAAAATGCGAAGCATTAAAAGGATAATTTAATTCAAAATAAAATTAAGGAAGAGTCAACATTTGTTGACTCTTTTTTTGTTATTTTTATATCTGAATATAATTAAAAATGAAATTGCAAGTTTTAACATCAGTCCAAGAAATGCTTTCGCAGATAGAGACCATAAAATTTCTATATCCAAATATGACTATTGAACGATATGAAGGTTTCCTATCAGATATGATTCCAAAAAGCTATAAACAAGTTGCCGTTTTTGATGGAGAAACCTGTGTAGGATTAACTGGTTTTTGGTTTGGCACCAAATTATGGACAGGTAAATACCTAGAAATTGACAATTTTATAGTCCATCCTGAATATCGAAAAAAAGGTATCGGAAAGTTATTAACGCAATTTATTGACGAAAAAGCCAAAGAATTAAATTGTACTTGTATCGTTCTAGATGCATTTACAGGAAATTTTGAAGCGCATAAATTCTATTACAACCTAGGTTACGTTCCAAGAGGTTTTCACTTTATAAAAACAATTGACGAAAATGGATTTTCTTGATTTTAAAGAGATTCTTACAAATTTTAAAATTTCTATTTAAAAATTAGTAACTTTTTAATCATATATTCGTATAACTTTAACATTACCTATTTATCTAAAAATAAAATCTAACAAATGGCAAAAGAAAGTTTTAATTGGAAAAGTCTTTTTGTAAATGAAGAAGCAGACAATACTTCAAAAAAAGAAACAGAAAACACACCAATTTCCAATGTAAATAAATTTCCAGAAAGTCCAACTACATTTCAACCAACCGAAAGCGCAACCAACAATCCTTTTCTAAACGAAATTTTTGGTGTTTATGAAAAAGGTTTTGAATCTTTAAATCAAACAGGTTTTGACTTTTATGAAATGTATAAATCGGTAATTTCTGTTGGAGCAACCAATCCGCAAAGCTATCAAATGGCTTTTACGATGGGAAAAACTATCAATCCGCAACTTTCTAAATCATTTCTTTTAGAAAAAAGTAAATATTACGCAGAAGAAATTGAAAAAGTTCATGCTAAATATGATGCTACAGGAAATTCTAGAAAGAAGGATTTAAACGATGCAATCACTGCCGAAAAAGGAAACTTGACACGAATGATTAGTGATTTAGAATCTAAAATCGCTCAACTTCAAAATGATTTGCAAAAGAATAAAGCCGAACTTGAAAAGATAGATTTCAAAAACAAAGAACAATTCAGTGAAATTCAATTAAAAATTGAAGCTAATGATTTGGCAAAAAAGAAAATTTTAGATTCAATTAATACAATCGTAACCGGTATCAATCAATACTTATAAAATCAATGGATAAATTTGCACAAGAAAAAACAACACTTTTAGAACTTCCAATTCTTAAACACTTTGACGAATCTAAAGGTGAAATTGCGTTAAGTTCAAACACATTAAAAAAAGGCGAAAAATCTATCTTTTGGATTCTCGCTTTAGGACTTTTAGGAGTTGGTGGTTACCTAACTTGGACTTACATTATTCCACCATTATTTACAATGTTGGGTCAAGCCATAGCACTTTCGGCGACTGGAGTTTTCCTAATTTTTTTAGTGATGATGTTTCCAGTTATTATGAAAGGATTACGTTTTATGACTAAAAATTTGCACAAAGCATTAATTCAGAGTAATCCTTTTAATGAATTAGAAGAGCAAAAACAGAAAATGGTAAAAAACCGTGAAGTTTTTAAAAACACCAAAGCCAAGCTTAAGGGTTTGAAAAACGAAATGGAAATTGAAGCTACTAAATCTGAAAAAGAAGCCAAGTCATTTCAAGAGGATGTTTTGAGTTTGCAACGTCAATCAGAAAAATTGAAATCTGCAATGGACGAAATGGTTCGATTAAATGGTGCAGCAGCAAAAGATACAGACGAATATGTAGCTTTACAAAGTGAATTAGCTAGAAAACTTTCAGATTCACAACGAATTTCAAATCAATATGAGCAAAGCAAAAGTTTTATCCAGAAATATGGTGTAAGAGCGAATGTTCTTGGTAAAATGGACAGAAAATTAACCCTTGCCGGAACTGCAATTGACATAAAAATTGCGGATTTTGATGCGACAGTAGTAATGCTTAAAAAGGAATTTGAATTCGCTAAAAATGCGAAAGAAGCAACGGAAAGCGCCAAAAGTGCGATGATGTTCACTAAAGATTGGGAATTAGAATATGCATTAGAAGTGGTAACGTCAACAATCGCCTTAGATATTGCACGAACTTCTGAAAACCTAATTGATATTGATGCATTGACCTCTAAATATTCTGTAGATAATGACGAACTGTATTCAAGATTAGATTCATTGGCAGATCAAATTAAAACTGGCGATAACACCATTCCAGATTCTACAAAATACACAAGTCCAAATTATAAAATCACTAAAGACGACAAGTTGAATAGTGGTGGCTTTGGGGATATTTTTTAACTGAAAACAAAAACAAATTTAACTTTTAAATACAAATGGGAAAAATTTTAAGAACAACCAAATTAACTACTTTTTCTGAACTTTTAATAGTTCTTGGTGGAATTGGAGCAATATTAACAGCAGTTTATTTTATTTCACCAGGTTTAAAAACCGCAGTTTCTAAACAATTAAACGGAATAGAATTAAACAGCACAGACGTAAACAATGTAACCAATGCGGCCAAAATAGCATTGCCATCTAAAGAAATTTCCACTGAGGTAAAAGACAAGCCTCTAGTAAGAATAGCAGGTTATGCTTGGAACGGACAATCTGGAATTATAGTTTCTAATGGTGGTCCAAAAACTACTAAAGGATCTTTAATGGAAAAAAATGGAGTAAATCTTGAAATTATTCGTCAGGATTGGCTTTCAGAACTTCGTAACATGCAAATGAAATTTATTGAAGAATTTGATAAAGGCGAAGCTTTTCCAACATCAGATAAAAGTGTTTTTGCAATTATGATTATGGGAGATGGAGCGCCATTTTACATCAGTTCTGTACAAAAATCATTAGATGAAAAATACGGAAAAGACAAATACCACGTACAAGTTATGGGTGTTGTTGGTATGAGTTACGGTGAAGATAAATTAATTGGTCCACCAAGTTGGAAATCAAATCCAAAATCAATGAAAGGCGCCGTTATTTCTACTGTTCTTGGAGATGGAGATTGGGTAACTACAGTTAATTATTGTTTTGCAAATGGATTAAAAGTAAATCCAGACCCATCTACATATGATGCTGATGCAGTAAATATTTATCCATCTGAAAATGATGATTACATGAAATCGGCAGAAGAATTAATTAAATCTCAAACAACTGGATGGACTGTTTCTTTAAAAGAAGTTATAAACGGAAAACTTACAGGAAAATCAGTTAACAGAAAAATTGACGGTTGTGCAACTTGGACACCTGGAGATAAAACAGTTTTCGATAAACTTACAGGTTTTATTGATATCGTTTCTACAAAAGAATTCAACAACCAAATGCCAACTGCTATAATCGGAGTTAAAGAATGGGCAGCTAAAAATCCTGAAATTGTAACCAATATTTTAAAATCGGCATTAACGGCTTCTAATCAAATGAAGAATTATGAAGATTGGAAAGTTAGAGCTTCTGAGGCAGTTGCTGATACGTATCAAATTGAAAATGCAGAATACTGGTACAAAATGTTCAAAGGACAACAAGGAACTAAAAACGGTTTGACTTACAATATGGGTGGATCAAAAGTATTTAATTATGCTGATGCTATGCAATATTTCGGTTTGTCTGACGGAGTTAACAGATATAAAGCAGTTTACAATCAAGTTGGAACGTATTTAACAGAACTAAATCCGTTTGGATTTAACGAAAATGTTGGGAAAGTTTCCTCTTATGATGAAGCAGTAAATTTATTTTATTTAAAAAACATCAACGATATTGAATCGTCTGCTGCTGATAAATCGGATTATTCTGCAAAAGCTACCGAAGTTATGGCCTCTGGAGAATGGCAAATTAATTTTAGCTCAGGAAGTGCCGAAGTATTAAGCAATTCATCTAAAGATTTAGAGAGAATTTACAACTTGCTTATTCAGGCAGAAAATTCTAAACTTACAATTGTTGGTCATACCGATAATGTTGGTAATCCTGATTCAAATCTATCATTGTCTAAAAACAGAGCACAATCGGTTGTGGATTATTTAACACAAAAAGGAATTCCATCAAATCGTTTCCAATTAATTGATGGAAAAGGTCAAAACGAACCAGTTTCTGACAACAATTCTGCTAGCGGAAAAGCTAAAAACAGACGCGTTGTGGTTACCTTCTTAAAATAATTTTTATTCAATAACAAAAAGCTACTCATAATTTTAAGTAGCTTTTTTTAACTCTTTTTTTTGATGTTAAAATATTTTATTCCTTTTGAAAATACAACCAAAATGCAACGAACTATCATCTTAGTTTCTTGGGTTGTTTTATTGTTTGCCATTTGGTTTATAGGTTCGTCTGGAACCAAACATTTGTTTCCTACACCAAGCCAAGTAATAACTGGTTTTTCAGAATTATACAAAGAAGGTTTAGTTGTTCATATTTTTCAATCGCTTAAACTTTGTTTTTTATCTATTCTTTTAGCAACAATAATCGCTTTGTTATTTGCTTATTCTTGGCCAATTCCGTTGATGAAACCTGTTGCTGAATTTGTAACTAAATTTAGATTTTTGCCTTTCACAGGATTGTCATTTTACATTACATTAATGGTTCATGATGCCAGAAATATGCAAGTTTGGATATTGGTAATTTTCTTGACAACGTTCTTAACAACATCATTGATTGCTGTTATAAAGGACATTCCTCAAGAAGAATTTGATCATGCCAAAACCCTAAAATGCAGTCGTTGGGAAGTGCTTTGGCAAGTAATCGTTTTAGGAAGAATTGATTATGTAATTGATGTAATTCGTCAAAATTTAGCCATAACTTGGATGATGCTTGTAACCGTAGAATCTATCGTAGTTGCTTCTGGCGGCTTAGGATTTTTAATTAAAAATTCTGATAAATTCATGAATCACGGTCGTATAATTGCCTTGCAAATTATTATTCTTTTAATAGGTTTAGGATTGGATTGGTTCATCAATTTTTTAAGAAAGTCAGTATTCAGATATTCAAAAATATAACGCTATGGAATTCGAATTTAGAGAAACACTTTTATACGTTGAAAATCTTAGCGTAGTTTATGATGACGTGACAATTATTAAAGACGTCAGTTTAATTGAAAAAAACGTGGTTAGACCAAAACATGACAATACCGGACAAGTTATTGCTGTTGTTGGAAGATCTGGACGCGGAAAATCTACATTTTTCAAAACATTAACTGGTTTAGTTCATCCAAATACAGGTAAAATTTTAATTAAAGATTTTGAAAGTAAAGAACTTAATGCAGCAAAACCTGTAAGAGAAGGAGATATTGGATTTGTAGATCAAAAATATACGTTGTTCCGACACAAAACAGTGAGTCAAACCTTGAAATTTGCTTTGAGAAAAAGTACTTTATCAGCTCAAGATCAAGATTCTAAAATAGAGAAGTATATCAAAGATTGGGGATTGGAATCGTGTAAAAACAAATATCCAAACGAACTTTCTGGCGGACAAAGACAACGAACAGCAATTATAGAACAACTTTTTTCATCTGATAAATTAATTGTTTTAGACGAACCATTTTCTGGTTTAGATATTGGAAACATTGAAGAAGTTAAAAAATCATTCGAATTATTGAGTTCTACTCATGATCATAACACCGTTATTTTTTCTACACACGATATTGAACTGGCAATTGAATTAGCACAATCTATTTATGTGATTGGTTATCCAACAGTTGGCGGCAAAAAGCAAACCTACGGAAGTATTGTTGCCAAATACGATTTACGTGAAATGGGAATTTGTTGGAAGGAAAAATGCGAAGATCACGATAAATTGTATAAAGAAATTGCGCTTCAAATGATGAATTCGTAATATGAAAGAGAATTTACTAGCACTTGGAATATTTATAGGAATTTTTTTGCTAGTATTTTCTGGATTAATCATACCAATTACTCTATTAAATGATTATTTGATTTATGGTTGCATTTTAATTATTGGTTTAGCAGTTTCTGGATTTTACATTTTTTACAATAAAGACAAAATTATTGATGTAAAAGAATATATTTATATTCCAGTAAGATGTAGTTTATGTTTGGGTCCAATACTTGTATTTTCATTTCTATGGTTAAATTTTTTTTGGAGAGATCAACATTCAACCACTATTAAAATTCCAGTAAAAAGTTTCTTTTTATATAAAGAAAGACATGGAGGAAAGTACAGCAATAAAGTAACAGTCAAAAGTGCATTTGTTATTGATTATTTTGGACAACGTAAAAATATAATTTGGAATTCTCGATTGGAAGACACTTTGATGACTTGTGTTGATTCAATTGAAATTACAAAAAGCAAAGGATATTTTGGAATTGATATAATAGAAGATAAAAATTTGATTTTTAAAGATTTTATGCAATTTAAGAATAAATAATTATTCGTATAATAAATACAACATGGGTTTTACAACAAATTTTTTACAACATTTAGAGCAAGAAACAATTTCAATCTTGGCTATTTGTAAAGTTTTAAATGCTGATGATTCGTTTATTCAAAAAATAAATGAACTAGTAAAATCAAATGCTTCAAACGGATTACTTTTCAAAGCAGAACATTTTTTTCTTTCCGATTGTATTTCAGTTTATAGAAAATTAGGCGAAAAAGAAACCGAGAAATCGCAATTTACCTTAGCTTATTATTATGATGTTTTACGCAACAATCATTTTGCTGATGTTAAAAATTTAAGTGAATTTGATAAATTGGTTGCTTCACCAAATTTTAAAAATTTCCTAGAAAAAGTAAAAGTAGAAAACACAATTTCTAATATAAATTCAAGTGATTTTATCAAAGTTTTATCCGAAAATAAAAACCCACAATTAGAAATAGTAATTCAACATTTTTATAAATTTCTATACTTTTCATTTGATAAATCATTTGAAAATAATGCTGTTGCAAATACATTTTTTCAATCCAATTTAGATAAAAATCAACTTCCAATAGACGATTCATTAGAAAAAGTTCTTCAAGAATTAAACGAATTAATAGGTTTGGATAACGTTAAGAAAGACGTTTCTGAATTAATAAATCTTTTAGAAATCCAAAAGAAACGAACCTCCGAAGGATTAAAAAACACTGAAATAACACTTCATACTGTATTTCTTGGACCACCAGGAACAGGAAAAACATCTGTAGCACGATTGTTAAGCAGAATTTTTAAGCATTTAGGATTTCTTTCCAAAGGTCAACTAATAGAAACCGACAGAGAAGGAATGATTGCCGGATTTGTCGGTCAGACAGCTTTAAAAGTGGATAAAGTTGTCGAGGAAAGTATTGGTGGTGTTTTGTTCATCGACGAAGCTTATGCCTTAACTCAAAATTCTTTAGGAAACGATTATGGTGCAGAAGCAGTTAATACTCTAATCAAACGAATGGAAGATCATCGTGATGATTTGGCTTTGGTTGTTGCAGGTTATACCGAACCGATGAAGATTTTTGTAGAATCCAATCCAGGTTTACGTTCACGATTTAATCGCTTTTTTGAATTCGATCATTTCTCACCTTCTGAATTATTACAGATTTTCGAATCAATTGCCCAAAAATCGGATTTTGTAATTACTAATGATGCTAAAGAGAAACTCAATGACACATTTGTTTTACTTCATGAAAAGAAAAACGAAAGCTTTGGGAACGCACGTGTAGTAAGAAATCTCTTCGAAAAGTGCGTTCAAAATCACGCGAACCGAATTATAAAAATCAAAAAGCTCTCCAAAAAAACATTAAAGACGCTTACAGAAGAAGATGTTCCTGAGCCAAATGAAACTCAAAATCAAGTAGCTTTTGAAATCAAAGAATAAAATTTTTTGAAAACAGGTGCCGCATTAAATTCGTGTTAATTAGTGAAAATTTGTATCGAAAACCCTATTTTTACACCATAAAAAAATCACCTTGAGTTTATATAAAAATCTTTTTAAGCAAACACTAATCTATGGTTTGGCAACTGTTTTGCCACGAATGATAAGTTTTATGCTTAACCCATTGTACGTAAAAAAATTACCAAAACAAGAGTTTGCAGATGTTTCAATAGTTTTTGCTTGGTTGGTTTTTTTCAACGTAATATTGTCTTATGGAATGGAAACCGCTTTCTTCCGATTTTATAATAAAGAAGAAAACAAGAAAAGTGTAATATCTACTGCTACAGTTTCTATTTTTTGGTCTTCAATGTCATTCTTATTTTTTGCTTTAATTTTTAGAAACACATTATCAAATTGGGCAGAAATAAAAGTAGAATACATTACTTATACTATTTGGATTTTGGTTCTTGATGCGCTTGTAATCATACCATTTTCAAGATTAAGAGCCACTAAAAGACCAATGCAATATGCTATCATCAAAATTGGTAATGTCACGGTTAACATGCTTTTCAATCTATTTTTTTTAATTGTTTTACCCAAATTAGCAGATGCAAATCCGGAAGGCTTTTTTAATACTATTTATTTTGAAAATTTTAAAGTAGGCTACATATTTGTTTCAGGATTGATTGCAAGTTTGTTGACTTTTATTGTTCTTTCTCCAGATTATTTCAAGATTAATTGGAAGTTCGATTTCAATCTTTGGAAGCAAATGATGAAATATGGTTATCCAATTTTAATTGCTGGTTTAGCATTTGCTATTAACGAACATTTTGACAAAATTCTTTTAGATTGGATGAATGTTCCAAAAGCTGATATTGGAGCTTATTCTGCTTGTTATAAAATTGGAATGTTTATGGTTTTGTTTCGCACTGCTTACACACTTGGAATCGAACCTTTTTTCTTCAGTCATGCTAGTGATGAAAATGCGCCTCAAACCTATGCAACTATCACAAAGTATTTTGTTATTTTTGGTTCATTTATAAGTCTTTTTGTTATTGTTTTTATTGATTTATTAAAGCAACCATTAGTTCCAAATGAAGAATATTGGGATGCTATAAAAGTGGTTCCGTTAATAGTTTTAGCTAATTTCTTTCTTGGTATTTATACTAATTTATCGGTTTGGTATAAGTTAATTGATAAAACAAAAATTGGTGCTTACATATCCATAATTGGAGCAATAGTAACTTTGGCATTGAATTATTTATTAATCAAAGAATTCAGTTATTATGGATCAGCAATTGCAACATTGGCAGCTTATGGAACCATGATGATAATATCCTATAAAATGGGTCAAAAGAAGTATCCAATTCCTTATGAAATTAATACAATTTTGAAATATTTAGGCTTGTCCATTGCCTTTTCAGCCATTGCTTTTTACATTCCGTATTTGAGAGAAAATTATCTTGTGAAAATCGTTTTACTTTCGCTATTTTTATATTTCATTTATAGAAACGAAAAGGAAACACTTTTAAAAATCATCAAACGAAAATAATAACTCATGACGATTAAAATTATAAATAAATCACAACACGAACTGCCTAATTACGAAACCATTGCCTCTGCAGGAATGGATTTACGTGCTAATATTTCAGAACCAATTACCTTAAAATCTTTAGAAAGAACTATTGTAAAAACAGGACTTTTTATTGAATTACCAATAGGTTACGAAGCACAAGTAAGACCAAGAAGCGGATTAGCTGCCAAAAAAGGAGTTACTGTTTTAAATTCTCCTGGAACAGTCGATGCCGATTATCGAGGTGAAATCGGAGTTATTTTAGTAAATTTATCCAATGAAGATTTTATCATCGAAAACGGTGAAAGAATTGCACAACTAATCATTGCAAAACACGAAAGAGCCGAATGGATTGAAGTTCAAGAATTATCGGAAACTTCTCGTGGTGAAGGCGGTTTTGGTTCAACAGGCGTAAAATAGATTTCAGTTAATTGATAATATAAGCTTTGCGCCTTAGCGCCTTTGCGAGAAATAATAATATAACTTAGTGCACTTTGTGAAAACTTAGTGTCTTTGTGGTAAAAAACATAAAAAATGAAAATAATAGTACCAATGGCAGGGCGTGGTTCAAGATTACGTCCGCACACATTAACGATTCCAAAACCATTAATTCCTATTGCAGGAAAACCAATAGTTCACCGTTTGGTAGAAGATATTGCTGGTGTTTTAAATCAACCAATAGAAGAAGTAGCTTTTGTAATTCACGAAAGTTTCGGTAAAAAAGTAGAAGAAGAATTAATTGCAATCGCCGAAAAACTTGGCGCAAAAGGAACAATTTACTATCAAAATGAAGCACTTGGAACTGGTCATGCAATTATGTGTGCCAAAGATTCGTTAAGTGGTCCAGCGGTAATTGCTTATGCTGATACTTTAATTCGAGCTGATTTTGACTTAGACCAAAATGCAGATAGTGTAATTTGGGTAAAACAAGTTGATCAACCTGAAGCTTTTGGAGTTGTAAATTTGAATTCCAATGGTGAAATAATCGAATTAGTTGAAAAACCAAAGGAGTTTGTTTCTGATTTAGCGGTGATTGGAATATACTATTTTAAAGATGTTGCCGTTTTAAAAAATGAGTTGCAATCAGTACTTGATAATAACATCATTCATGGAGGTGAATATCAAATTAATGATGGAATCAAACAAATGATGGCAAAAGGCATGGTATTTGTTCCGGGTAAAGTAGATGAATGGATGGATTGCGGAAATAAAGATGTAACGGTTGACACCAACAACAGAATGTTAAATTTCCTTCATAACGACGGAATTCATTTAGTTGATTACGATGTTAAACAAGAAAATTCAACTATCATTCCACCATGTTATATTGGTGAAGATGTTGTTTTAATTAATGCTACAGTTGGTCCAAATGTATCTTTAGGAAAAGGATGCCATGTAATTGATAGTACCATTAAAAACAGTTTGGTTCAAACTCACGCTCATATTAAAAACGCAAATCTTGATAATGCGATGATAGGAAATCACGTTAGTTTTGACGGTAATTTTACAAGTATTAGTATTGGAGATTATTCCGTTTTAGAATAAAAATTTGATGAAAAAAATAGTTTTATATAGTTTCCTTTTCGGAATGTTTTTCATTCCAAATGTTCTTTTGGCTCAAACCGAACCAGAAGACGTTGCTACTGTTTCTGATGAATTTGAAAATTACTACTACGAATCTCTGAAACAAAAAGGCATCGAAAACTATGACAAAGCTATTGAAGCACTAGAAAAGTGTAAAAATATTCAACCAGAAAATCCAATTGTGTTTTTTGAATTAGGTAAAAATTATCTTTCTCAAAAAAAGTATAAAGATGCTTACGATAATTTTGAAAAAGTAACCAAAATTGATCCCAAAAACCGTTGGGCTTGGGTTGGAATGTATGACGTTTGTTACGACACTAGAGATTTTAATCAGGCAATTATTATTGTTCAAAAATTAGTTGAATTCAAACCCGATTATAGAGAAGATTTGGTTTCATTGTACATGAATACACAGCAATTTGACAAAGCATTAGATTTGATAAACGAATTAAATGAAACAGTAGGAAAATCTGAAAAACGCGAATTATATAAAGCTGATATCTTACGCGATGCTAAATACCAAGGTTCTGAAAAAGCCAATCTTATCGATAAAATAAAAAAGAATCCTAAAGATGAAGCTAATTATATTGCTCTAATTTACATGTATTCTCAAAGCAATCAAGAAGAAAAAGCTTTAGAAATCGCCAAGCAATTAGAAAAAGAAATTCCAACTTCCGATTGGGCTCAAGTTAGTTTATTTAAGTTTCATATTAATAATAATGACGGAGATAAAGCAGTAAAATCAATGAATACTGTTTTAGCAAGTGATAAAATAGATAAGAAAATTAAGCATCGTATTTTGAATGAGTTTTTGATTTTTTCAAAGAATAATCCACAATACGATAAAGATTTAGACAAAGCAATTGGTTATTTTGATAACGATAAAGAAGTAAAAGTAGCAAAGGAAATTGCCAAATTTTATCAATCTAAAAAAGATTGGACCAAAGCAATAAAGTATTATGAAATGCATCTAAAAAATGCAACAGATGATATGGAAACCATTCTACTTTTAATGCAAGCTTATACAGAGAATTTGCAGTTTGATAAATTAGCAAAAATATCTGAAGAGCAATTGCAATTGTTTCCAACACAACCTCAGTTGTATTATTATAATGGATTGGCAAACAATCAATTAAAAAATTATAAAAAAGCAAAAGATGTTTTAGAATCTGGAATAGATTTTATAATAGACGATACTGTTTTAGAAATCAATTTCAACCTTCAATTGGGAGAAGCGTCTAATGGATTGGGAGATATGAAGAAGAAAGATTTATATTTTTCTAAAGCCAACCAATTAATTGAAAAACAAAAAACAAAAAAGTAAACACGCCATTTAGTTGGATTATTCATGAAAAAATACTTTGTCCTTTTAGTTGTTATTTTTCTAGCATCTTGTAAACCTAAAGCAGTTTTGGCAGAAGGTAGTGCAAATAATACCTTATCTGCAGATAAAATAATAGAAAATCATTACAACAATAAAACAGATTTTTCTACATTATATATTAAAGCTGGTGCGAGATATGAAGATGAGAAAAACACTCAAAATGTTACAGCAGAAATAAGAATAAAGAAAAACGAAAAGATATTAGTAAGTATTAGAGTTTTAGGGATAACTATGGCTAAAGCTTTAATTACACCAACATCAGTTCAATATTATGAAAAGATTGGAAACAAATATTTTGAAGGTAATTATGAAGGATTAAGCCAATGGCTTGGTACCGATTTAGATTACAACAAGTTAGAAAATATGTTTCTTGGAAAAGCATTGGATGATTTGCATAAAGAAAAATATGCCGTTTCAATCATGGAAAAACTGTATAAATTAGAATCAAAGCCTGAGGAGAAAACCAATAAATCTTTTTATTTTGAAAGTGAAAATTTTTTAATAAAAAGACAAGAAATCAATCAACCTTTTCAAGATAGAACGTTGCAAATTGCTTATCCAGATTATAAAAAACACAACGAAATGATTTTACCTTTATCTTTGGCAATTGATGCTCGACAAAAGAAAGGGAATACAAAAATTGATATAGAATATAAAACGGTTACATTCAACGAAGATTTATCGTTTCCTTATAGCGTTCCTGAAGGATATGAAAGAATTTACATTGATAAGATATAATGGTTATGCAAAAAAAATTAGTCACATTATTTTTAGTTTTACTTACTTCATTTGCTTGGAGCCAACAAAGTCAGGAAGAACTTGAACAAAAAAAAGCTAAAATTCAAGAAGAAATTCGTGAAAAAGAACGCATGCTTCAAGAAGTTAGAGGTAAAGAAAAATCGGTGGTAAAATTACTTCAAATTCAAAAAGAGAAAATCGGATTGAAAGAGAAACTAATCAACACAACAGCTAAGCAAACGAAGTTGTTGAGTAACGATATGTACATCAATCAACTTCAAATAAATAAGTTGAATAGAGAATTGGTAGTGCTTAAAGATGATTATGCAGAAATGATTTTGAAGTCTTACAAAAGCCGTTCGCAACAGAGTCGTGCTATGTTCATGTTATCTTCAGAAAATTTCTTGCAAGCCTATAAAAGATTGCAATACATGAAACAATATTCTAGCTATAGAAAAATGCAAGGTATTGAAATCAAAGATAAAACAGATAAACTTGCAGATTATAACTTGAAACTAAGCGGACAAAAAACGGAGAAAGAAAAGCTTCTTGCTGAGCAAGAAAAGCAACGTCAAGATTTAGAAAAAGAAAAGCAGGAACAAGAAAAAATCGCCAATAGCTTAAAGAAAAATAAAAAGCAAATTACAGCTGAGATTAAGAAAAAGCAACAAGAATACAGAAAAATTGATGCTCAAATTCAAAAGTTGATTCGTGATGCGATTGCCGAAGCTAATAAAAAAGCAGCTGCAGCAAAAGCAAAAGCCAATCCAAAAACAACAACTGCTGCTGAAACAAAGAAAATTGAAACTTCAACCAAAATTGTTTTAACACCAGAAGGACAATTGGTTTCGAATAATTTTAAAGCTAACAAAGGAAGATTACCTTGGCCAGTAGAAAAAGGAACTATTACTTTAGGTTATGGTGATCAACCACATCCAGTTTATAAATCTTTAATCATTCACAATAGTGGTCTCGAAATAACCACAGAATCTGGTTCTAATGCAAGAGCTGTTTTTAGTGGAGAAGTAACTAAAGTAATTGTAATTTCGCCTTTAAACAAAGCTGTTTGTGTGCAACACGGAGATTACTTTACTATCTATCAAAATCTTGGAAGTGTAAATGTAAGTGCCGGTGATAAAGTATCGACTAAACAAGTGTTAGGAAAAGTGCGAACCAATGCCGAGGGTAAAACAGTGCTGAAGTTTATGATTTCTCAAAATACAACTTATACCAATCCATCGCAATGGATAAGTAGATAAAAAGAAAAGTCCGCAATTAGCGGACTTTTTTACTTACAAAAACAATGCTTTCAATTCAGTAGCATCATGTGGATTCATTTTTCCTGCTAAAACTAAGCTTAATTGCTTTCTTCTTAAAGCAGCATCAAATCTTGATTTTTCTTCCTCAGTTTGCGGTTCTAATGGCGGAACGGCAACTGGGTTTCCTGTTTCGTCAACGGCCACAAAAGTGTAGATGGCTTCATTGGCTTTAGTTTTATTTCCAGATTCTCTATCTTCAATCCAAACGTCTAGAAAAATTTCCATTGATGATGTAAAAGCTCTTGAAACTTTTGCTTCAATAGTAACCACACTTCCCAAAGGAATAGAACGATTGAAAGCTACGTGATTGACAGATGCAGTTACCACAATTCGTCTAGAATGTCTTCTTGCTGCAATACTTGCCGCTCTGTCCATTCTGGCTAATAATTCACCACCAAAAAGATTATTTAATGGATTGGTTTCACTTGGTAAAACTAAGTCAGTTAATGTTGTTAAAGAATCTATTGGATGTTTAGGAGTCATAGTTTTTTTTTGCAAAGGTAGTAATTATAGTATTTTAATAAAGGAACAAAAAACAAAAAATCCCGAATAAATCGGGACTTTTCTATAATTCTTGAATTAATAACCAAGCTTCTGGATTATGCGATTTTTTTATTCTTTGCATTTCATTCTGAGCTTCTGTATAGGAAGAAAAACTCTTGTAAACTACAGGAAATAATCCATGTTTATTTTGAGGAATTCTTCTTGCAGGATAACCCAATTTTAGAAGTAAATCATACATTTTCTCAGCATTTTTCTCCATTTGAAAAGCACCAGCTACAACATGGTAAGGCATTTTTCCTTCAGAAACGGTAAGCGTTACAGCAGGAAGAGGATTGCTAATGATAAAAGTAGCTGTTTGAATTTTTTGTTCTACTTGCTTTTGAACTTTTGTTTGAACCGCTAAAGTTTCTTGTTGTATTTGATTTTGATAATACTGATTTCCAAAGAAACCACCAGCACCAAGTAATCCAGCACCAAGAACAAAAATGGCTGCATATTTTAAGAAATTACCCGAACTTCTTTTTTCTGGAGTAAAAGCAATTGGTGCTTTCTCCTCAAGAACTTCAATTTCTTCTTTGTAAACTTCACGTTTTACAGCAGGCGAAACATATGTCGTTAATCCGAAAGAAGAAGTCAAATAATTAACTTGATCAGAAGGAACAAAAACTAAATTTCGTTCAGCATTTAAGGAAAGATCACCAATATTTTTAATTGTAATAGCACCAAAATCATTCAACTTAGATTTCCATGTAGCCACTTGATTTTCAATTATAGTAACAGCTACTTCATAACTCATTTTTTCAGCTTGAGCAATATGATTAGCAAGTAAACCGTCATTATTTTTCAAATAAGCATTGAAAGAAATCAATTTCTTTGGAGGATAAAACGAATGTGAATCTTGATGCAATTGCGCCGATTGGATTTCGGTCAAAAAAGCACCAAATCCCGGAACAGTTACACATTGGTAACGATATAATAATTGTGATATGTATTGATCCATCTTCATAATGACAAATTTAATTATTTAATGTGGAATGCAAAATTTTATCAACAAACTTTGTTAACAATTTTTATTGTTCTTACTTTTGGAGTCATATTTATACACACCATACAGATTTAATATAATGAACGACACAGAATTACTGCACTTATTGGCATTACTAAAAGTAGATGGCGTTGGCGATATTGTTGCCAAAAAATTGCTTTCTCATTGTGAAAATGCCGAATCAATCTTCAAAACCAAAGCCTCTAAACTAACTTCAATTGACGGAATTGGTAAAACTTTAATTAAAAGTTTGAAAGACAAATCGGTTTTTAAACAAGCCGAAGAAGAACTTCGTTTTATTAAAGACAACAACATTAATTTGATTTATTATCTAGATAAAGAATATCCAAATCGACTCAAACATTGTATTGATAGTCCGCTTTTAATGTTTTCTTCAGGTAAAATGGATTTGAATAATCAGAAGATAATCAGTATTGTTGGCACTCGTGAAGTTACTTCTTATGGTACCGAATTTTGCAAAAAATTAATTGAAGATTTAGTACCATTAAATCCAATCATCGTTAGCGGATTTGCCTATGGAGTTGATATCGTTGCTCACAAGGCTGCAATGGATAATAATTTGCAAACCATTGGTGTGATTGCCCATGGATTGAACCAAGTTTATCCAAAAGTGCATAAAAAGTATGTTGCCAAAATGGAAGAAAATGGAGGTTTTCTAACCGAGTTTTGGAGTACATCAAATCCTGAAAAGGAGAATTTTGTGAAACGAAATCGCATTGTCGCCGGAATGAGTGAAGCTACAATTGTAATAGAAAGTGCCGAAAAAGGCGGCTCACTAATTACAGCCAATTTAGCCAATGATTACAATAGAGATGTCTTTGCCGTTCCAGGAAGAATTTCTGATAAATTTAGTCAAGGTTGCAATAATTTGATTAAAACCCAACGCGCTCATTTGCTAACCTCTGCAGCTGATATTCTTTACATTCTCAATTGGGAATTACAACCCAAAGAAGAAAAAATAATTCAAAAACAACTCTTCGTTTCTCTCGAAAGCGACGAGCAAAAACTCTACGATTATCTTATAAAAAACGGAAAGCAACTACTTGATGTAATTGCTCTCGATTGTGATTTGCCAGTTTTTAAAACCGCATCTATTTTATTGAATATGGAACTAAAAGGAGTTATTCGACCTTTGCCAGGAAAATTATTTGAAGTTGTTTAGAAGATTATTTCAATCCTAAATTCCCATCAAAACTGTTGAAGTCGTCTTTTAGTTTTGGTTTTACTTTTAATAGTTCCCAAAACTGACTGCAAATCGATTTCAGTTCCACCAAGTTATTGTTTTCTAAAGCTTTTTCACCCAATTCGACTAATTTTAAAAACTTGTCTCTGTTAGTAAATTCGTCTTCGTCTTTAAAACGATAATAATAGAAATAATCAATAAAACGAGATTCTTGTTTTAGATAAACAGAATCAATTAAACTGTCTAATTCCTTAGTTTTTTTACGAATTAAATATTTATTGTTGGATTGTAAAAACTCAACTTCATTTTTAATTATCTTTTCATATTCTTCCATTTGACGCGGATTCGCTTGTTCTGCATAGGTTTGGAAAACTTCTTTAGAATAATGATATTCGCTCAATTCATTCAAGACATGTTTGTGGCGCACCAAATCGTCATATTCTTGAATCGTTAAACGTTTCATCTCATCAATTTGATACTTTTTATCTGTTGATTTATCATTAACAATCTCTAAAGATTCATTGTATAAAACCGCCAAATGATCTTTTATTCGTTTTAATTTGGCAAGATATTCATAGTTTTCATCTTCTTCGTTATCGTAAATTTCTTCCGAAAGTTCATCGAGAACTACTTTAATTTCTTCGGTTAATTTAGATAATGAAATGGTTCGCTCATGCGGATTGAACACTTCTTTTATTTCTAAATCTAATGAACTAATGTAAACCGTAATACTCAAATCGCGCGATTCAGAAATTTTGAAATTCAGTTCAACATCCATTCCTTTCAATAAATCTTGATGAAAATCTTTTCCGCAAATTTCTATGTAACCTATGGTTAAGTTGCTTCCAACCATACTTCCAGCATTACCTTCTACAATGTTGATGATTAATTTATCGTCAGAATTTTTTAGAATATTTTTAGAACAAGTTTTGTAAATAGTCTTCTTTAGTGGCAGAATATCGTTCTTCCTAAAAATACGTTCCATAAAAGTTTTACCACTTTCTTCATCAACTTCTAAACAAATATCGTTTGGCAAAGGTTGACCAGAAATGTTGTAAAGTCCATTAGTAATTTGAATGGAAGTATGCTGATACACCTGATTTTGTTGTTGGTCAAATAAAAATAATGAGAAGATATTGGTAGCTTTTTCTAAAAGTGGTACAAACTCCGCAATTTTTTTATTTGCAGCAAGCAAACCTGTATCAAAACCGCCATCACTTCTAGTAATTCTATAAAATCCATTAAAATCGGTTGGTAAAATAGCAACAATCAATTCTTCTTTATCTTTAGAATGAGGTTCAAAAATAAGTTCAATCGATAAAGTTTCTTGTTCAACAACTACTTCTTTTTCAGATTCAATATATTCTGATGGTTTTGAGCCAGCATAAAAACTTGCACCCAAAACCACGGCTGTCGTTGGATCAATACTAGAATCTACAAGAGTTTGGCTTCTTTTTTCTAATTCTTGTCGGATGTAAGGAATGTACGTAGTTCCGCCAACAAGTATGATGCGTTCAATGTCAGAAAATTTCAAGTTATTTTCTTGAATTAACTTATGCGTGAGTTGAAATGATTCTTCAAATTTTGGAGCAACAATAGCTTCAAATTCTGCTTTAGATAATTCTAAATCTAAAGATAAATCAAGTTCGTCAAATTCAATTTCTATGTTGGTTTTTTCTTTTAAGGAGAGTTCTTTTTTAGCTTCTTCGGCTTTAAAAAGTAATTCGAAATACAGTTTTTTATAAATCGCATCTTCGCCGGAAATCATTTTATTCCAAAGGTTGTCTTCTGAAGATTGCGTTTCCATTTTTGGACAAATAATTTTCTCTACAAATAAGGTATCAAGGTCAACTCCGCCAAGGAAATTATTCCCTTTATGATCGATTACTTTCAATTCGCGTTCGTCAATTTTTACTAAAGCAACGTCAAATGTTCCACCACCAAAATCATAAACCAACCATTTTTTCTCAGAAGAAATATCTAAATTTTGAAAATTGGAATAAGCCAAACAAGCCGCAATGGGTTCTTGAAGCAAAACGACTTCTGCAAATCCAGCTTCGTAACCAGCTTTTTTGGTGGCATTAGTTTGAATGGTGTCAAACGATGCAGGAATAGTAATTACCGCCGATTTTGGATTTTCATTTTGAGTAAAATTTATCAACTCTTTCAATACCATCGATGAAAGTTCAATAGGAGCAATTTGTTTGTCCAAATCTTTTACAAAATAGGTTTCATCAGAACCCATTTTTCTTTTGAAAGAAGCAAAAACATTTTCAGAATTAGACAAAAAATGTTCGCGAGCTTTGTCACCAATTTGAATACGACCTTTTCTAAAAGAAACCACAGAAGGAATAGTATCTTTAAACCCAACAGGATTTTTGTAGATAGTTACTTTGCCGTTTTCATATTTAGCAATGGCAGAATTGGTTGTGCCTAAATCAATTCCGATATTAATGTTTTTCATAGCTTTTCTAGAAATTATTCAACAATTACGATACCTTTTTGTAATAAAACATAATTGTCATTTTGCATTTTATAAATTACAGGCTTTAAAACTTTGGTGATTTTCTTAGCGCTTGGATTTAGAATATTGGCTTCAATTGAGGCATCTCTTTCATCATATTGGTTTCCAATTGGATTAATGATTTTATAACCCAATTCCTCAAGTTCGTGTTGAATCCTGTTCAGGTTACGTTCAAAAATATCTAGATTTTGTTCGGTTGCTTTCTTTTCGATTTCAAATAATTGGTTGATGATGGCTTCCATGAATTATTACTTAATTTGAATAAGTAGGCAATTTACAATTATTTTATTTTTTTCAATAAAATCAAGTAAAATAAAGCGTTAAAATTTTACATTTGTTTTTCTTCAATTTACAAGCGCATGAATATCATAGAATTATTTGAAAACTTAAATATTGATAAATCCTCATTTCTTCAAATTACTTCTGAAGAGATTATTAGAATTGAAAAACATGTAAATGTTGAGAAGAAAATAAACCCTGATATTGATGTTAATGTTGCCAATAATTTAATAGAAGCTCTAAAATATTTTCCAACCGAGTTTCAATTTATTGCTAACATTAGAGTTTTATACAATTTTTTCAGTAAGAAAAGTTACCTAAGAGACGATTTTCCAGCACAAAATATTGAAGTAAATGGTGATAAAGTAAAATTATTTATTGAGAAATACCTTCAAGATGATTTGACTACTTTTTTTGATAAAAAAATTATTGAAAACAAGTATGAAGAAATGAACGATCTTCTAATTTATAAAGAATATTTTCCAGAAGAGCTGTTGTATAAAGTTGCAAAAAGAGCTGAAGGGAAATTAGATTTTGTTTTATTTAGTTTGCATGCAAGTAACGTTAATTATTTTCCTTTACTTTTTGTCAAGCAATCTCATTTTTTTACTTTTTTATCCCATTTTGTTAGTTCAGAATTAGACGATAAGGTGAATCATCTTTTAAACGCAATAGTTGATATTTATAATGTAACCAAAAGTTCAGAATTTGCTGAAGCCATTATGATTTCAATGTCGAATTACCGTTCATTTGATGAAGAATTGATGGATACAATTGCTTCAAATAAGAGAGTAGTTCTTGATAATATTAATGGTAGAGAAGGTAGAGGTGAAAAATCTGTTTTTTCGTGGAAAACATTTTTTATCATTTTAGTGATTTTATTAAAAGTTGCTTTTTTCTCAAATAAATGTTCTTCAGATTCTAATTCAACTTATGATAATTACGATAATAACACCTACGATAATGTCCAAATTGAAGAAACGCCAGCTGAATTAGACCCATATTATACAGAATCACAAGCCAAAATAGACACATTCAAAATGTTTTTAACCGATTATGACAAAACAGAGAAGAATAATTTGACTTATAATGATACTATAAAAACAGGTCAAAATCCTTTCACTAATGTTTATAAGAAGCAGTTTGTTTCAACTTCCTATAATTACAGGTTGTTTACAAATAAAACAAATTATGATATCATTTTGCTAGAAAATGCAGTTGCCTACGATACAATAAATATTTCTAAGCAAGCTTATTATATAAAATCTAAACAGGATTTTAAATTGGATTTAACCAGTGAATTTAAGAGAACATTTAATTTTTATGTTGGAAAAAAATTGGCATCTTTTCACAATAGTAAAGAAAAGTTATACATACATGGTAATTCAATTGTTGAACCAAGATTTACAATACTTGCCAATGGTGCTAAAGAGCTTCTGAATGATGATTATTCTTTTAAAGAAGATGTAATAATAGTTGAGAGAAACGGAAAAATTGTTATTGAGTCTAAAGGATTAAGCACAAAAGAGCAAAGCTTTAAGCAAATTCAGAAAGAGCAGGAAGTGATAATAGAAGAAATCAAAAAAAGAAATGAGTGATGTTTAATCACTCAAATCCTAGTTTTACTCTAACTCTTCCTAAAACTTCATTGGCAATTAAATGAGCTTTTTGAGCACCTTTTTGCAACAAAGCATCAACTTCTTCAAGATGGTTGATGTAGTAATTATATTTTTCTCTTTCTGTTTTAAATTTCTCGCAGATTAATTCAAACAAAGCTTGTTTGGCGTGACCATAACCATAATTTCCGCCAAGGTAATTTTGTTTCATGCTTACAATTTGCTCTGCATTAGCTAGTAATTTATAAAGAGCAAAAATTTTGCAAGTATCAGGATTTTTTGGTTCTTCAAGTGGCGTACTATCACTTTCAATTGACATTACTTGTTTGCGCAAAGCTTTGTCATCAAGAAAAATATCTATAATATTTCCACGAGATTTACTCATTTTATTTCCGTCAGTTCCAGGTATGTACATGGTTTCTTCTTGTACTTTTCCTTCAGGAATAACAAAAGTTTCTCCCATTTGATGATTGAATCTTGAAGCTACATCACGAGTAATTTCTATGTGTTGCATTTGGTCTTTTCCAACAGGAACGAAGTTTGCATCATATAATAAAATATCGGCAGCCATCAACATTGGATAAGTAAATAATCCTGCGTTTACGTCTTCTAATCTATCGGCTTTATCTTTAAATGAATGTGCTAATGTCAATCTTTGAAACGGAAAGAAACAACTTAAATACCATGACAATTCTGCCGTTTGAGGCACATCGCTTTGACGGTAAAAAGTTACTTTATTGATATCTAAACCACAAGCAAGCCATGCTGCAGCAGTACTATAAGTGTTTTTTCTTAGCGTTTCACCATCTTTAATTTGAGTAATGGAATGTAAATCGGCTATAAACAAAAACGATTGATTATCAGGATTATTAGATAACTCAATTGCCGGAATGATAGCTCCAAGTAAATTGCCTAAATGTGGTGTGCCTGTGCTTTGTACGCCTGTAAGTATTTTTGCCATAATTGCTGAATTGATTTCAGTATCAAAATTTATTTGATGCAAAGTTAAACCTTTGTAGTATAATTTGCATACTATTACTTATTTTTGACGCTATGAGATTGCTAAAAATTATTTTTTGGGTCCTTTGGCGCGTTTGGTTTTACATTTTAATGGGTGCGCTTATTTTAATAATGTTACCATTTCTGTTACTTTCAATTTTGAAAGAAGAATGGTATCCTTATTTTTTTGTGATGGCAAGAATTTGGGCTAAAGGCATTCTTTTAGGGATGGGTTTTTATACTAAAATTGAAAGAGAACAAGAGTTAGAAAAAGGTAAAAGTTATATGTTAGTTGCCAATCATACCTCAATGACTGATATAATGTTGATGCTTTCTGTCGCTCAAAATCCTTTTGTATTTGTAGGTAAAAAAGAATTATCTAAAATTCCACTTTTTGGATTTTTTTACAAACGTACTTGTATTTTAGTAGATAGAAGTAGCCAAAAGAGTAGAATGGAAGTTTTTGCAAGAGCTCAAAAACGATTAAATCAAGGTTTAAGTATTTGTATTTTTCCTGAAGGCGGTGTTCCTGATGAAGCTGTAATGTTGGATGAATTCAAAGATGGTGCTTTCAAATTAGCAATAGAACATCAAATTCCAATTGTTCCAATGACCTTTGCTGATAATAAAACAAGAATGTCTTATACTTTTTTAAGTGGAAGTCCCGGAATTATGCGAGCAAAAGTGCATAGGTTTTTTGATACAAAAGGAAAAACATTAGAAGATAAAAAAGTTATAAAAGACGAAATACATTCCATTATTTTGAAACAATTGGAAGATTATAGTAAATAAAAAAGAGCGCCTAACTAAAGCGCTCTTTTCCGTTATTACTCGAAAGCAATAACACCACTTAACTAATTTTAACCTAACATGTATTAAAAAGTATAATTTATTCCTGAGTAAACACCAAACACAAATGGTTTGAAATTTCCTGCATCGTTATTAAATGTATTTATTTGATATTTAAATACTGGTTCGATGCGAGCCTCAAGACGTTTAAAGAAACCATATTTTAATCCTAATCCTAAATTACCACTAAAGTGAACATTGTTCAAATTGTTTGCTTCGCCGATTTTCAAATTCAATTCTGATGATTGAAGATAAATCTCATTTCTATTAAGAACTAGTGTACTCATTCCTCCAATTAAATCAATTCCGAAATTTTTATCTAAAATTTTGTAGGTAACTTCAAGAGGCATCTCTATGTAACCTAATTTTTGATTTAAACTACCTTCAAATTTTTGAATTGGTCGATTAAATAAAGTGTTTACATTACTCAAGCTTTCAATAACTAAAAGAGATCCAGGCACATTAGGATTTAATCCACTAAGTTTACTACTTACCGTTGGAGTTTGATAATATAAAATCCCATTAGTATCGTAATCAACATTTAAAATGTTTATTCCTGTTCTTATTTTTATTTTTTTATTTACTGCATAATTTACACCAATACCATAACTAATATTCTCGGCCGAATAGACCTTATCATTATCTACTAATTTGCTGTCAAGTGGCGAACCATTTGAAGTTGAACTGAAATAAATAGGCGCAACATTAGAGGTAACTTGCCACCTATTTATTTTTTGTTCAGTAACTGTTTGCTTTTCTTTTTCAATTAGCAATTCTTCCAGCGCATTTGGCTCAACACTAGCAATTGATGTTGAGTCAATTTTTTTAATTATTGGTTCATCTGTTTTTGGTGTTAAAACAGAAGTTTTTCTATCTGATGTTGTATTCTTTACAATAGAATTATTCTCTTTTGATGGATTTACAACTTTATCAATAACACTATTATTTTTTTCTTTTTCTTTGGTTTCTTGTTGAACTAGAACTTCGTTACTTGACGAATTATTAGTTTTATTTTTTTCTTTTAAATCGTTATTTTTTTCAAAAGCAATTTCATTAGTAGAATTAATGTTGCTCAATTTCAACGATGTTTTTCTATTCTTATCTTTTTTAGAACCATTGTTTACAAGTTGACTATCTGAATTTGATTTAATTTTATCAGTTTCAACCAATGGTTTTTTATTGATTTCAGAATTAGCAACCTGAGTTCCATTATTTGACTTAACGTCAATTTTATTTATTTTAGAATTTGTTTTATTATTCTTTTCAGATTGCGAATTCGTTTCTTTTACAACAACTACATTATTTACGTTGTCATCAGATGAAATGGTTTTTGAATTATCAGAATTTATGGTTTTACTTCCGCTTATAACAACTGGATTTGTGTTTTTATTTACAGAATCATTTGAATTTTCTTTATCATTTTTCTCCTGATTTACAACCGAATTTTCATTGTCATTAGTTGTGTTCAAACTGTTGTAAGTAAAAAAACCAATTACTAAAGCAGCAGCAATACCCGATAGTTTCCACCAAAACGGAATAACTCTTCTTTTTTTCTTTTCTTTTAATTTGAGTTCGATGTTTTCCCAGATAAACTCTTCTGGAGTAACCTCATGATTTTCAAATTTTTCTTGAAAGAGATTGTTTATATTTTTTCTTTCACTCATTTTATTGAAGGCATTTTTACACTGCCGGTATTATTTTCAATTTTTTCTTTCAATATCAATTTTGCTCTTGATAAATTCGATTTGGATGTTCCTACAGATATTCCTAATGAATCGGAAATTTCTTGATGCGAATAATTCTCAAAAACACTAAGATTAAAAACCAATCGATATCTATCTGGTAATTCTTGAATAATTTTCATCAAAAAATCCATTGATACACCATCTTCTATTTCAACTTCAACTTCTTCAGCAATATCTTCGTCTATTGGGCTTAAAAAACTTTTATTTCTATATTGTTGAAGAACATGATTTACGATTACTCTCTTAATCCATCCATCAAAAGAACCTTTGAATTCAAACGAATTAATTTTATCAAAAACTAATAAAAATCCATCTTGTAAATTATCTTGAGCCTCTGCATAATTGCGCGAATATTTTAAGCATACTGAGAACATCTTTGGAGCGTATTGCCTGTACAATTGTTCTTGTGCTTTGATATCATTTTTTTTACAATCATGTATTAATTGTTCTAAACTCAAGAGCTTTATTTTAATGGTCTACTACTACATCATATTCTAAATAATGATCTGCACCTTGTGTATCTGTTCCTGTCCAGAATTTAAAATGATACGTTCCTATAGCATTTGGAAGAAACTTCAACGGCATTTCTAAAACAGTTTCGTTATCTGTTTGACAATTATCTTGTTCAACTTTAATATTCTCTATTGCAACACTTCTTTCAAAGCCATAGGATTCATAATAGAATTTACTAAATAAATGACATGATGAAGGTCTTTTATATTTTACGGTAATATTCGTTATACTATCCTTGGCAAATTCTGTAGGCATAATAACCTGATAAACAGGGTTTATTTCATAAGTATAAGTTTGTTCTTCACTCACATCGCATGAGAAAAACACAAACGAAAACGCAATTAAAAAAACTATTTTTTTCATAATAAAATGATTCATTTATTGTTAGATGCAAAAAAGATAAAAAGGTTGCGTATAAATATAAAAAAAAATCCGCCGAAGCGGATAATTTATTTTTAAGCGTTATTTTCTTTAATCAATGCTTTGATTTTCAGTTCTAATTCGTCAGCCAATTCTGGATTGTCTTTTATCAATGCTTTAACTGCATCTCGACCTTGTCCTAATTTGGTTTCACCATAGCTAAACCATGAACCAGCTTTTTTAATTATTTCAAATTCTACAGCTAAATCAAGTATTTCTCCTGTTTTTGAAACACCTTCTCCATACATGATGTCAAATTCAGCAGTTTTAAATGGTGGCGCAACTTTATTTTTAACCACTTTCACTTTAGTTCGGTTTCCGATAACATTTTCACCATCTTTAATTTGTGAAGAACGACGAATGTCTAAACGAACAGAAGCATAAAATTTTAATGCATTTCCTCCTGTTGTAGTTTCAGGATTTCCAAACATTACACCAATTTTCTCTCTCAACTGATTGATGAAGAAAACAGTACAATGTGTTTTGCTAATTGTTCCTGTTAATTTTCTAAGTGCTTGTGACATTAAACGAGCGTGTAATCCCATTTTAGAATCACCCATTTCTCCTTCAATTTCACTTTTTGGTGTCAAAGCAGCAACCGAGTCAATAACTACAATATCAATAGCACCTGAACGTATAAGATTTTCAGCAATTTCTAATGCTTGTTCGCCATTATCTGGTTGAGAAATAATTAAATTTTCAATATCAACACCCAATTTTTCTGCGTAATTTCTATCAAAAGCGTGTTCTGCATCAATAAATGCTGCAATGCCACCTGCTTTTTGAGCTTCTGCAATAGCATGAAGGGTTAAAGTAGTTTTACCTGAAGATTCTGGGCCATATATTTCTATAATTCTTCCTTTTGGATATCCGTTTACACCTAAAGCTAAATCTAAACCTAACGATCCTGAAGAAATAGTTTCTACTTCTTCAACGGCTTTATCGCCCATTTTCATTACGGTTCCTTTTCCGTAGGTTTTGTCTAATTTGTCAAGCGTAAGTTGTAACGCTTTTAATTTTGCATCTTTTTCTGAACTCATCTTTTCTATATTTTTGGCTTTTAAGTTGTAAAAATAAATAAAAAAACCTTGTAAAAGAAGTTTATAGAAATGAGTTTTAAACAATTCCATCCAAAATATATTTATTACTTTAGCCAACAATTTTTTTCAACTTATGGAAAAGCTAATTTCTTATCCAATTTCGGTTATTTATTACTTATGTTTTGGATTGTGTTTGGTAATTTTTCATCCAATTCAATGGATATGTTTCAATGTGTTTGGCTACCAAGCGCACAAAAAAAGTGTAGATTATCTTAATTTTTGCCTAGTAAAATGTACCAATCTATTGGGAACTTGGTTTCAATTTAGAAACATTAATAAAATCCCTAAAGATGTTCCAATAATTTTTGTTGCCAATCACCAAAGTATGTATGATATTATTGGGATGATTTGGTATTTAAGAAAATTTCACGCCAAGTTTGTAAGTAAAAAAGAATTAGGAAAAGGAATTCCAAGTGTGTCTTACAATTTGCGTCATGGAGGTTCGGTATTAATTGATAGAAAAGATCCAAAACAAGCTATTCCAACCATTAAGGGTTTATCAGAATATATTGAAACACACAAACGTTCGGCAGTAATTTTTCCGGAAGGAACTAGAAGTAAAGACGGAAAACCAAAAGAATTCGCACAAAGTGGATTGAAAATATTATGTAAATACGCACCTTCTGCCTATGTTGTGCCAATTTCTATAAATAATTCGTGGAAAATGGTTAAATTTGGTGCTTTTCCAATGGGTTTAGGAAATCGATTAGAATTTATCATTCATGATCCAATAGCGGTAAAAGATTTTTC
>JAAFHW010000023.1 GCA_013298525.1 Flavobacteriia bacterium
GATAATGGTGATGTACCATAAGCAACTTGTAATTTATTTGTAACAGTTGAAGGAACATCTGTTCCTCCATATAAGTAATCTACTGTATATGATTTAGAAGCCAATAAATTAATACCTCCTGTATAGAACCATACATTTGCTGGATTCGAATTTCCTGGATTTTGACCATTATACATTAATATGTTTTGATCCATACCAGAACCCGTATAATAATCTGCACTAGAAGTAACCCATGGGTTTCCTGTACCGATATTTTGTTGCGAAGAACAAACTGGAAGCAATAAACCTACAGTAGCATGGTATGGTGAAGTTATATTTGGAACCGGACCATCAAATGGCTCATAATAAGGAGTATTTACAGGCGTACAATAAGTAGTAAAAGTACCAACTGTAGACCAAGAACTTACATTAGATGGCGAAGTACTACATACCGAACGAACAGCATAATAGTATTGTTGACCAGCTGTTAAACCTGTTAAACCTGCCGTAAGCACACCTGCTCCTGTAGTTCCTGTAACTCCTGTTGGTGCTGCAGAAGTTCCTACATAATATTCGTATCCAAATGCTGGTGCAGGCGTTGCAGCTGACCAATTGATAGTTGCTGTTGAAGATGTTAAACCAGTAACATTAAGACCTCCCGGCGCAAAACACGTAACTGGTGTCCAACGGAAAAGTTTATTAGAAGTTGCTAAAATTTGAGCACTTGTATTTCTTAAAGCTACAGTTTGAGTATTGGCTGTTCCCAAAGGCATCGTTGCAGGTGAAACAGGCCAGTTAGCTAAAGCTGAATAATTTAAATTTTTATAATCAGTATTAGTTGCTCCTCTTAACCCAATTTGTCCTTGTGAAACACTTCCAGCTGATGGATTAAAAGTATTATAATGCATTTCAATCACATTTGTACCTTCATATAACCACAATTGAAAATTTAAATCGTTTGAATCAGTATTAACTGCTGTTGTTGTATTTGCAGATCTTTTAACTGTCCATTGAATTTTAAAAATTCTTGAACCAACAACACCTGTTGTTGTGTGAAATACATTTCTAGTTGTTGATGCTGGCACTAAATCTAAATCTATAGCGTATAATGATATTACTCCTGAATATCCAACAGCACTTGAGATTGGTGTAATTTCTGTTAATGCTGGTGCTGTTCCAAAAGTAACAAAACCATGTAATGAAATATTAACTGAAGCATAACTTGAACCATTAAACTGGAAAGAAAATGGCAATGCTACTGTTGACATACCATTATCTTGATTACCAGCAGGAGCAGCTAATGTTCCTGTTCCTGGAAATAATAAGTTTGTTGTAATACTAGTAAATGCAGGTGTAATAGGCAATTGATCTACAGTATAAGATGCAACCTGAGCATTTACATTATTACCACCTAGAAAACCAACTAATAAAAGCATTAAAGCTTTAATTGTGTTGGATTTTAAAAAGGCATTCGTTACTTTTTCTTGTAATGATATCATCATAGCATTTGTATTTAGGGTAATATACTTTTATTATAAGTTGATAAAAATACATTAAATTTTTGTAAAATTTTAATATAACTAACTGTCTAGCTGACAAATCGACGAAGTGTGAAATATAATCGATAAAAAACATAGTCATTTAAAAAAACACGCCTTAATAAGTAAGAATTATTTTGATAAAATATATTTTTTACAATATTTATCTGAACATTATGCTAATGTTATTTTTTTAACATTTTAACATTAAAAAATGATGAAATGAAATTACTCCATTTGATAAATTAAGAAAATAAAAAAAACCTCCCAAATTGGGAGGTCTATTCTAACTAACCTATATATTCTTATTCTAACTTAACTTACGCGATTGCTGTTTCTTGACTGATAACTCTTTTCATAAAAGTTCTGTAAAGCACTTTATTAGGAGTCACACCAGAAGAAATAATTTGTTTTTTTCTAGAAATTGTAGTTGCAGTTTCATCTGCTTTTTGAATAGTTTGACCTTGTTTAGAACCCATAAACCAATTCATGAAATCTACATCAGATTCAAAAGCAATAGCTTGAACTGAATCTGTGCAAATAGTAGCTGGTTCGCAAACTGGAGTAACCTCTGTTTTTGTTTGACCAAACATACCTACGCTTGACAATAAAAATACAATAAATAAAACAACTAAAAACTTTCTGTTTTCAGAGATGAAAGAAGTTGATGTAGTATTTGTGTTCATTGCTTTTGTTTAAATTTCTGAAGCAAAACTACAGCCGTACTAATGAGAATTAAAATATTCTCGATGAATAGCACCAAAACTCGTTAAATCTCAATTGCAAAGTAGTTTATCCATAAAATAGGTCTTTTGTCTATAAAAAAATAAACTAAAGTACTGTATTACAAAGAAAAAGCGCTATTAATCAAGTAATAGCGCTTTGTATTGGAGTAAAATTAACCTAATTAATTTACATATTTTTTAGTAATTGTAGTTCCTTCTATAGAAGTAATTTCAATAAATACTACTTGATTAGTTGAACCTACATTAAAAGAAGTTTTATTAGCATTAATAGCTTGTTTTTCAAGTAATAACCTTCCTCTGATATCAAATACTTTAATTGATTTCATAATAGTTTTACCTGCATCGACATGAAGATCTTGATTTGGTTTATAAACAATAACATCATTAGCATTAAATGAAACCGAATTGATATTTAAAGCTTGGTTGCGGTAAACTAGAACAAATCTCTCATTAAAAGTTCCTGCATCAGATCGGAAAACGTAGGAAGCTTGTTTCAAATCATGAATAATATCGAGTGCTTTGTCTTTTAAATATATATTTTGATTGAGAAACAATCCATCAAAGTCGTATAAATTGATTGTAAAATTACCTGTTGTTGCTGCATAAAACCCCAATGGCACTTCATCTAAATCTGAAAATGGCAAAGAACGACCTTGTATTGACAATGTAGTAGTAGAATTTGCTAAAGAATATAAAGCAACTGAATTCCCTACATTTAGATATTCACCATCATAACCTCTATCAATTCCCATTGTTGCATTGGTAGCATAGCCAACTAAGGTTTGTTTGTAACTACCTTGTTGGTCTACAATATCTAACCAAACTCTATGTTTCTCTGAAACCACTGTTTCTGATGTTGATGGATTCAATGGTGATTGCATTCTAAAAAACTGGTCATTATTCCCAACAACTCTCATAGCATTTGAGAAAGTTGCAGATCCATTAGACAATCCTTTAATAAAGAATCCTTGTCCAGAAGCAATTTTCCCATTAGGAACTGATGAGTTTACACCAGTATTTGGCGCAGAACTAGTTCCTGTTCCTCCCAAATAATTATAAATAGCATAATCATTAGAAGTATATTGACCTGCAGCAATTGGCGTATTGTGAGTCCAAAAATAAATAGTAGCATCTACTACTCCAACATTCAGAGGATCTGATAAAAACAAATCTGCACTAACAGCACTTGGATATGGATTTCCTATTAAATTAAAATTACTTAATGAAACTAACACAGGACTTGTAACTAGACCATTATTTGGAACTCCAACGAAACTTCCGTTGTAAACAGTTGTTGTAACAAGATTATATGAAAGAGGAGCTCTAACCAAATATCCTTTACCTACAGTCATACTAGAAGCTGCGGCTACATTAGACCAATTGGCTATTGTTGGATTAAAAACAAAAAACTTATCGGTAGGTGTTAATGGAGAAAAAGTAGACAAAACTTGATTCGCAATTGGAGAAGACCAATAAGTATAATCAAATCGCCTCATAGGCATTGCCGAACGTCTATAAGTAATATTACCTGTATTTATTGAAGCATCATTAACCTGAACTAAACTTGCAGTATTATTAAAAATTAAAGAACCACCACCGGCAACAACAACATCGTTTGTTACAACTAAAGAGTGATTAGCATTAAAGGTTACAGCACCTGAATTTATTCTAACAGAACAAGCAAATAAATCTCCTGATGAAGTATAATTTCCAGCAAATATTGCGCGTGTTGTAGCATTTGGCGGACCATTACTCCACGTAGTTCCATTCCAAGTAGTATTATAAAAGGCAACAAATACTACATTACTGTATAATTGACTGCAAGCACCACTCTTAATTACAGCTCTAAAATAACGAATAGTAGTAAAAACACCCATTTGCGCTGGTGTTAATATTGTAGTTGTGTTTGCAATATTAGTTACACCTGATGTAAATGCAGCGTCGTTAGCATATTCCCATCGCAAAATAGAACCAACATTACCTGTTAAAACCAAGTTACTAGCTGGTACTCCTGTACAAATTGATTGATCACTAGAAAGCACACCTGCAACTGTTGGAGGAGAAACCGTTAATGTATTTGTAACAACTCTCAAACATCCATTAGAACCAGTTAAAGTTGCCGTATATGTTATTGTATTAGTTGGTTTTGAATAAACAACACTTGCAGGCGTTCCTGCAACATAAGGCACTGTTGCCAAAGAATCGGAGTACAAATCGGTAATTGGTGTCCATGTTAAAGCTGCAGAGAGAGTTCCTGACACTTTTACATTATCCAAAGCCCAACAATAACCCCAATTTGACTCATAATTAAATCTAATTTTTAAATTAGGCATACCTAAATAAGCAACTAAATCAACAACCACATTTGAAAATGCTGATGGTCCACCTTGCAAAACTGAATAGGACTGTAGATTAGTCCAACTAGCTCCATTATTTGAAGTAATTTGAACTTCAAACTTATCAAAAGCAATGGCATTAATATAGTGATAAAAACTAAGATTAGCAGAGGTAAATCCTGCTAAATTAAACGAAGGAGATGTTAATGTTGTTCTAGTTACAGTACCTGCTACTCCACTTTGAGAATCGGAATTTGCTAAATAAAATTGCGAATTGTCATTGCTATTTAAAGTTACATTCCAACCAAAACCATTAATATAATTATATCCATTTGGCCTTAATGTCCATTGCGAAGCATTAGTATCACCTCCTGTTGAAGTATTAGCAACTACCCAATTATTTGTAGTTCCATTAAAATTTTCATTAATTAGAACAGCAGGGCTTGAAACACTAGTACTACCAAAAAGTGGTTGAATTGTTCCTTGACATATTGATGGATTTAAAGGTAAAATAGATACTAATGGTGGTGCTTGGTTTACATTAACTGTGAAAGAAGCAATAGTTCCACATAAACTTCCAGTAGTTTGATTAGCTAATAATATGTAAGTAGTTGTTACAGTTGGATTAAATGTAAATCCAGATACAATATTTCCGGAAACACCTACGGCTGGAGACCATACTAAACTATCATAAGCTCCACCTCCACTTACTGTTACAAGAGACGTAGTTTCACCTTCACAAATAGTTAGTGTAGAAGCGCTTAAACTCAATGCTGGTGGCAAAGTAACTGTTGCCGCAACAGGTATTCTTGGTGATAAACATTCTGTAGTAAACTTCCAATTATAAACACCTAAATTGAAATTACCATCAATACTATTACCATCAATACTTGCAACCGAAGAAACATATGGATAAGCAGCATTAGTGGTATTCATTCTTAGTCCAGAAGCAGGCAAAGTATCAAAATACAAATTGTAAATGCCTGGAATTAAATTACAATTCATATTAATCTGTTGCAGTGTATTTCCTCCTGAAACCGAAGTAGTAAAAGTATAACTTGCAAGAGTTATATTAGATGAATTTCTTATAACCAATTTACCAGTCTGTCCTGATACAATTGGAAAAATATCTACCGACTGCAAAGAAGTATTTGAAGTAACTGTAAAACTCACAAATCCTTGATAATTTTGCAAACTTTTCACACCCAATTGAGTAGTAGGATTGGAAGGTCCTAACTTAGCTATTGCTCCAAAAGCTCTAGCTTCTGCATAATATGTAGTTGTAGCACTTATCGCTGGAGTAGTAAATGTATTACCAGAACCGACTTGCGCACCACCTGTTACTGCATCAAACCAACGAATAGCAGAACCAACGCTAGGATTCGCAACCAAACTTACTGTTCCATAACCACATCTTGTAACAGGAACTGTTGAGACAACTAAAGGAGGTGAACATTCTGTATTAAAAGTTTCTTCAACAGACCAAACACTTTTATCGGAACCTGAACAATTACCTCTTAACCATACCCAGTAACTTGTGCTTGGGTTCAATCCTGTTAGATTTATTGTAGTTATTCCGGCTCCTACCATTCCTGTAGGTATTGTAGCTAAGGTTGGCGGTGTTGCTGTTGTAGAAATAAAATATTCATATCCTTGTGCTGGTGGTGCTGTTGATGGAATCCAATTTAATGTTGCTGAAGTAGCTGTAATCGTTGAAGAAATAACCTCTGTAGGTTCAATACAAGACGGCGACAAAGTTACACTAATATCATCGATTGCAATATAAGTTTGATTAGCGATACTATAACCTTTAAATCCAATATAAAAAACACCTGAACTAAGCGGTGTAAAATCTACAGTTGTGGTTTCATAAAAACTATTATCAATTCCGGTTAAAGTTGTTAATGTATTTGTCATTCCAAGTATTGATTGACTCGTACCATAATATGCAGACAAATTTTCAGAATTAGAACTTGTATTTCCTGTATTGTAACTAAATTTTAATCGATAAGAAACACCTGAAGTTAAATTTAAACCTGGTAGAAAAAACCAATCATTCATATCACTTGTAACATTCTTATCTATTTGAAAAGAACGTGGTGCTGAAGCAAAATTAACTGTTTGTGTTTTCCATTGATTGGTATCAGCATTGACATTTAATACAGAAAAGCATGTTGGTGCAGAACCAACAGGTGTAGTATCAAAATTTTGAACATAAGGAATATTATAAAACCCACAAGTTGTTGCAACTGTTATAGTAGCACTATTGATTATGCAACCTGGGCCTAATGCTCTTACTCTATAATAATAAGTAGTAAATGGTAACAAACCTGTCACAGCAAGTGAAGTTACTGCCGAACTTAAAGTTAGATTATTATAACCTGGCAGAAACGTTGCGAAGGTGCTGCTTGTAGATATATCAATTTCATAACCTGTAGCTCCAGCCACTGCTGACCAATTGGCTGTAAATTCATTTCCTCCAACTGCGGTTGCTGCTAAAGCTGTTGTTGATTGAAAACAAGTTGTTGCAGATCCAAAAAGTGGATTTGTTAAATTATAAAATGGACCTCCAGAACATTTCTCATTATAAGAAATAACCCAATAATAATAGGTTGTATTAGATACTAATCCTGTTTGATTAAAGGTTGTTAAATTAGAATTGGAAACAACTCTATAAACAGGTGCGGTACCATAATTAAACCCAACAGAATAAATATTTCTATTAATGAAAGTTGCAGCAGTAGGCGGAGTATTTACAGTACTTCTAACGATTAAATATTTGGATGGAGCTGGACTTGCTGCAGTAAAAGAATTTCCTACAAAAGTTGTACTTGTAATACTAGTTCCACCAATAATTAAAGCTGTTGGTTGACTTGGTGGTGTCACACAAGGTGGACCTGGTACATACAAATACTGAAATCCAAAAGGAGGATAAGCCGATGAATTAGTTAAAAGTGTATGCGTATTTATAGTTCCATTTATGGTGGCACCAACAACATCCCATAGTTGACTACTTCCTTGGAAACGATTAAAAACATTTCCTTGTGCAAAGTCATTATTTTGACCTCTCAATCCAACTTGGACATTTACTGTTGCTGCAGAAAGAGATGTATCACAATTACCATAAGAAAAAAGAATTTCATTTGATGTTTCTGATAAACGTATTTGAAAATCAAAATCCCCAACCGCAGTTTTTCGATTAGCATTGGTCCACTGAACCACAAAAGTCCTATTAGGAGCAGTTCCTTCAACACCATATATAATTGAGGCTGGGCTAGAAACACTTGATATTAAATCAGTACCTAATGCTGACACTGCCCCACCACTAGTAGCACCATTATAAGCTGTATTATCAGATAATGGGACATAATTTGTAGATGAAGGAGCAACAGTTCCAAAAGTTATAAAACCATTAGGGCTTATGTAACATTGTGTAAAAGTAACACTATCATAAGCAAAGGTAAATCCTAAAGGTACTTGAACAGCTGCTTGGTTATCCCAAGGAGCCGCGAAAGCATCTGTTGTAACACCTGAAAGCGGAGTGTAGCCAATAACTGACTGTGTGAGAGTGTATGCATTTACTTGTGCTTGAATTTTGCTTATTCCTAATAGAACAAACATAAAAACGGAAGCAACAACTATAAATGTAGTTTTTTTTCTATTCAACATCAGTATTTATATGACTTTTTGTATTATTTGACGTGTATTTTTCAAAAGCTAACTATTTGACTACAAATATAATTAGCTATTTTTAATCGACTAAAATAGTACATTTTATGTCATTGAAAATACAAGTAAGCAAGTATTCGACAATCTGCAATTATAATCGATGAAATACACGAATACTTAGAAAATAATTGAAAATGAAAAATATATTTGGAAGAAAATTTCAAACTATAATTTAAACAAAAAGTTCTGTTAAAAAAACATATAAATTACCTTACAAATCGATGAGGATTACCAACATACAAACCTTCTTGTGTAATATTTTGAATTACAACCGTTCCGCCACCAAGTTGGGTTTTAGAAACTATCGAGACATTATCAATAATAGTACTATTGATTCCGAGAATACATAATTCTTCCACTTTAATAAAACCAGCTAAAGCTACTCTTGGCGACAGAAAACAATGTTCTCCAACAACAGTATCATGCGCAACAGTACAAGCAATATTGAGAATTGAATTATCTTTAACAATTGCATGAGCATCGATACAACAAGAAGGATAAATAACGCAACCATTACCTACACTTGCAGTAGCGTCTACCCAAGAAGTAGAGTGTATAATTTTTCCAAAAGGAATAAGTTTAGAAAAACGTTCAAACAATTGTTTTCTTATAGTAAGGTGTTTATAGCCAATACCAATAATCAGTTCATCAAAAGATTGTTTTGCAAATTCTTTTTCAATAGCATCAACATTGCCAAGAATAGAAAAACCATTAGCATGTGTTTCCTTTGAAAAATCATCAAAAAAAATCACCTTTTCATAATGATTATCAGACAACGCATAATGTGCTATTTGCTGTCCTAAGTGGCCTGAACCGATTATGGCTAATGTTTTTTTCATTAAAGATTACTTTTATCTTTGATTGAATATAGTGGACGTCGTTTTACCTCTTTATAAATCCTTCCTATATAGAGTGAAATAATTCCCATAAAAAATAATTGCAATCCGAAAACGATAATAATTGAGGCAATTATTGAAGGCCAACCAGCTTGAAAGTTAATAAAAAACAACTTCAAGAACACTAAAACCAACAAGCCGAGCAAACCTAATGCTACAAGAGACATTCCAAATTTCACAGTCATCTTTAAAGGTAATTCAGAGAAGTCAAAAATAGCATCAAAAGCCAATTGCATTTTTCGCTTGAAATTAAACTTTGAAGTTCCAGCAAATCGTTCACGCTGTCCAATTTCTATTGTTGTCCAATGCTTAGATATGTCAATAAATATTCCTTCAATAAAACGATTGGTTTCATTGTACTTTAGAAATTCATCAGCAAAATCTCTATTAAACATTCGCATTACAGCAATACCTTTTGGAATATTTAATCCTGTAAACTTATTTAATGTACCCCAAAATATTTTTGAAAACAATCTATTAATGAAAGAATCTTTTTTTTCTTTTCTTATTCCCCAAACTAAATCATATCCTTTTTCGATTTCTTCCAAAAATCTCGGAATTTCGATAGGTGGATCTTGTAAATCTGGGTCCATATACAACAAATAATCTCCTGTAGCGTGAGCAATAGCAGCAGAAACAGCAGCTGCTTTTCCGTGATTGTATGAAAAAACAACTAGTTTTATTCTAGCATCTAATTGTGCTTGTTCTTTTATGATTTCAACAGTTTTATCTTTACTCCCATCATCTACAAAAACATATTCATAGGTAATTGGCAAACTGTCCAACACAATTTTGGTCTCTTTTAAAAACTGAAGAATAACTTCTTCTTCATAATAAACTGGAACAACTAAAGACAGTTTCTTCATTTAGATATAGTTTGTTATTTCTGCTAAATTAGAAATTTTATTTTTCAAATTGGGATAAAAACTATCTCTATCAATGATTAAAACCTTAAAACCTAATTTTTCTGCAGGTTCCAAATCAAGTTTTATAGAGTCACCAATATACAAAACTTCGTTAGCTTCAAAAGGAATTCTATCTAATGCTTTTTGATAGAAATCTAAATTGGGCTTAGCAACTCCGAGCTCTTCTGAAACAAAAACATCCTGAAAAACAGACCCGAAAAAGGAGTGTAATTTATCTTTTAAAGTAGTATTAAAATTAGAAATCACACCTAGTGGTAGATTTAATTCTGATAAGATTTTGGTGTCTACAAATGCTTCCCATGGTAAATAAGTGCAATTTTTGAAAATAGAATTTACTAATGTTTCTTGAGGAACTATTCCGAGCAAATACAACAACTCTGAATTAAATTTCTTGTAAAAATCCTCATCTGTCCTATCTGGAAAATGAATTACTTCCGACAATAATTTATGCTTGGCTTTAATATCTTCTAGAGAAACTTCATGGCCAAAATCTTCAATTGTTTTCTGAATATTGTTGTACAATGATGGTTTTCCTAATAAAGTGCCAGCAACATCAAAGAAAATATATTTAATCATATTTAATAAATAATATGTGAAACACTATTGTTGTTTAACTTATCAAAATCGTTAGAATTTGGATAAACAACATCCATCAAAATTCTTGTTGCAATTCCTTCAATTGGTTTTGGCTCATCAGGAATTTCGTTTAATAAATATTCTTGAATGGCATATTTAACATCTTGAAAACCCAAATTGTGACGAATAGAATTGGTGCCAGAAATTCTACAATTAATTTCAAATGGAACTATTGAGCCTTCATCTGTAACAATACTTTGGATATTAAAACTTCCGACCAAACCACCAAGAGCAATCATCTTTTCTGCAATAATTTTAATCTCATCATCAAATTGAAAAACTACTTTTGATTCAGTTGTTGTTCCATTCGTTAAAGAACGCTCCATTGTAAACAATCCATGAAGATTTCCTTGTTTGTTTACATAAACTGCAGTTGTAATTTCGATTCCTTTAGACAAAGGTTGAATCATATATTCTTGTGGTAATTGATTTGGTTTTTCAGGATTTAATAAAATTCCTCTTGAACCTCTTCCTTCTCTTGGCTTAGCAATAATTTCTTTTTCAGAAAAATCATATTCTGCCGCTATCCAAGATTTGGCAAAAGGAATACCATTGGAAGACAAATACTTAAAAGTTTCATATTTATCCAAATAAACTTTGGCTGTTTTTGCTTCACTTGCTACAACAATTGCATTAAGCTTTGACGCGTTCTCAGATAAATAATAAATTTCATAATCGGTTGATGGTATAATTAAATCAACTTTTTCAATTTTAATTATATTTTGAAGCGTTGGAATATAACTCTCATCGTAAGAATAAGGAACTTGGTAGGACACATTGCACAAATGATTGCCTGGAGTGAAACTTGCAATATCAGTTCCAACCAAACGAATAGGTAAGTTTAAAGAGCGAATATTTCTCAAAATACCCTGTCCAACGTTTCCTCCTATTCCTGTAACTAAAACTGTTCTTTTTTCCATTGAATATAATTAATAATAGCTTCTTTAAAATTGGTTTTTGGTTGCCATCCTAACAAGTCACAAGTCTTTTGATTGTTATAATGAAATGATGGCGCACTATCTTCATTAACAAATTCAATTGAAGCTGAAGTAAATTCTGCAATAATGTAAGCCAAATCTATATTAGAATATTCCTCTTTGCTAACTCCCAAGAGTGTCTTATTTTTTACTAAATCAAAATTTTGAATGGCTAAAATAATAAATTGACAGGCATCTTCAACATAAATATAATTCTGCTCTCGTTGACCTTTACCCCAAACAGTAATAACATGACTACCTATAGCTTGTTGAATATAATTGGGAATAATAGTATTTTCTTTCATTCCAATTCCATAAAGAGACGAAAGTCTTATTATTGTTGCATTAGATGTTTCTAAAACTATTTGTTCTGCAAGATATTTAGAAGTTGCGTATTGCGATTGTGGATTAATTGGAGATTCTTCATGAATTAAATCCGTTTTTAAATCATATACAGAACATGTGGATATATAAACTATTCTTGAAGAAGAAAACTTTTTAATTAATTGTTCAGTAAGTGAAACATTAACTTCAAAAAGTTGCTCTTTATCCAAACTAATTTGTCCAGATGAAACAGCTGCATGACAAAGAATAAGGAAATCTGGTTCTATAGAAATTGAAGCTAAATCTGAAGAAGAAAACACTTGAATATGGTTCCATAGTTCTGTTTTTCTTCCAATTCCATAAATTGTAAAATCGTCTTTCAACAAATTAAATAAATGACTTGCTAAAAATCCTTTTATACCTGATATTAGAATTGTTTTTTTCAAATTCATGAAACTAATTATATTGACAATTAGGTATTAAAAGAATCACACGAACGAAGTTCTATTCGTATTGTTTGTCGTAATACTTTTGATATTCGCCTGACGTAACATTTTTCAACCAAGTTTCGTTAGCCAAATACCAATCGATAGTTCGTTCTAATCCTTGTTCGAAAGTTACTGATGGTTTCCAACCCAATTCTTTATTGATTTTGGTGGCATCAATTGCATAACGCAAATCGTGTCCTGGCCTATCTTTTACATAAGTAATCAATTGTTCTGAAGTTCCTGCGGCACGACCTAATTTGGAGTCCATTTGAACACATAATAGTTTTACTAAATCGATATTTTGCCATTCGTTAAAACCACCAATATTATAAGTCTCGTGATTTTTTCCTTTGTGAAATACTAAATCAATAGCTACAGCATGGTCTTCAACAAACAACCAATCACGAGTATATTTTCCGTCTCCATAAACAGGAAGTGGTTTGTTATTGATAATATTATTAATAAAAAGTGGAATCAATTTCTCAGGAAAATGATAAGGTCCGTAATTATTGGAACAATTTGTAATTACATAAGGTAATCCATAAGTTTCTCCATAAGCTCTAACGAAGTGGTCTGAACTTGCTTTAGATGCAGAATAAGGAGAATTTGGATCGTAGCTTGTAGTTTCAGTAAATAAACCTTCAGCACCAAGTGAACCATAAACCTCATCGGTAGAAATATGGTAGAATCGTTTACCTTCAAAGTTGTCTTTCCAAATGGTTTTTGCTGCGTTTAAAAGATTCATAGTTCCGATAACATTTGTCTTTACAAAACTCAAAGGATCTGTAATCGAACGATCAACATGTGACTCAGCTGCCAAATGTAAAACACCATCAAATTGATGCTTTTGAAATAAATCGTTAATAAAATCAGCATCTACTATATCACCTTTTACAAAAGTATAATTAGGAGCATTCTCTATATCAGCAATATTTTCAAGATTACCAGCATAAGTTAACGCATCAAGATTATATATGTGATAACTAGGATATTTATTAACAAATAGTCTTACTACATGAGAACCTATAAATCCTGCTCCGCCTGTGATTACTATTTTTTTCATATTATAATTTACCATCTATTGAACATTTCAAAACTCCTTTTACATCATAAACAACTGAGTTCGGGTTTTTAAATTGTTCTAAATCTATATTTAAAAATTCATTATGAGCAACACCTAAAACAATGGTGTCAAATTTTTCAGTAGGCAAAGTTTCAGTAGTTTCTAATCCATATTCATGCCTTACTTCACTTGGATTAGCCCACGGATCATATACTGATACTGTTATTCCATAATCTTGTAATGATTTGATAACATCTACTATTTTAGTATTTCTTACATCAGGGCAATTTTCTTTAAAAGTAATTCCCAGCATCAATAATTTAGAGTGATTTACAGGAATTCGTTTTTTAATCATCAATTTAACAATTCTAGAAGCAACATATTCTCCCATACTATCATTAAGACGTCTTCCTGCCAAAATTATTTCAGGATGATAACCTGCTTCTTGTGCTTTTTGAGCTAAATAATAAGGATCAACACCAATACAATGTCCACCAACTAGTCCTGGTTTGAAATTTAAGAAATTCCATTTTGTACCTGCTGCTTCAAGTACAGCTTGAGTATCAATTTCAAGAATATTAAAAATTTTAGCTAATTCATTTACAAAGGCAATGTTGATGTCTCTTTGAGAATTCTCAATTACCTTGGCCGCTTCAGCAACTTTTATTGAAGGAGCTAAATGTGTTCCTGCAGTAATAACCGATTTATAAATTTCATTAACTTTTATACCTATTTCTGGAGTTGAACCGGCTGTGATTTTCAAAATCTTATCAACGGTATGTTCTTTATCTCCTGGGTTAATTCGTTCTGGAGAATATCCTGCAAAGAAATCTATATTAAATTTTAATCCGCTAACACGCTCTAAAACTGGGACACATTCTTCTTCTGTAAGTCCTGGATAAACGGTAGACTCATAAATAACAATATCTCCTTGTTTAAGAACTTTACCAACTGTTTCGCTTGATTTGTATAAAGGAGTTAAATCTGGTCGATTGTTTTTATCAACTGGAGTTGGAACGGTAATTATATAATAATTACAATCTTTAATATCTTCTAACTGTGTAGTACAAAATAAGCCAACTTTACTCAATGGCTTTTCAATAAGTACGGATTGTAATAATTCTTTCTCAACCTCAAGAGTGAAATCATTTCCTTTATTAAGTTCTGATACTCTATTTTGATTTATATCAAATCCTACGACTGGGTATTTTGTCGCAAACAATCTAGCTAGCGGTAATCCAACATATCCTAAACCTATTATACCTATTTTTATATCCATTTAAAAGTGGTTTACAATTAAAATTTACGAACCTATTTCTTGGTAAATAAAACCTATTTCTTTAATTTTATTTGCATCTAATAAATTTCTACCATCAAAAACAAAAGCTGGCTTTTGCATACTATCGTAGATTTTTTGCCAATCATAAGTTTTGAATTCATCCCATTCTGTCAATACTGCGATAGCATGAGAATTGGCACAAGCTTCATATACATCTTTGAAAGACGTTACATGCTTTCTATTTTGCTCGTCAGTTCGTGTCTCAAGATAATTCAAATCAGAAATTACTTGCTTGTAGTCTACTTTAGGATCATAAACGGCAATTTTTGCTTGCTCATTAATCAAATCGTCAGCAACATAAATAGCTGCTGATTCACGAGTATCATTGGTGTCTTTCTTAAATGCCCATCCTAAAAATGCAATTTTTTTATCTGCAATAGTATTGTATAATGTACTTACTATATTTTTAGAAAATCTTCTTTTTTGGTGATCGTTCATGATAATAACTTGTTCCCAATAATCGGCAACTTCATTCAATCCAAAAGATTTAGAAATATAAACCAGATTTAAAATATCTTTTTGAAAACAAGAACCTCCAAATCCTACAGAAGCTTTCAAGAATTTTGGCCCAATTCTACTATCCATTCCAATAGCTCTGGACACTTCATTTACGTTAGCACCAGTTTTCTCACAAAGTTCAGACATTGCATTAATTGAAGAAACACGTTGTGCTAAAAAAGCATTTGCTGTTAACTTAGATAACTCTGAAGACCAAACATTAGTAGTTAAAATTCTTTCTTTTGGAACCCAATTAGCGTAAACTTCAACTAAAGATTGAATAGCTCTTTGACCTTCTTCTGTTGTGTCGCCACCAATAAGCACACGGTCTGGACTCAATAAATCTTCAACTGCTGTTCCCTCTGCCAAAAATTCTGGATTGGATAATATTTGAAATTGCACTCCATTACCTGTATTATCTAAAATACTTTTAATTGCCTCAGCAGTTCTTACTGGCAATGTTGATTTTTCAACAACAATTTTATCAGTTTTTGAAACTCTTGCAATTTGTCTTGCGCAAAGTTCAATATACTTTAAATCGGCCGCCATACCTTTACCAGAACCATAAGTTTTGGTAGGTGTATTTACCGAAATAAATATGATTTGAGCTTCTTCAATTGCTTTATCAACTTCTGTAGAGAAGAAAAGATTTTTCCCTCTTGAGTGTGCAACAATATCTCCAAGACCTGGTTCATAAACCGGAATATTGTCTACATTTTCATCATTCCATCTTGCAATACGCTCTTCATTCAAATCAACTACCGTGACTTTAATATGTGGACATTTTTGTGCAATAACTGCCATTGTAGGTCCACCAACATAACCTGCTCCGATGCAGCAAATATTTGTAATTTTCATTCTATTTTATTTTAAATTTTCCCAATACCATTCCACTGCTTCTTTTAATCCCAATGAAAAAGAATATTTTGGATTATAATTTAGTAATCGTTTTGCTTTTTCTATACTTGCTAAAGAATGAGGTATATCTCCTACTCTATTAGCCCCATAAAAAATCGATACTTCAGAAATTGAAGCATCATATTTAGATAAATTTTGTTTCAACAAATTAACCATCTCATTAAGAGTCACTCTATCACCAAATGCAGTATTATAAACTGTATTTAGCGCTTCATTATTTTGAGTGATCATCGCTAATTCATTCATTTGAATCACATTGTCTATATAAGTGAAATCCCTTGAATAGGTTCCATCACCATTAATCACCGGACTTTCATGACGCATAAATTGCATAACAAATTTTGGAATAACTGCAGCATAAGCCCCATTAGGATCTTGACGCCTCCCAAAAACATTAAAATATCTCAATCCAATTGTTTCTAATCCATAGGTTTTACTAAACACATCAGCATACAATTCATTTACATATTTAGTAATTGCATATGGTGAAAGTGGTTTTCCAATTACTTCTTCAACCTTTGGCAAAGCCTCTGAATCTCCATATGTAGAAGAACTTGCTGCATAAACAAATCGCTTAACTCCATTATCACGAGAAGCGACCAACATATTTAAAAAACCTGTAACATTAACTTCATTACTTGTAATTGGATCTTGTATTGATCTAGGTACAGAACCCAAAGCCGCTTGATGAAGAACAAAGTCTTTTTCTTTAGTAGCTTTTAAACAAGTTTCTAGATTCCTTATATCACCTTCAATTAATTCAAATCGTTCATTAGATAACAAATGCTCAATATTATGTCTATGTCCAGTTGCAAAATTATCCAAACAAGTTACATAGTATCCTTTTTTTATAAAATAATCGCACAAATTAGACCCTATAAAACCAGCACCTCCTGTAATTAATATATTTTGAATAGTTTTATTCATCACTTATTTTTTCTTTTGAAAAAAGCTTTTATACCATTTTACAAAAACATTACTAGATACTTCTTCTTCATGATATCCATTAGAATACGCTCCATAACCATAGCCATAACCGTAACCATATCCAGCACCATATTTAGCTTTGTTCTCAAATCCATTTAAAACAATACTAACATTGTGCAACTCATCTCTTTTAACCCTATTATTCAATAAGTTAACCATTTCTTTTTTAGTGAAATTTTGACGCATTACATATAATGTTACATCAACATAACTTGATAATTCTACTGCATCAGTTACCAATCCAACTGGTGGAGTATCGAGAATGATATAATCGTATTTTTCTTTTAATTCCTCCATTAACTCACTCATAGTTTCACCCATAATAAGTTCGGATGGATTTGGTGGTATTGGCCCAGATGTTATAACATCTAAATAAGGAATTTTTGTACTTTGAGTAATTTCTTCTAATGTTGATTGACCAATTAAATAATTAACTGCACCAATATTATTTTTCAGATTAAAATCGTCAAAAATCTTAGGTTTTCTTAAATCTAATCCTACAATAACTGTTTTCTTTTCACTTAATGCAAATACCGTTGCAATATTGATTGAACAGAAGGTTTTTCCTTCTCCACTGACAGAGGACGTTAACATTAATACTTTACTTCCCGATACTTTTTGCTTTTTATATAAAAATTGGAGCGAGGATCGGATTGCCCTAAAGGATTCTGACAATGCCGATTTCGGTTTTTCAAAAACCGCTAAATTGGTATCAGAGTGTTTCATACCTACCACTCCAATAAGTGGAATATTTGTTAATGAGCTAATATCATCTGTATTTTGAATGGCGTTGTTTATAAAAAATATTAAAAACACTATTAAAAGCGGAATTATTAATCCTGAGAATATTGCAATAATATAATTTATTCCTGTTCTTGGTCCAATTAAACCTCCACCTATATCCTTTGCTGGATCAATAAATTGCACATCTGACAGGTTGGCTGCTTTAACAATTTGCGCTTCATTTCGTTTTTGTAGAAATGCATCGATAACGCTATTACTAAGATTGAATTTCCTCATTATTTTTAGATAATTTTGACTGTCCTCTGGTAATTGTCTAATGTTACTTTCGGCTTGACTCATCTTGTTTCTAACTTGAGAAGACTCAAATTGGATTGCTGCTTTTGCTGCATTTATATTTTCTAATAAAACTTTCTTTACAGCAGAAATTTCATTGTCAATATTGTCAAACATTAATTCACTTTTTACAGAATAAGCCATTTCTGATCTTCTTACTGAAAGCGTTATTAAATCAGATACATTCTTAAGTATATTTGGATCCTCAATTCCTGCTACTGATGGTGCTGGCAACTTGGAATAGTCACTACTATTTCTTAAATAACTACTTAAAGTATTGTAGTAATTAATTTTTCTATCAACTCCATCTTTGATTATATCAAGCTCTGTTATCTGGCTTTGATAAGTCTCTCCTCTTCTTTCTATTTCTACAATATTCTTATCTCTACTAAAATCTTTTAACTCATTATTAGAATCTCTTAAATCACCTTCCATAAGAGTCAAAGTCGTGTCAATATATTTTATAGTATTTTCTGCAAATAAGTTTTTACTCTCTAATTGTTTTTTCATCAACATCTTAACGGTTGCATTGAGATAATCAACAATTCTAGCCTTATTTGTTCCCTGCATTGACAACTTCAAAATTGAACCAGCTTTTTCGTCAACAGCTACTTTTAAATTCTTGTAATTAGAAACAACATCATCAAAATTATTCATTTTGACGATATACTTTTCATTGGTGTATTTACCTGGATTATCCTTTATTTCTAAAACCCAATTTAAAAAAGGAAGATTAACCCTTTGTCCTACTTTATACTTTTTAATAAAATCTCCGCTAGCAACAGATTGAACATCTTTGGCATTAGTGTTATAATTAATTACAGAAGCAGAATTTGATTTAAAATTAACTTTTATCTGATACTCGGATGGAGACACAAAAACTATGTGAATTGGAATGCCAAGCAATTGATTTTTAGATTTATCAATTTTCACATAGAAAGGAGTTGAACCATAAACATCTTTTGTGTAATATTTTTGTTCTTGCTGATAGTCTATAAAAAAGTCTAACTTATCTACAACTAATTCGTTGTGAGATCTTGATTTTAGTGTAGTTGCAATAGTTTGCACCTGATCTGAAGTTCCTCCCCAATTGAAAACTAAACTTGTATTTGAAGTAAATAATGGATTTTCTTGTTCTTTTACAGCTATTGTAGTTTCAAGAGAATAAATCTTTTGTTTTCTTATATTTACTTGATAAGCAATAGTCAATGCCACTGCCAATCCAAGTATGAACCATTTCCAATAACTACCAGTTTTTATTAAAAATCCTTTGAAGTCAAAGCTATTTTGGTTTTCAAAAAAAGAAAAATCTTTTATATCTAACATTCTTGGTAATTTAAGTTATTTAAGTAATAAAAAAGTGGTTGTTGCCAACGACAGGATAGTAATAATAGTACCTAAAGATTCTATACCTGTTTTACCTGTACCCCAAGTTTTTTGTTTCAATGGTTTTATATAAATATAATCATTAGGCTGAAGATAATACACATTTGACTTCATTGCATTAGCGTCTGTCAAATCAATTTTGAAGGTTTCGGCACCTTGAGGGAATTGTCTAATAACAACTACATCTTTTCTATCGCCTGTAATTGTTATATCACCAGAATTTGCAATAGCTTCAAGTATATTAACTTTATCTTGATATAATATTTTGGAACCCGGACTCATAACTTCACCATTAACTGTATATCTAAATCCAGCTAATTTTACATTTACAAAAAGTTGTGCTTCTTTTTTGAAGTAATCTTTTAAAAGCTGTTCTTCTATTTTTTTTCTTACCTCTTCAACAGTAAAACCTAAAACATTTACCTCACCCAATACCGGAATTCTAATATTTCCATGATCGTCGATAGTATAACCATTAAAGAACAATGACTCAATAGTTGGAGATATTTGAGCTTTGCTTGTATTATTAAACATCTCAACAAGTCTTTCATCAAGTGCTTTTATAGTAACGTTCAATATATCATTTGTTTGAAGTCTATAGGGCTTTATGTTAGAAGCAACAACATTAGATGAATCAGTAGTTCCTTTATTCTGTAAATAAATCAAATCTTTTGTAGGTACACATGAGGTAAATACGATTCCAATAAAAAATAATATAAAGAGTATTCTGTAGTTCATTATCAAAAATAATTTAGCAAACAAAGATAGTTTTTCAATTGTAAAAACAAAAAAGTTAGAATAGAATATTGACTAATTATTTTTCAAAGAATTTTCAAACGGAACTCTTTGCAAAATACTTCTTCCTAAAGTAACCTCATCGGCATACTCTAATTCGTCGCCAACAGCTATTCCTCTTGCGATTGTAGAAGTTTTGATATTACACTCTTTTATTTGTTTGAAAATATAAAAATTGGTGGTATCGCCTTCCATTGTGGAACTTAAAGCAAAAATAATTTCTTCTATTGAACCCAATTTTACTTTTTCGACTAACGAATTGATATTCAATTGACTTGGACCTACGCCATCGATTGGTGAAATTTTCCCACCAAGAACGTGATAAATTCCTTTAAATTGGTTCGTATTTTCAATAGCCATAACATCTCTAACGTCTTCAACAACGCAAATTATTTTGTGATTTCTTGAAGCATTCGAACAAATTTCACACACATCAACATCTGAAATATTGTGGCAATTTTTACAAAATTTAATCTCATCTCGCATCGTAGTTAACGCTTGCGATAAAAAATGAGTTTGTTCGCTTGGTTGTTTCAATAAATGCAATACCAATCGCAAGGCAGTTCGTTTACCAATTCCAGGTAATTGTGCCATTTCGTTGACCGCTTTTTCGAGAAGTTTTGATGAAAATTCCATTTGGCAAAAGTAACAAAATAGATTTTTAGATTATTAGATTTTTGGATTATTAGATTAGGATTTATTCTTAGTTCTTTCTTTTTTCTATTTTCTATTATCTTTCTTCTCAAATATTTCTATTTTAGCACAACCAAAAAAACCATTTATGTCTTCAGGAACTATTTTAGCGATTATCATTATCTATTTCGGAATTCTTATTCTTATTTCGAATCTTGTTAGTAAAAAAGACAGTAGTAACGATGCTTTTTTTAAGGCAAACAAAAATTCTAAATGGTATTTGGTAGCGTTTGGAATGATTGGAACGGCGCTTTCTGGCGTGACTTTTATTTCCGTTCCTGGTGAAGTTGGAAATCCTGATTTACAGTTCAAATATTTTCAATTTGTTTTGGGAAATGCGATTGGTTTTATCATAATTGCAACAGTCTTGCTTCCACTCTATTATCGCATGAATTTGACTTCGATTTATAGTTATATCGAGCAAAGATTAGGTGTTGTGAGTTATAAAACTGCAGCTACAATTTTCTTGATAAGTCGAACCATTGGCTCTGCATTTCGTTTATATTTGGTTGTAATTGTGTTACAACGTTTTGTTTTTGATGCTTACAATATCCCTTTTGCAGTAACGGTTTTAATTTCTTTAGCTCTAATTTTTGCTTACACCTATCGTGGTGGATTGAAAACAATTATTATTACTGATACTTTACAAACCTTTTTCTTAGTTACATCGGTTTTCTTGACAATTATTTTTATCTGCAATAGTTTGGATTATAGTTTTACAGAAGCTTTTGAAGCGGTAAAAAACAGTAATTATTCTAAAGTTTTCTTTTATGAAGATTACTTGAAAGGTAACTTTGTTTTGAAACAAATTTTGGGTGGAATCTTTGTAACTATTGCCATGGTTGGATTAGATCAAGATTTAATGCAGAAGAATTTGAGTTGCAAAAACATTGGTGAAGCTCAAAAAAACATGTTCACGTTTACCGGAATTTTTGTGGTGATTAATATTTTCTTTTTGAGTGTTGGTGCTTTACTTTATTTATACGCTGAGAAAAACGGAATCGCTGTTCCGATGGTTGATGGTGTGAAACGCACTGATTTATTGTTTCCTGAAATTGCTTTTAATCATTTGAATATTGTTCCTGCAGTTGTGTTTTTGTTAGGATTGACGGCAGCGACTTTTGCTACAACCGATTCGGCTTTGACTGCTTTGACAACTTCTTTTTGTGTTGACTTTCTTGGAATGGATAAAGAAGGTAAAAATTCCAATAGTGAAATTCCAAATTCCAATGAAGAAATTGAAATTAGAAATAAAAAGTTAGTTAGAACAAGACACTTGGTTCATGTTGGGTTTTCGGTGTTGATGTTTTTGGTGATTATTATATTTAATTCACTGAATGACAAATCGGTAGTGACGATGATTTTTAAAGTGGCGAGTTATACTTATGGACCGCTTTTAGGATTGTATGCTTTTGGATTGTTCATGAAATCGAAAACGGTTCATGACAAATTGGTTCCTTTTATTTGTGTTATTTCGCCTTTGGTTTGTTTTTTAATTGCTAAAAATTCAGCTGCTCTTTTTGGAGATTATGTAATCGATAACGAATTGATTATCGTTAACGGATTGATTACTTTTATTGGATTATTGATTATTAGCAAACCTGCTACTAGTCAGACTAAGTTTTAGGAATGGAAAATCTATATATTTTTAGTGGTCTTGGTGCTGATAAAAGAGTTTTTAAATATTTAAATTTTTCAAAATACAATGCGACTTTTATTGATTGGATTAATCCATTTGAGAATGAATCAATCGAAGATTACGCAAAAAGATTAACCAAACAAATTACTTCAGAAAAACCAATTTTAATAGGTTTATCTTTTGGCGGAATTATGGCTATAGAAGTTGGAAAAATTATAGAATCGGAGAAAATAATTTTAATTGCTTCCGCTAAAAGTAAAAATGAAATACCTTTTTATTATCGATTTGCAGGATTCTTAAATCTTCACAAATTGATTCCAACTAAATTAATGAAATCATCCAATTTTTTGAGTTTTTGGTTTTTCGGAATTAATAGTAAGGAAAATAAAAATCTGTTGACTGAAATTTTGAAAGATACAGATGAAACTTTTCTAAAATGGGCGATTGATAAAATTGTAAACTGGAAGAACACTCATATCCACAAAAATCTAAAACACATTCATGGTACTGCGGATAGAATTTTACCTATTCAATTTGTAATATCTGATGTAAAAATAGTTGATGGAGGACATTTTATGACTATTGACAAATTTGAAGAACTGAATTTTGTTTTGGAAAATTCAATCAAAAATTAAAATGGAAACCTCTCTAGCCCTGATTGCAGTGGCATCTCGTCTTTTCGGACGAGATAGAACGAAAAGCAGGAATTGCCATTACTGATAAAGCCCGAACCACTCGCTCCTAATATTGATTAGTTGTCAATAAAACCAAGGTACAAGCTTCTTCTACTTTGATGGAATTGGCTTTAAGTAATTGATAAAACTCTGGATTTTCGGTTCCTGGGTTAAAAACTACTCTTTTAGGTTTTGTTTCGATAATGTAATTGTAATATTCGCGTTGGCGCACCGGATTTAGGTACAAAGTTACAGTATCGATATTTTTTAGAGGAATATTTTTGGTTCTGATGGAAATTCCGGCAACTTCGCCTTGATTTTGTCCGATGGCTATAACCGAATGACCTTTATCAACTAACATTGTTATGGCTTTGAAAGCGTATCTTTCGGGTTTGGTGGAAGCACCAAGAACTAAAGTTTTCTTGTTTTTCATTCTGCAAAATTACGGATAATTGTTTTTATTTTAACTTTATGCGTTACTTCTTTATTTATCTTTGTCGAAAATTTAAACTTTTCAAAAAATGGATGTTTTCTTGAATACTTTTTTTGTTTTGCTTGGTGCGCTGTTTTCGGTATTGAATCCGATTGGTGCGATTCCGTTTTTTGTGGGTTTAACACAAGATTACAACAAAGCTGAACGTTCGCGAGTTTCCTTATTGGCCGCAATAAATGTGTGTATCATTTTGTTGATTTCCTTTTTTGTTGGTGAATATGTTTTGAGTTTTTTTGGAATTACGATTTCAGCGCTAAGAATTGCTGGTGGAATTTTGATTGCAAGCTCGGGATTTGGTTTACTAAACGCCAATCCGAAAAAGCGAAAAGGAATTAGTAAAGAAGTGGAAGAAGATTTACAAAGCAGAACCTCTATTGCTTTAACGCCGCTTGCAATGCCAATGTTGGCTGGACCTGGTTCGATTTCTTTATTGATTGCATTTAATCAAGATCATAAAACTACTCCTGAAATTTTGTCTTCTACACTTGCTATTTTCGTGGTTTCTATTCTAATATTTTTGGTATTGAGAAGTGCACATTATTTGGCTAAATATTTGGGAGCATCAGGAATTGTAGCGATTTCTAGAATCGTTGGTTTCTTGACAGTTGCTATTGGTATTCAATATATTATTAGTGCGGTTTTGAGTATTATTAGAGGAATATAAGTGAAATTCCAATAAAAAAATTCCAAATTCCAATTGTAATCATATTGGAATTTGGGATTTCGTTTATTCTAAAATATTGACTTCGAGAGTCTCAGCCAACACAAAGATTATTTTCTCGGAAGAAAAACTTCTGCCATCATGCATCTTGCGCTTCCGCCACCGCATGCTTCTATGGTATCTAAGCTTGAATGAAGAATTGTGATGTGTTCTTCTAATTGTGCGATTTGTTTTTTTGTTAAAGCATTATAAGCCGATGAACTCATGATTAAGTATCTTCTTTCGTCTGCTCCTTGCAATTCTAACATATTTCCTGCAAAATTGTTCATTTGATCTTCGGTAATTAAAATGATTTCTTTTTCGTCAGAACGAAGACTGTCTAGAACCATTTTGCGTTCTTTTTTATCATCGATACAATCAGCACAAATTACGGCAAATGTATCTCCAATGCACATCATTACGTTGGTATGATAAATCAATTTTCTTTCGCCATTAACAGTTTGATATGCTTCAAATATGATTGGATTTAAATCGAAATCTTCACAAAATTCGATGAATAATTCTTCGTCTGCTCTTGGAGAAAGTGCGCAGTAAGCTTTTCCGTTTTCTCTGTCTAAAACTATGCTTCCTGTTCCTTCTAAGTAAAATCCATCATCTTCCGCAGATGTGTAATCCATAATTCCGTCGTTGATTTCGTAACCTTTGGCTTCAAGGATATCTAAGATATCTTCACGTCTTTCGGCACGACGATTTTCGGCAAACATTGGATATAAAACCACATCACCATTTTCGTGAAAAGAAATCCAATTATTTGGGAAAATACTATCTGGCGTGTCTGGATCTAATGTGTCATCAACAACAGTAACATCGATTCCGACCATTCTTAATTTGTTTACGAAAGTATCAAACTCTTGTTGCGCTTTTTCATTAACATTCGCAGGAGTTAATCCGTCAAGGACTTTTTGATAATAATTGTTTACCGCCGTTTGTTCGTTCATTCTAAACGCTACCGGGCGAATCATCAGAATTGAGTTTGTAGTTTGATTCATTTTTTTGTTAGTTTTCTGTTGTCAGTTGTCGGTTATCCGTTAACAATCTTTGTGATTAGTTGTTAGGTTTTCCAATTGCTTTCAACATATTTTATAAAGTTAAATATTTTCGCACCTAAATTATCATAGTCAGTTATAAATCTTTCAATATCAGGAATTAAATCTTTACACAAATGTTTTATTTTAATTAAATGCCCTTTTGCTTCTAAACAACTTGAATGAGAATACACTAAGAATTTAATAAAATCTGCCTTATAACGATTTCTTCCGTAACCTTCAACTATATTTGAATTTACTGAATCTGAAGAGCGTCTAATTTGGCTTCCTAATTCATACATTTCATACTTTGGCAAAAGTAATGATGCTGGATGAACTTCATAAAACAATGCCAAACTAATTTTATAAATATCCAAATCCTGATAACTACTCATAACAACAATTTACATAGTTAATAACTGAAAACTGACAACCGATGACTTTTCTAATCTCTTTTTAAAGGTAGCGTCGAACATCTCAACAATCCTTCTTGCTTTGCTATTTCAGCGTATGGAATTTCTTCCACTGTAAAACCTTGTTCTCTTAGCCAATTGTTCAATCTTGTGAAGTTTTTTTCTGAAACTACAACATCTGGTGCAATTGAAAATACATTAGAATTCATATTATACATTTCATCTCGCGTGATGTGAAATAGGTTTTCTTTTCCAAATAATTTTACTAAGTAAACGTAATCTGCTTCTTCACGGAAACCACTTTTGTAGATGATTCCTTTATTGGTTCCAACAGGTTGAAAGCAGCAATCAAGGTGAAGTGCATTATCGCGAGCTTCTAATTTGGATTTTACTAAGTCAAATTCTTTTACAATTTTGTTTGGAAACAAATCTTTTATGTATTGAACTCCTTGCATATTAGTTCTTGCTGTGATGTAATCTTTATAATCAGAACCTTTGTAAGTTCCTATAAAAACATAATCATTCCACAGCATTACATCACCACCTTCAATGTGTACATCCTCTGGCGGACGAACGACTTTAGCAGGATTAATTTGGTCAATTACATATTGAATTGCATCTAATTCACGATTTCTATCAGGTAGAATATTTGCTTTTATAAAAACATCGTCAATTACGAAACCAATATCACGAGTAAAAATTTGATTGTAATTTTCAATCATTTCTGGGCGAAAAACTTTCACATCATATTTTTGAAATACTTTATTGAAGGCTTCCATTTCGTTAACCATATCTTCTTCAACTGAATATGTACCTGCGAGAATGTGTTCTAATGATTTTGGATCGTAAGCTTCGTCTGCTGTTGGAGTTGGTCCGTTATTTACTGCTGAACCTAATACAACAGCTCTTAATCTTGAAGTTTCGTTTTTTACATTTAATTGTAACATATAATTTGCTTTTGGCTATTAGGCAAATATAAAAAAGCTCCGTTGATTAACGAAGCTTTTGTTTATAAGTATTTACTTTTAATTTTTAATTAACTTTTCTGTATGTACTTGTCCATCATCTGAAATTACATTAACAATATAGATACCTGTTGGATATTTACTAATATCAACTTGTGTTTTGTTTATTGCTTCCACTTGCTTTTCATAAACTATTTTTCCATCTATTGTTGCAATACTTAGTTTATTGAAATTACCGTCATTCATAACAACTTCAATGAAATTACTTGATGGATTTGGAATAATAGAAAATCCGTTTACCAGTTTTACTAAATTAATATTTTCTTCTGGGATTTCTTGATAAACAGATTGTTCCTCACCTGGTCTGTATACAAAAGTGCTAGAACATCCTTCAGGATAAGCTGCAAATTGAGACCCAAATTCGGCTTCGAAACCAGGATTTAATTCCACATAATTTTCCGCGTGATAAACGACACCATTTCCTTGAACATTATCACCGACAGAAATAATATTGGATGCTTTAATCCAATCGGATCGTTCTCGTTTCTTTATTGCTGGAATAGCTAAGTTGTTACAATCATCCGTTGGCGATGTTAAAGTTAGCGTTGGAATACAACAATCAATAAAAGTTACATCTGGTCCAACATTGGCAGAATTATCTGATATTTCATATAAAAATGTTCCTGCTGTACAATTAACATTAAAGTCGGCATTTACCTGAAATTCGAAATTTCCGGATGGATTAGTTCCAAAAACACTCGGTAAGAAACTAAAACAAAAAGTATTTGCTGTAAGCTGCGAAGGTGTGTTTAAAGTAGCAATTACTACTCCACCTTGGGTTATTTGCATTGAAATGGTATTTAAAACTGCATTTGCTGGAGCTGCATAAGTACCGCAAACTTCAATTGGCACTATGCTAGTTGGACTTGGACAATTTATATTAGTTGGATTGGTATTTATTGCGCCTAATTGAGGTGAAGCACATGTAAATCCGCAAATGTTATCTATATAAACTGTTCCGAAGTGAGCCGATGGTTGACAATCACTTACAGAAAACTCAATTGTTCCTGGTTGATTTAAAATATCACCAACATTTAATCTTGCACAAATCCAACCTGTATAAAGTACTCTTCTGTCAGAATTCACATTAATTGTTGAAAATAAGCAATTGTTGGGATTAGCAATAATACAAAACTCATCAACTACATTGCCATACTGATCCAAAACTCTTGCTCTAAAATAAGGCTGAATATCTTGTGCATGCCCAGGTTTATTATCCATAACCAACGAAAAATTGAAGTCAATTGTTGATTGATTTATAACTGGAAAGTATCTAGAAACAGTAGTTAAATCTGACGAACCCATTCCGCCAGTGTTGTTAAGCTTTATTGCTTTTGTTCCTCCATTAGAATTTAAAGTTGGAACATTGACTCCAAGACCTGCTAAAACAGGATCAAATTGCTGATAACCCGAAGCACCACTATCAATAACAGTTGCTCTTGAATTAAAATTGTTTGTTGTTGGAGCTAGTACATTAGTTGTTGTTAAAACTGTTGGTGTAGCACACGATTGGAAAAAAGAAGTTCCAGACCCTGGTTGTGGATGCAAATCTGCCCAGAAAGTGTATCCTGCAGTTCCATCTTCAAAATCACCATTAACACAATTTTGAGCCACAGATGCAGGAAGTTCAATTGCTTTGTAATCAGCTACTGTTTCACGATTTCTTGAGAAAAATAATTTTCTTAACTCATATCGTTTTGCATCGATTAGAGCTTTTTCCAATTGTATATCTGTAAAATCCTCTTCCTCTCTAAGAAGTTTAATCACCTCATCTGTAACCTCAACGGCTAACTTATACTTATTGAAATTATCCGAAATAAATCGTTCAACTTCTTTCTCAGTTTGTTCTGTTCTTGATACTCTTTTATTTTCTGCCTCAAGATATTCGTTTACTTGAGCAACCAATGAATTGGAATTAAAAAACAACAGAGCAATTAAAACTATTTTAAATATTTTAATCATGACTCATTATTTTTTTTGAATTAATTCTTTCATTTGATTTTTTAATTCCTCAATCTCTTTATTCTGATTTTCTATAGCTTTACTTTGGTTTTCTAAAGTTTTATTTTGCTCGATTATATATAATGTTAATTCTTCAATTTTCTCCATTTGTTTTGCTTGCATAGCAGATAAATCTAAGCCATTTTTAGCCAAATCCTCTGCAGAATCAACACCTGGTAAATGATTGTTATTGTTTATAAATTCTTCAACTTGTTTTAATGGCATCAATTTATAATCATCTGCAAATACATAATCTGCCCAATTATTAGTACTTCTTAAGGCTACTTTTACTTTTTCTGTTAGAATTCCTCCTTCAACAAATAATTTATAGTTTCCGGTATTGTTTGGATAAATCCAACTAGAACCGATATACATTTTACCGTGATTTGGACTTGTTGCAGTATTGAACCAAATATTTCTATCGTTCATATTTACAACTCTATTATTATTGGTCGTAGTTGATTGATTGATAACACCATTGTTTCCGTAAAGACTTGTATCTATTGAGCTTACTTGATATGGTGTAGCTGGCATACCATTACCAGTTATAGTAACATTACTTCCTGGTATTACTGTAGTTGTTGGTAAGTTAATTGTATTTCCATTAGAAATTGTCAAAGCATTTCCAACTAATGAAAGTGATTGTGCGTCTGTATCAGTAAATGTTGGTAAAGTAATTGTATTTCCGTTTGAAATTGACAATGTATTACCATTAATTGTAAGTGATTGTGCATCTGTATAAGTTGGAAGAACTACTGTATTACCATTAGAAATTGATAAATTATTTCCAACCAAAGAAAGTGATTGAGCGTCTGTATCAGTATCAGTAAAAGTTGGTAAAGTAATTGTATTTCCGTTTGAAATTGACAATGTATTACCCGCAATTGTAAGTGATTGTGCATCTGTATAAGTTGGAAGAACTACTGTATTACCATTAGAAATTGATAAATTATTTCCAACCAAAGAAAGTGATTGAGCATCAGTATCTGTAAAAGTTGGTAATGTAAATGAACCTCCACCATTAGATAATGTTACAGTATTTCCAGATTGAGTTAAAGTTTGCAATTCATTTGTTGTGCTTGCATCTAACTCTGTAAAAGTTGGAACTGGTAAGTTAACTGGTGCACTTTCGACTCCGTTTACTGTTGTTACTAATTGATTGTTAGAATTAATAGTATTACTAATCGAATTTACAATTGGAGCTGTTGCAATCAAAGTGTTTACATTACTAGTCATAATATTACCATTTGATGACAATAAATTACTTGTAATTGAATTAGGTAGTTCTTGTAAAACAACATCACCATCGGCATTAACACTTAAAAAAGCATTTGATGTATTTCTTGTATTTGGAATGAATGTACTATTCAAATTTGTAAAACGAAGACCTGAGTTACCAAATACTCCATGTTTTATTTCAACTTTATTATTTGGAGTTCTGGTTCCAATCCCTACTCTTCCTTCAACTAATAATCCATTTTTTGGAGCTAAAGAACCTGCTAATGGGAAAGGAATTCCTCTTGGAGTAAAATTTTTACCTATAACAACACCTCCACTTACATCTAATCTATTAGCTGGAATTACGTTATTTCCTAATCCAAAACCAACATTACCATTCTGAGAAATAAGCATTTTTTGAACACCATCTCCATCAGCCAAAATAACTGTTTTTTCAGTATCATTTCCTGTTATAATTTGTGTTGATGGAGAACTATTAACAAATACTTTACCTAAAAAAACATTACCACTACCATTTACTAAATTTGTTCCATTTTCATTTCCAATAAAAACATTACTACTACCTGTTAATAAGTGTCTTGGTGTGAAATATCCAATAGCAATATTACCATTACCTTGATTTTTTAATAAAGTTGCATACCCAATAGCTGTATTGTATGAACCGGGATTGGAAGAATCTCCCATCGCTCTGTGACCAATAGCAATATTGCTATTACCAGTGATATTATTTTCTAGTGTTCTTGTACCAAAAGCACAATTTAACTCACCAGAAAAATTCTTACTTAAAGCATCATTTCCGAAAGCACTATTAAAACCACCTTTAGAAACAACCAATGTATTGATACCAAATGCACTGTTGCTATTTCCAGTATTATTAATCAATGCATTATAACCAAAACCATTGTTGTAGCTACCTGTATTGTTGGTACCAGCACTAACACCTGTAAAAGTATTGTTGGTAATCTGTCCGCTACTTGTTGATATGAAACTTAATAAAGCTAAAAACGTAAGAAAAGAGTAATTTTTAATTTTCATAACTGTGTAGGTTTAAGTTAATAAATGAATAAATTCAGATTCATTGTTTAATTTGGGGCTATAAACAAGAAGTAAATTTTACTATTTCAAAAATATGTATTTAATTTTGAATAAAACCGATTATTTACTCAATTATTCGACAAAATACATCTTTTAAGATTTATATAATGTATTTTTCTTACATTATAAAAACAAGATAATTAGATACTTACGCAAAAAAAAACTCCTTGCTTATGTCAAGGAGTTTTTTATAAATGTAATAATTTAAAAAATTATCTTTTTTCCATAGGAACAAAATCTCTTAATGGATGTCCAGTATAAACTTGTCTAGGTCTACCTATAGGTTCTTTGTTAACTCGCATTTCTTTCCATTGTGCAATCCATCCTGGTAAACGACCAATTGCGAAAAGAACCGTAAACATATCAGTTGGAATTCCTAATGCACGGTAAATGATACCAGAATAGAAATCTACGTTTGGATATAATTTTCTTGATACGAAATACTCATCAACTAAAGCAGACTCTTCAAGTTTTTTTGCAATCTGTAGAATTGGATCATTAACTCCTAGTGTAGATAAAACTTCATCGGCAGCTTTTTTTATGATTTTTGCTCTAGGATCAAAGTTTTTGTATACTCTATGACCAAATCCCATTAAACGGAATGGATCATCTTTATCTTTTGCTTTTGCTAAATATTTATCGGCATCACCACCATCTTTTTGAATTTCTTCAAGCATTTCTAAAACTGCTTGATTAGCTCCTCCATGAAGTGGACCCCAAAGAGCAGAAACACCAGCAGAAATTGACGCAAATAAACCAGCATGAGATGAACCAACAATTCTAACTGTAGATGTAGAACAGTTTTGCTCATGATCAGCATGAAGAATAAATAATTTATCTAAAGCATCAATTACAACTTGATTTTGTGTATAAGGACCTGTTGGCAATTCAAACATTAAATGCATGAAATTTTCAACATAACCTTTAGTATTATCATAGTAATTTAATGGATAACCCATCATCTTTCTGTAAGTCCAAGTAGCAATAACTAAAAATTTAGCCATAGTTTTACATACAGCTTCATACATTTCTTTTTCATTTTCAACATTTACAACTTTTGGATTAAAAGCAGTTAAGGCAGAAGTCAATGAAGATAGAACTCCCATTGGATGAGCTGTTTTTGGGAAACCATCAATGATATTTTTCATTTCTTCGTTTACCAAAGTATACTTACGAATATCATTTTCAAATTGAGTTAGTTGCTCTTTTGTTGGTAACTCTCCAAAAATAACTAAGTAGGAAACTTCAAGAAAATCAGCTTTTTCAGCTAAATCTTCAATAGCATAACCTCTGTAGCGTAAAATTCCTTCTTCTCCATCAAGGAAAGTAATATCACTTTTACAAGAACCTGAATTTTTATAACCTGGATCTAAAGTGATAGCGCCTGTCAAGGCACGTAGTTTTTCAATATCGATAGCTGGTTCGTTTTCGCTTCCTACAATTACTGGAAACTCATACTTTTGGCCATCATATTCTAATATTGCTGTTTTTGACATAATATGTGTGGAAATTAATCGTGATAATTTATAATTTAACAAAATTATGGAATTCTAAATGAATTAAAAAACAAATACGTTAACGTTTTCGTTAATTTTAATATAAAAATTGCAAGGTTAGTATAGTTGTAATAAAAAAGCGCGCCTAAGCACGCTTTAATTAACTAAATAACTTAACCTATTCTTTAACTATTCTTTCTACTTTAATTCCTTTATCAGAAGTTATTTTTAGAAAATAAATTCCGTTTGATTTATCTGAAATATCAATTGATGAGGAAGTTTCATCTGTTAATTTTGTTTGCAACAATCTTCCTTGCACATCGTATAATTGTATTGATCTGATGCTGTTTTCAGATTTTACATTAATTATTGATTGTGTTGGATTTGGAAAAATCACAATCGAATTGTCTTTTTCAAACGCACTATTATTTAATGATTGAAATACTGTATTTGCAATTCCTGTATCGATTGGTGCATTGTAATCAAAGAAAATATCTCCTCTATTAGAAACATTATCTCCAGATTGTAAGGCTCCATTACTTCTTATTTTTAATAATATATTTCCATGTCCGCCAGTGTCTAATGCAATATTTTCAAAAATAAATTCAACAATATTTCCGGTAATTTTTACATAAGAAGGATGTGATGTGTTTAGTAATTGTAAGGAATTCAAATTAAACTTTGTGGTATCAATAGTGGCTTTTACTACAACATTTTCAGCTTCTGCTGTTCCGGTGTTTTCAAAATTTATTACATAGTGTAAATACTCACCTATTAAAGATGGAGAAACAGAAGTTCCTTCTATGCAAGTAATATCATTTGGATCATATGAACCAACTACTGTTTGATTGTATAAAAAAGTATTGTCAGTAGTAGTTTCATCGCCAGCTATTGGTAAAATAGAAGTTGTAAATTGTAAAACATCGCCAATATTTACTGGATAATTTACATCAGTTGGTGTATTAATATTTAAAGTGACATAAATACTTCTGCTTTCAAACGGAAGTAAATTAGTATAACTCCATGACAACGAACCAGAACCAATTGTTGCAGGTACTGTTGTAGCAGAAACAAAATCCATTAAATTTTGATTGAAGAAAAAGTTTACACCATACAATTGAGATAATGTTTGGTTTCCTTTATTTTTGTAAACTATTTGATAAATAGCATCAAAACCTGGTCTTGCAGGTGTTATTGGTGCAATGACAATTTCTAAATCGGGATGTATTCCATTAGCTGAAATACAGAAATTTTGAGTTGAAGTATTGTTGTTATTATTTGCAAATGGAATCGTTGCTGTTGTTGGAGAAACATTGAACCAAGTTGGGTTTTCACTATTTGGAGTTAAAACAAAACTTCCTGCTTGTGTATAAAAATTGTAATTTCCTGAATTATTAGTAAATGTTGCTCCTTGATTTGTACCATCGTTTATATCAATTCTTATGTTTGGTTGTGGTAGATCAAAAACATCGCATCCGTCGTTGTCTTCGTCAAAAGTAATTGAACCAGTTATTGTATTGTAATTTCCTCCTGGTGTGAAATCACAATATGAATTACATTGCGAGTTTGGCATTGCATAAGCTAGTAACTGTGATTGAATATCTGCTATTTGTCCTGTATCTGCACAAACATATTGTAGACTCAAACAATTAAATAAACTTACAGATTCTTGTCTTCCATTTTTAATGAATAAAGTGTTCAAATTATAACTGTATCCAAGATCTAAAATATCAAGATTTAATAAACTTGAGACGTCTAATGTTGAAAAATAATTTCCACCACAAAACAAACCTATTAAATTTGGCAATGTTGTAACAT